>JAUWQY010000037.1 GCA_030610855.1 Dehalococcoidia bacterium
CTCATCTCTGACGCAATACGCTTGATCGGACTGTGTCTGGAGAGCCCGGGGCGGCTCGAGAGATCGCTTATCTGGTTATACCTAAGGTCGAGGTCTGGCAGGCTGGTGAGGCCGGCCAAGGGCGAGATGTCGCTTATCTGGTTACCGTAAAGGAAGAGGTATGTCAGGCTGGTGAGGCCGGCCAGGGGCGAGATATCGCTTATCTGGTTAGAACCCAGACCGAGGCTTGTCAGGCTGGTGAGGCCGGCCAGGTGCGAGATATCGCTTATCTGGTTATAACTAAGGTCGAGCTCTGTCAGGCTGGTGAGGCCGGCCAGGGGCGAGATATCGTTTATCTGGTTACTCGAAAGGTAGAGCTCTCTCAGGCTGGTGAGGCCGGCCAGGGGCGAGATATCGCTTATCTGGTTACCGTAAAGGTCGAGCTCTGTCAGGCTGGTGAGGCCGGCCAGGGGCGAGATATCGCTTATCTGGTTACTATCAAGTCTCAGCCACGTCAGGCTGGTGAGGCCGGCCAGGGGCGAGATATCGCTTATCTGGTTAGTCCAAAGGCGCAACCATATCAGGTCGGTGCAGTATTCAAGACCGGTGAGGTCGGTGATATTCCTTCCAGAAGCATGAAGCCCGGTAAGCCCTTCCAGGTCTGACGGGTAGATAGCCCCCGTCGGCTTGCCGATCGCCATCCTGACCGCTGCCTCCAGGTTGGCATCGGGGAAGACCACCTCATCCTCTTCCTCGAAGTTGGCCGTAATGGAGTAATCGCCGTTCATCGTGATGGTGGTTGGGCCAGCATCCACATTGCCAACCGTGCCCACATCGCCGCTCCAGTTGACAAACTGGTAACCCGTCTCGGATTCTGCCACTAGGTCAACCATCGCCCCCTCGTCATATGTGAAACTCCCCTCTCCAGGACTCGTCACCGACCCGCCCGTTGTGCTGTCGATCGTTAGGTCATACCGCACAACGGGACTCGTGTCACACCCTAACAGCCCGACGACCAAGGCTGCCACCACAAGAAGAATGCCAGCTTTTCTCGTATAGTCGCGTCTCCTCAAACCGAGTATTGCTTTCACATTTCACCTCCAGATCTTTCTGGTTCCCTGATTCATCAGGCTAGGTGGCTCCACTGAGTGGGGCACGTGAGTTTATGACCTAATACATACATGCCACCGCTGACCTCATCTGAGCGTTCAATCGTCACTCTACTTCGCCGGCGACCATCCTGTCAATACCTCGCAACGTGATCACAGTTGACACAAAGGAGCCCTGGTTACGCGGCACGAGAAGGTACCCCGGCCGAGGGCCCCGGCGGCCAACCCGTCCGCCATCACCGTCCCCGCCAACGTTGGCCAGGAGCTCCTCGATGTTGTAGAGGTCACCGACCCCCGCTGTCCCGATTTGATCGGGAAGCCCTTGCGGGTCAAGAACATCCAGACGGACTACGACCGCCGCGGTGCGCGCTATGACCAGGTCCTCACCCTGGGGGCCCCGTGAATCATGCCTGTGTCACGATTGTGAGTTCCCGCTTGAAATCGCTGAATCTCGGGGCAAAAGCCTCGATAAGCCTTTGCCGGGCAAGTTGCCACTGCGGGTTAGCTTCGATATTGATATCACCTACTGCTGCTCCTGAGATCCTCAGCCGGTGCAGGGTCTCCCTGCAGTCACTTTCCAGTTCCTGCCTTATCTTGCGTTCTGCTCCTTCATATTCCTGAACCAGCTCACCCATCTTTTCAGCTTTCGGTTGCAATTCAGGCCCTAAGCTGCCTATTCCCTCAATTGCTCTCTTCACTCCATCTATGGTCTGGGCGGCTGCAAGGTCGACAGCTTCTACCAGCTGCTCGATTATAGCCTGTTTCACCATATCTCTGTTCTCTTCCCCGTGCTTGTTCAACTCCGCAGCCATATCCAGTTTTTGAGACCGGTCGAGCCATTTCTGTGCCAGCACCTGACCGATTTGGCGATACCTCTGTCTTTCTCGTTGTTTCTTCTCTTCGACTGACAGCTTGCCCAGTCTTGTTGCCCTCTCTTGAGCAATCTCCCGGGCGCTTTTTAGCTCATCCATACGAATCAAAATCCTGAATTCTAAGCACTAAATCCTGAGCAAATCCCGAATCCTGATTTCCAAATCCTAAACGCCTGCGACCCGTGGACAAGCTCAGGGCTCACGGGTGAGGCCAGGCTTTGGCGAATTCAGGACCCCGATATCCGGGCTATCGGAGCCTCGATACGGGATGATTTTTATCATGTAGTGCTCGTCACAGTCAACACTTCGGTCACGTATCGTGATTGACATTATGACTGACACCTTCTAAAATCAAGAAGGTGATCGACAAGTGACCGGTGACGAACTCAGGCAGGCGTTTCTCAGCTTTTTCAAGGATAGGGGACATAAGATCATCGCCAGCTCCTCCCTGGTGCCTCACAACGACCCTACTCTGCTCTTAACCGCCGCCGGCATGGTTCAAATCAAGCCGTATTACCTGGGATTGGAGGACCCGCCCAGCCCGCGGTTAGCCTCCTGCCAGAAGTGTTTTCGCACCACCGACATAGATCTGGTGGGTGATAGCAAGCACTTCACCTTCTTTGAGATGCTGGGCAATTTCAGTGTCGGAGATTACTTCAAGAAGGAGACCATTAACTGGGCCTGGGAGTTTGTTACAGGGTATTTGAAAGTGCCCGGGGAACGGCTCTGGATAACCATCTATCTTGACGATGACGAAGCCTTCGCCTGTTGGCGGCAGATTGGCGTCCCCGCCGAAAGGATATTGCGATTCGGTGAGGAGGATAATTTCTGGGGCCCGGTCGGCGATTCCGGTCCCTGCGGACCGTGCAGCGAGATTCATTATGACCTGGGTGAAGAGGTGGGCTGCTGTCGACCCGAATGTAAGCCCAATTGCGACTGTGGCCGCTTCTGCGAGATATGGAATCTGGTATTCACGCAGTACAATCAGGATCGGAGCGGGCGACGCAGCCCCTTGCCCAAGGCGAATATCGATACCGGAATGGGATTGGAGAGGACTTCAGCCGCTATCCAGGGCAAGTCCTCGCCTTATGAGACAGACCTGTTTGTCCCTCTGGTGGACGGCATTTGTCGCCTGTCGGGGAAGGACTACGGACGGGATGAGGATATTGATCGCGCCATCAGAATCGTGATTGACCACTCGCGCGGCATCGCCTTTCTTATCGCCGATGGCGTGATGCCTTCCAGCGAAGGGAGGGGATATGTCCTGCGACGGATAATCAGGCGTGCTTCGCTCTTTGGCAGAAAGCTGGGATTGAATGACCCTTTCCTCGGCGAGATGGCCGACGTCGTCATTGATTGCATGGGCTGCACATATCCTGAGCTTATGGCTAATAGGGGCCTGATCGGCGAAGTAATCAGGGTCGAGGAGGAGAAGTTCATCGCTACCCTGGATAGCGGGCTTAATCTGGTGGAAAAAGTCACGGGTGGGGCTTTGCTTCAGGGAAGGAAACAGTTAACAGGCGAAGAAGTATTCAAACTTCACGATACCTGTGGCTTTCCTCCGGAGTTGACCGCTGAAATCGCCCGGGAGAAAGGTCTGTCCATAGATTGGGAGGGCTTCCAGTCTGAGACGGAGAAGCGGCGGGAAAGGGCCAAGGCCAGCATGCGTGGAACTGGTAGTTTGGAAGTCAAGGCTACCGTCATACGTAAGCGAACAGATTTTGTTGGCTATGAAGAATACAGCTCCAGGTCAAAGGTTCGCGATTTGGTAACTGACGGAAACTCTGTGCGAACTGTGGCTGAGGGCAGTGAGGTTGACGTAATACTTGACAGAACTCCCTTCTATGGCGAGATGGGAGGGCAGGTGGGTGACAGCGGCGTAATCATCGGCCCAAAGGGGAGGATAGCCGTCACAAACAGCGTGAGAACTCCTTCAGACGTAATAGTGCACGTGGGGAAGGCGGTCGAAGGGAGTGTATCTGTCAGCGACGAAGTTGAGGCAGTAGTTGATGTTGCCCGCAGGCTGGACATTGCACGCAACCACACCGCCACCCATCTGCTCCAGGCGGCGTTAAGACAAACACTGGGCGGCCGTGTCTATCAAAAGGGTTCTTTGGTAGAGCCGGAGAGGTTTAGATTTGACTTCTCCCACCTGGCTCCCATAACTGACGAGCAGCTTAACGAGATCCAGAGGGGGGTCAATGAATGGATACGCCACAACCTGAGAGCGGAAGCGAAAGCCCTGCCCTATAGTCAGGCCATTGCCGACGGTGCTATCGCGTTGTTTGAAGAGAAATATGGCGAGGAAGTTCGGGTGCTGCAAATAGGGGAGCCGGCAATAAGCAAGGAACTCTGCGGCGGCACTCATGTGAGTTCAACGGGTGAAATCGGCACGTTTCTGATAACCGGTGAAAGCAGCATTGGCGTGGGACTGCATCGTATTGAAGCAGTGACGGGAAGAAAAGCTGAATTTCTAGTTGAATCTCGCCTAACTGCCTTGCAGAGCGTAGCCAGAGAAATGGAAGGCTCGCCCGAAGAGGTCCCCGACAAGGTGAGAGCGCTCATCAGAGAGTTGGAAGCAGAGCGCAAGAGATCACTTTCACTGGAAAGAGAGCTATCGCGCAGAATAGCGGACGATTTGTCCGGGCGAGCGGAGCAGGTAAGAGGTGTGACGGTTCTCGTCGCCAGGGTGCCATCATTGACCATGCCTGTCCTGAGGGAAATGGGCGACATTTTGCGGGACAGACTGAAGAGCGCCGTAGTGGTTCTGGCTACGGTGTATAACGGCAAGCCTAATTTCCTGGCTATGGTGACTCCTGACCTGACGGAGAGGGGACTTCATGCCGGCGATATTGTCAACCAGGTAGCCAAAGCTACCGGTGGAGGTGGTGGTGGCAAGGCTGCTATGGCTCAGGCGGGCGGGAAAGAGGCGGCCAGACTTGACGAAGCTCTGAGATCGGTGAAAGGCATCGTCGCGGGCCGGATTTGCTGACGGTCAGCCACTTCGTCAGCTGAGCGCCGGCTCAGATTCTGAAGGAAGCCCCGTCATTTCGAAGGGAGCGAAGCGGAATGAAGAGGCTCCGGGATTCTTCGCCCCGACGGGTCGGGGCGAAGACTGACAGAGGAAACGGCCCGGGATGACAGAAGAAGGCCCCGGAATGACAGAAAGGAAAGGGCTCGGCTTGACAATGGGAATGGTGAAATGCGCAGCTTAGGCCTGGATGTCGGAGGTAGAAGAACCGGGGTGGCCATCAGTGATCCCCAGGGTATGCTGGCAACCCCCTTGACCGTGCTCGATAGTCAAGACGAAGACGTCCTTATAGATGCGATTCTCAAGCTCGTGGAGCAATACAGGGTGGAGCGCCTTGTGGTTGGCTTGCCTTACAGTCTAAGCGGCGAGATTGGCAGACAGGCCGGCAAGGTAACGACCTTCGCTGACAAGTTGTTATTGCGAGCCAGGGAGATTGACCTCGACCAGCTTGATATGCAACTATGGGACGAGCGGCTCTCTACCTGGGCTGCCGAGCAATTGAAGACGGAGGTCGGCAGCAAAGGACAGAGACCGCGCTCCGGGGCAAAAAGAGGAGCCAAGCATTACAGTTTTCGGGCTAAGGCCCAGATAGATGCTATAGCGGCCGCTTTCATCCTCCAGGGCTATCTCGATAGCTTGAGGAACGGGTAGCAATGTCGAGATACATAGGCCTCATCGGTTATCCCATCAAGCACTCTATCTCTCCCTATTTCCAGCAGGCTGCCCTTGACTACCATCAGCTCGGTATTCGCTATGAGCTTTGGGAGACAAGCCCGGCTCAACTCCAGGACGTAGTGGATGATCTGAGAAAGCGGCACAATGTTGGGGCCAACGTCACCGTGCCCTACAAAGAGGCAGTTTTGCCTTTATTGGACGAAGTCGACGACCTGGCAAATCTGGTTGGTGCCGTCAACACGATAGTGAAGAAGGGTGACAGGCTTCTGGGTTACAATACCGACGTCTACGGTTTTGTGGAAGCGCTGGGCAGGGAAAGGCGCTTCGACCCGGGAGGAAAGCGGGTGGTCATTCTGGGCGCCGGCGGAGCGGCGAGAGCAGTGGGTTTTGCCCTGGCGCAAAGGAAGGCGGCGTCACTGGCGATTACCGATGGTGTCTTTGAGCGAGCCAGCGCATTAGCAGAGAGTTTGACGGGTTATGTCGAAAGGGCTTCGGCAAGCTCAGATGATTATGAGACACATGTCGTTGCTTTTCAGTGGCAGAGTGTAAGCTCGGCCGAGACTTTTGCCAACTGCGATTTGATAGTTCATTGCACTACTATGGGAATGAAGCACAGTTCTCAGGAAGGACAATCGCCTCTGAGTCTCGAGGTGATTCCCGGGAGCGTCCTGGTCTACGACCTGGTATACAATCCCCGGCCAACCCCTCTGTTGAAGCTGGCACAGAAGGCGGGAGCCGATATACTCGGTGGTCTGCCTATGTTAGTATATCAAGGGGCGGCGTCTTTCGAGTTATGGACAGGCAAAAAAGCGCCGGTTGATGTAATGCTCAGTAAGGCTAAGGAAGCACTAACAGGAGCAGAGAAGTGAAAAGGAAGAAGATAGTAGTTATCACTCTGGGCATATTATTGGTCGTGGCAATAGTGGTTCTGCCCATCCTGAGACCGATGGGAAGACCGGTGGCAGACAAGATCGCTGTCATCCCCCTCAGTGGAACTATCACATTTCAGGAGGCCTCATTCTTGTCCGGGTCGACCATTACACCGGGACTGGTGAAAGAATTCCTCACGAGAGCAGAGGGAGATGCGGCTGTGAAGGCGATTGTTCTACGTATAGAGAGCCCCGGCGGAGCAGTGCCACCATGCCAGGAAATCTTGAAGGAGATACAAAGAGTCAAGGAGAAAATGCCCATTGTAGTAGTCATGGAGAATGTGACTGCCTCGGGCGGATACTACATCTCGACCGGAGCGGATAAGATCGTTGCTCTTTCGTACGCGCTGACGGGGAGCATTGGAGTCATCTCTCAGGCAGTAAATATAGAGGGACTTTATGAGAAACTGGGCATCAAGATACAGACCTTCAAAGGCGGCAAGTATAAAGACATGCATTCGGGATTGAGGGAGTTGACGACCGAGGAAAAGGAAATCATGCAGCGACTTGTTGACGAGTATTATGAGCACTTCATCGAGGTGGTAGCGGAAGGGAGGGGGCTAACCAGGGAGGACGTCAGGAATCTGGCTACGGGACAGCTTTACAGCGGTACCGAAGCCATGAGGTTGGGACTGGTTGACGAACTGGGCGGTCTGGATACGGCGATAGATTTGGCGGCAGAACTGGCCGGCCTTGAAGCGGCGATGGTGGAGTACTACCGACCACCCAGGATCACGTTATGGTCGCTTTTGGGGCTTGGCAATGCTATCCGAATGAGGTTATGGGGATTCAGTGCACAGGACATAATCCTGCTGGAAACCTTAAGCCAGAGTTATCCTCAACCCAAATTCCTGTATCAAGGCTGATGGGGCAGTTTCGTTTTCTTACCGCTGGAGAATCCCACGGACAGGGGTTGGTCGCCATCGTGGAAGGGATGGTGGCTGGTCTTCCCCTGGCAGAGGACTATATCAATAAGGAACTCAGGCGGCGCCAGCAGGGATACGGGCGTGGTGCCCGCATGAAGATCGAAGAGGATAAGGCCGAGGTTATCTCAGGCATTCGCTACGGACTCACAACGGGCAGCCCCATCGCTCTCTTTATCACAAATCGAGACTGGCAGAACTGGCAGCAGCAGCTAAGTGTTTCTCCGGTAGAGAAAGAAGCAGAGCCTGTAACGCGTCCCCGCCCGGGACATGCCGACCTGGCCGGTGTGACCAAGTACGGCCTCGAGGATATCAGACCGGTTATGGAAAGGGCGAGCGCCCGGGAAACAGCCGCCAGAGTGGCTGTTGGAGCTGTGGCCAGAAGATTCCTGGAGGAGTTAGGGATTGCCATTCATAGCCGGACTTTGGCAATCGGACATGTAGGCTACGAATCCTTCGTGTCCCATTGGTCTGAACCTTCCAACTCTTGTCATTCTGAGCGAAGCGAGGAATCTCACCGCGCTCAAGGAAGACCTTCTGAAGGAAGCACGGTAGATTGGCAAAAGGTGGAGTCCTCCCCCGTCCGTTGTGCCGATGCCGGGCTGGAGAAGGCAATGATGACAGCCATCGATGAGGCCAAAGCCAGGGGCGATACACTGGGCGGTGTTCTCGAGGTGATTGCTGTGGGGGTCCCGGTCGGCCTGGGCAGCCACGTTAGCTGGGACCGCCGTCTTGACGGCAGGATTGCTCAGGCAGTAATGAGCATCAACGCCGTGAAGGGGGTGGAGATTGGAGCGGGATTTGCCCTGGCCGCCGTTAATGGTTCGCAAGCTCAGGATGTCATCGAACCGGCTCCCCATGTTGTTGCCGGGGACCCTGCTTCGTCATTGCCGGGAGCGTCGACGATGCGACTTCTTCCCTGGCGACATGCCACTAATCATGCCGGCGGCATCGAAGGCGGCATAAGCAACGGCGAGAACATAGTAATCAGGGCGGCAGTCAAGCCGATTGCTACCCTGGTCAGTCCCTTACCTTCTATAGACCTTCGCAGCGGTGAGGCAACTGAAGCTCACTACGAGCGCAGCGATATCTGTATTGTCCCTGCCGCGGGGGTAATCGGTGAAGCCATGCTGGCCACCGTCCTGGCCGATGCCTGCCTGGAGAAGTTCGGCGGTGATAACCTAAAGGAGACCCTGGCGCATTATCGCTATTGCCTGGGCAATATCCGTTGATTGGGCAACTGCTGCCCCGGGGCAAGTGACGCAGTATTAGCGAAGGCGAAAAGCTGTGAAAAGAAGTCTTCAGAGAGGGTTGATCAGAGCAGAAAAGGATTCCCTCTCCGTTCATCCCCGATAGTGGTAGGTGGCCCGTGGCCGGGATAGACAATGGTTTCATCAGGCAAGACCATGAGTTTGTCATGGATGCTCTTGATCAGGCGCTCGTGGCTGCAACCGGGAAAATCGGTTCTGCCGATACCGAGCTTAAACAGAGTATCACCGCTGAAGACTACCCCGTGCCCCAAAAGACAGATTCCGCCGGAACTATGTCCCGGGGTGTGGAGGACTTCAAAGTGCAGGTCATCGATATCTATTCGGTCGCTGTCCTTAAGCAACCTGTCAGGCTGAGGAGGTGATTTGATGGGGGTAAGGCCGAGCGATGTTAGCATACGCATGGGCGCGGTAAGCAATAATCCCTTCTCTGCCTCGTGAATGGCAAACTGGGCATGAGTCTTCTCTGTGACTGCACGAACGGCCCCAACGTGGTCGATGTGGGCATGGGTTATCACAATCAAGGAGACGGATAGGCCCATTTGCTGCACCGTCCTCAGGATAGTTGCCGCTTCGGCGCCGGGGTCGATAATCATCCCTTTCATCGTCGAGGATGAACCGACGACGTAGCAGTTGGCGGCAAAGGAGCCAACTACCAATGTTTTCACAACCATTGCCTTCTGCGGGGAAATGCTACCGTTCAATTCGTAGAATAGTAGCATAATCTACCACGCGCAGAACACCGTGTTCACAAACACCTCTGCATTGTCACGGTTGGGTAGAGGTTGCCTCTTTGGCTACGTTGGCGGAGATTGCAAATTCCAGCATTTTCCGTTATAAAGTACTGTTTCCATGGCCACCATCCTCCGCGTAACAAATCTGACCAAGCGATACAACAGCTTCACAGCGGTAAACCGCATTTCCTTCGAGATTAAAGAAGGTGAAATCGTGAGCCTGCTGGGGCCGAATGGGGCAGGAAAGACCACAACCATCCAGATGCTTCTCTCACTCGTCTCGCCCACAAGCGGAGACATCGAAGTGTTCGGGAAGAACCTCAGGGGGCATCGCGAAGAACTGCTTTCTATGATGAACTTCAGCGCTCCTTATTCCCTTTTACCGTACAATCTTACTCCCAGGGAAGGCCTTACTGTGTTCTCACTCCTTTATGGAGTTCGGAACTACAGAGAAAGGGTGAAGTCGCTTCTTGACGAGTTCAATCTTGGCGAACTGGTCAATAGGAAGATAGGCCAGCTTTCTTCGGGCGAGCAGATGCGTCTTGGTATAGCTAAGGCGTTTGTCAACAACCCTAAACTTCTTCTGCTTGACGAACCCACTGCTTCGCTCGATCCTCCGACTGCCAGACAGCTCAGGGCAAGAATCCTGAAACGGATCCAGGAATCGCGCGGCGCCGTTCTCTGGACCTCCCACAACATGCGGGAAGTAGAAACGGTATCGGACAGGATTATCTTCCTTTCTCGGGGACGGGTCGTGGCCGATGACACTCCCCAGAATCTTAAGAAGCAGTACGGCCAGGAGGATCTGGAGGAGATTTTCATTATTATTGCCAACGAACCGGTCAGGGAATCGTTATGAACCGCCTGCACATACTGGGCATATTCTACCGAAATATAGTCCTTATCCGGCGAAGCGTCCCGAAACTATTCGGGCTTTTCGGTTTTGTCACTGTTGCATTGTTCCTCTGGGGATTCCTTACTCTCTGGGTGCAAACTCTTGCTCCGGATGATACTGCGACTGACTTCATCTTACTCATTCTCAGCGCCTTCATCTTCTGGTCCCTGTTCGATCTCTCCCAGCGCTCTTTTGGCATTTCTTTCTTAGAGGAGGTGTGGTCGCGCAATATCATCAACCTTTTTGCCTCTCCGGTGAAGTTGAGCGAGATGGTCGTGGGATTTATCCTCGTAGGTGTTGTTCAGGCTTTGCTGGCTTTCTTCTACGTTACGACCCTGGCTTTCTTGCTCTACGCTCTGAACATCTGGACCCTGGGACTTTACATTATTCCCTTCTTCATCAACATTCTTGTCTTCGGCTGGGCGCTCGGCGTCGTGACCATCGGGCTGGTTGTCCGGTTCGGACCGTCAGCCGACATCCTGGCTTTTTTCATCCCCTTTCTCGTGCTGCCCTTTTCCGCAGTTTATTACCCCGTATCTGTATTTCCTCCTGTCTTGCAGAAACTCACCTTTGTCCTGCCAACCAGGCATATGTTTGAAGGTATGCGCACAGCTATAACCGAGGGTGTGATGCCCCTTGATAATGTGTTTTGGGCAACCGTTCTGAACTTGGGTTTCGTTGTCCTGGCATTTCTCTTCTTGTACTGGATGCTTCGCCTTGCCAGGATCAAGGGATACCTTAGCCGCCTGGTCCAAGATTAACGCCGCCATCTGATTCCGCAGTTGTTGCTCTAATCTGGCCTTTTCAATATACTGACGAAGATAACTACAAATGGAAGCGCACAGGAGGATAGCCAATCTCATCATCACCGGCTTCTCCGGCACCGGCAAATCTGCCGTGGCCAGAGAGGTAGCACGGAGATTGAACTGGGATTGCATAGATACCGACGATGAGGTAGTGAAGGAAGCCGGCAAGCCCATTGCCGAGATTTTCCGCCAGGACGGTGAGGGTAAGTTCAGAGAATTGGAACGGGAGGCGGTGAGACGAGCCTGCGGGCAACGGCAAAACGTGATAGCCATTGGCGGCGGTGCTATAGTTGACCGGCAGAATTATCAACTGCTGGCACGGAGCGGTCTGATTGTTTGTCTGGAGGCTAGACCAGAGACTATCTATGAGCGATTGTTCCATGAGGCTGCCCGCAGTCCTGAAGCCGAAGTCCGCCCCCTTTTGGCTACCGATGACCCTCTGGAAGGCATCAGGCAGCTTAAAGCATCCCGGCAGCCTTACTATGCTGAGGTTGACTGGACGGTTCATAGCGACAGCCTGAGCATCGGACAGGTGGCAGAGGAGGTAATACGGGCCTGGAGATTGCTTCGTCGCGCTGATGGCTGCCAGCTGTCGGCATTCAGCGATCAGGACATTGCCTGCCTGGTAGAGACCGAGACTCAGGATTATCCCGTCTTTGTCGGCTATGGCTTGTTGGACAGGCTTGGTGATGAGATGAGGCGAACTGGCCTGTCTGGCGCTACCATCATAATTAGCGACGACAATGTCTTCTCCCTCTATGGCCGGAGAGTTGAGAGAATCCTCAAGGACGCTGGCTTTGCCGTTCATTCCTTTGTCGTGCCGCCGGGGGAAGAAACGAAGAGCACCGACTACGCCAGCAGAATGTATGATTTCCTTGTCGGGCACCGAGCCGAGCGAGACGATGTTATCATCGCCCTGGGCGGTGGTATGGTGGGTGACCTGGCAGGTTTTGTTGCTGCCACCTTCTTGCGGGGCATATTCTGGGTACAGGTGCCGACCAGTCTGGTAGCCATGGTTGATGCCAGCATCGGAGGCAAGGTCGGAGTCAACCATCCTCAGGGGAAGAACCTGACCGGTGCCTTCTATCAGCCCAAACTGGTTTTGGCTGATTGTCAGACACTCGCCACCTTGCCTCAGCGTGAACTCATCTCAGGCTGGGCAGAAGTTATCAAGCACGGCTTGATTCTCGATGAGGAGTTCTTTCGATTCTTAGAGAATAACGTAAATGGGCTGAGGGAACTGGAGCCGGAGGCGCTCACCCGGGCTATTGCCCGAAGCGCCGCCATCAAGGCCGGGGTCGTCAGCCAGGATGAGAAAGAAAGGGCGGGCAAACGCATCATTTTGAACTATGGACATACCATCGGCCACGGCCTGGAGGCTGCTACACAGTACAAGCGCTTCCTGCATGGGGAGGCTGTAGCCATCGGCATGATGGGAGCTGCTAAGCTCAGTCAGGGATTGGGCCTTTTGCCTTCAGCGGCAGTGA
>JAUWQY010000067.1 GCA_030610855.1 Dehalococcoidia bacterium
TTTCAATTTTATTGGAATTTTATGGATCGGTTGCCGAAAAGGGGCACACCGGCAATGATTGAGAATTTGACAGATCATCAATGGAGTTGGGAGGATTTTTTTTATTTTCCATTAAGTATTCTAAATTAGGACAGTGCCGAATTTTGAGACACAGATTACACAGGCGTGCCGAGATAAATTCATACTCGCCAGTTGGTGCAAATCCAACCTGAGGAAAGGCTAGCCACCACCTCTGAACTGAACCCCGCACCCAGTCTGGTAACAGACTGTTGTGAAGCTGGGAGGATGGGATAATAGGCCACAACGGAAGTGAAGGTTATAAGCCCCGAAATTCTGATGATTCTGGAAGCCGACGTTCTCTGTGTAACGGAAGGCAGTATTCACACCAGCATTAGTCCAAACCTCCGGTCTTGGAATATAGCAGAGAGCTTAACGACATGGCAAGGTGATGTGAGTCCAGCGGGGTCTAAGACCGTAGCATGTTATCAAACGGAGATTATGGGAACTCGGGAGGCCCAGGGCGTTCTTCATCGGGAAGTATGCGATGTCAAGCCTATGAACGGTAAGACATTGCAGATGACGTCTTGGGAGTCGGATCAGTTCATATTACTGATGAAGCAGGGTAATGCCTGTGGAGGGAAGGGACTGACAGGAGCGCGAATGACATCATGGGCACATCTACCACACTCAGAGGTGGCGAGTAGATGACAACAAAACTGGTGTCTAAGACTCAAAAAGCTATACAAGTTATAGTTTTAAAAGCAGAGGAAGACCCGGAATGCAAGTTTACATCATTAGTACACCTGCTTACAGAGGATTTCCTAAAAGAATGTTTCAGGGAGTTAAAAAGAAGAAAATCTCCAGGCATTGACGGAGTAACAGTGAATGAATACGAGGAACAACTGGATGAGAATCTCGCAGACCTGGTAGCAAGGCTTAAAGGAAAGCAATACAAGCCTCAACCGGTCTTGCGTATCTATATTCCAAAGCCAAACGGCGATAAAAGACCGCTCGGAATCCCGACTGTCGAGGACAAGATTGTCCAAATGGCAATCAAGAAGATTCTTGAAGCAATCTTTGAACAGGACTTTATGGACACGTCCTATGGTTTTCGTCCCAATCGCAGTTGCCACGATGCTCTTAAGAAAATAGACACGATCATCATGACCGGTCCTGTCAATTTTGTGGTTGATATGGATATCTCGAAGTTCTTTGACACAGTAGACCACAAACAACTGCTGGAATGTCTAAGACATAGAGTTGTGGATTCGAATCTGTTACAGTTGATCAGTCGTTTCCTAAAGTCTGGCATAATGGAAGAAGGAGTTTACTGTGAGACGGATCAAGGTACGCCACAGGGTGGGGTGCTAAGTCCTGTACTCGCTAATGTATACCTTCACTATGCGCTGGATTTATGGTTTGAGACTGAAGTGATTCCACAACTAACTGGCTATGCCCAGCTTGTTCGATATGCAGATGATTTTGTCGTCTGTTTCGAAAAAGAGGAAGAAGCAAGAGCATTTGGAGTTGCACTGAGGAAGCGAATGGGTAAGTTTGGACTTATGGTATCTGAAGAGAAGAGTAAGATCATTGAGTTCGGACATTGCGCATGCCAGAAAGCAAGGAAATACGGCATGAAGTGTGAAACCTTTGATTTTCTTGGTTTTACACACTTCTGCGATAAAACCCGTAAAGGCAAATTCAAGCTTGGACGGAAGACATCACGCAAGAAGTTCACACAGAAGATGACGGATATGAATATATGGTTGAAGAGTATTCGAAATCTTGTCGAGCTGGAAAAATGGTGGAAGGTGCTGGGGCTAAAATTACTCGGACATTACCGGTATTACGGTATGAGCGGCAATATACGATGGCTACAGAACTTCTACTATCATACCGTGAAACTTGCCTTTAAATGGATAAACAGGCGCAGCCAGAGGAAAAGCTATAACTGGGATCAGTTTAATCGTTTCATCCAATTTAATCCACTCCCGAAGCCGAAGATATATCTTTCGTTATACAACCTGAAACCGTAGAGGATGTGCTTCTGAAGAGCCGGATGAGGGAAATCTTCATGTCCGGTTCTGTGAGGGGGCTCATAGTAACCTCGGGGCTATTACCCCACCAGGAGGTGCGCTATGGGCTCTACTCGACATACGATTATAATAACTTTATCAATATATTCCAGCCGGAGCCCGCCACTGGCATTTACCAACTCCAACCCCAACAAACGGAGGTGATCCCCTGACCACCATCACCGCCATACTCCCTGCCTATAACGAGGAAGTAGCTATT
>JAUWQY010000054.1 GCA_030610855.1 Dehalococcoidia bacterium
CTATGAGCAACTCCTACTATAACTATGATGAGGCTCTCATTAACGGAGAGAACATAATCACCATTGGAGCTTTGTTCGGTGAAGACTTCGAGGAGTGGCTGACCAACGGAAAGCTCCTAGATGTCGATGAAAGGCTTTCTCAGGAGGACGGCTATTACTTGCTGAATAGCCTCAATGACTTCGAGCAACTGCTCGCATTCGGTCAAGATGACTCATTGAGATTCAGGTTGAAAGGCGATCTCGCTCTAGACACTCACTCCAACTTCTGTATCCCTTATCTTGCTGGAGAGTTTGATGGGAATGGTCACAAGGTCTTGAACCTCAGCTTCAGCTCCGGTGTTGTTTCGCACGTCGGCCTATTCGGATTCGTTGCTTCCGGCGGAAAAGTCAGGGAAGTCGCTGTCGACAATGCAGATGTAAGCGGCAACCAAGCCGTTGGGGGTCTCGTAGGCCTCAACCACGGCGAGATACGCAACTGTTGCGCCAATGGCAGCGTGGCTGGTGAGTCGCGTGTTGGCGGTGTGGCCGGTTCGAACGAGGGCACAGTGAGCAACTCATATTCCGCCTGCAATGTGACTGGCGACACGCGTGTCGGAGGTGCGGTCGGGTTGAACCTGGGCACGGTGACCAACACGTATTCCAGCGGCAGTGTCACTGGGGAGTCGTCTGTGGGGGGTCTTGTGGGATGGAACTTCGGGGCTATACGCAACTCCTATGCCACCGCTGGCATCAGTGGCGACACGCACGTTGGCGGTTTGGTGGGAAGCAACTGGGGCACGGTGAGTGATTCCTTCTGGGACAAAGAGACGTCGGGAATAGAAGAGAGTGACGGCGGTACAGGCAAGACCACGGAGGAAGTGCGCGACATCAAAACCTTCACGGATACCGCAACAGAAGGGCTGGACGAGCCGTGGGACATAATCGCAGTGGCTCCCGCCGTAACCAACCCCGCCTTCACCTGGAATATAGTTGACGGCGAGACCTATCCCTTCCTGAGCTGGCAGTCCGTCGTTTAGCGCAATTGGGGCTTAAGGGGTTAAGTCAAAACCATAGTATGACGGCCGAACTGCACAATTGCCTGCTTTGTTCAGCGCGATCAGGTTCATACGCGCGCAGGAGGGGAAATCTACGGAGCGGAATAATGCAACCTTCTCCGACCTTCTGCATTATAGTATCGAACGGCTTACTGTGCACAAGGGTTCCGGAGAGGATATGCTGCGATAGGTAGTCCATGAGCAGGATGCTGGATGAGGTGAGGGAAGAAGCGGAACAGAAGGAGGTGACAGAAGAAATGACAAAGAAGAGGAAGATTCTGATTTCCGTTGCGGTGGTTCTTGTTGCCGCAATTGTCGTCCTTGCTGTTATTATTAGCCGTGCGGAATGGATTCAAACCGATAAGGACCAGTACCTGCTGGGTGAGGAGGTGACAATTCACCTCACCAATCCGACATTCAGAACCTTAGAGAGAGGTTATTCGGGAATTGAAGGCGTGTACGGCGTAACACGACTGCTGATTATATTGCCGATTAGACCCGGGCAGACCTATACCTGGACCTGGGACCAGACCCAATTTGTCTTCCCTGATGACTCCCGTAATTTCACCCAGGTTCCACCAGGGACATACACAGCTTGGTGGATGCCATACGATTTGAGCGTAGCTTCTTGGGTGCGGTACTATTTGAAGACTAACGAGCCTGTTGGCCGCTTCACGTACGAGTTCGAGATCGTCGAAGGCACGGCCGAAGGCCAGCACTAACTCCAGCTGGTGAGAACGGCTATCTCTGCAGAGAGGGGCTTCCAAGCGTTCAGGCCCGATACCTATGAGCGATGTTTCTGAAGAGATAAGAGGAAGGCGTGTATAGGCACCTGATATATAGCCGAGCATGTTTTCACGAATCTAACTCGTAATCCAACACTAACTTGGAATGTTCAGGCCGATTATGATTCAGGCCCGGGCACTGATGGTATCGGTTCTCGGGGATTAGCAGACCGCGATGCCGTTTCGCCGGCCCGCAGCATACTAAGGTCGCAGCATATCGGGCTTGCCTTGCGTCAGGAAGCATACCCACTCCAAGCTTATCATCTACTGGGTGAGACTCCCTGGTTCCCCTCCCTCTCTCTTACCAGTATGTCCATCACCGACGGATCGGCCAGGGTGGAGATGTCTCCCAGCTTATCAACTTCGCCACTACTGATCTTGGTCAGGATTCTTCTCATGATCTTACCGCTCCTGGTCTTGGGCAGTGCATCGGCAAACTGGATCTTATCGGGTGTCGCTATCGGACCTATCTGTTTACGGACATGGGCTACCAGCTCTTTCTTAAGCTCATCGGATTTTCCCACGTCGCTCCTCAACGTAACGAAGGCGTATATGCCCTGTCCCTTGATTTCGTGCGGCATACCCACCACCGCTGCCTCGACGACCTTATCGTGCGATACCAGAGCGCTTTCCACCTCAGCAGTGCCGATGCGGTGACCGGAGACATTAATGACGTCGTCTATTCGCCCCAGCAGCCAGTAGTAACCATCCTCGTCGACTCTGGCCCCGTCTCCCGTCGTATACACGCCCGGGAACTGGACAAAGTAGGTCTTCTTAAACCTCTCCGGGTCGCCGTAGACTCCACGCATCAGGCCCGGCCACGGCCGCTTGATTATCAGGTTGCCGCCTTCATTCACCGCAGCCGGTGAGCCGTCGTCTCTGATCACGGCAACCTCAATCCCGGGGAACGGCAGTGTCGCCGAGCCGGGCTTCAACGGGGTAGCTCCCGGCAGAGGGGAGATCAATGCAGCGCCCGTCTCCGTCTGCCACCACGTATCCACAATCGGGCGCTTGCCTTTGCCGATTACGTTGTAATACCACATCCATGCCTCGGGGTTAATCGGTTCTCCAACCGAGCCCAGAATGCGAAGTGAGCTCAGGTCGTGCTTATTAGGCCAGTCGTCCCCTACCATCATTATGGCACGGAGGGCAGTCGGGGCAGTATAGAAAATAGTGACCTGGTACTTTTCCACAATGTCCCAGAACCGGTCAGGGTGAGGATAGTTCGGTACACCCTCAAACATGAGGCAGGTGGCGCCGGCAGCCAGTGGGCCGTAAACGATATAGCTGTGACCGGTGACCCAGCCTATATCAGCGGTACACCAAAATGTATCCTCTTCCTTGATGTCAAATATCCACTTGAAGGTCTGGTAGGCGAACAACAAGTAGCCAGCCTGCGTGTGGAGGACGCCTTTGGGCTTTCCGGTGCTCCCGCTGGTGTACAGGATAAACAGCGGGTCTTCGGCATCCATCACCTCAGGCTCACAGACTAGTTTTATGTCTTCAGCCTGCATTTCCTCATGCCACCAGTAGTCTCGACCCGGCTCCATATGCACCACAATGCCGGCCCGCTGGACTGCAATCACGTCTTTCACCTCCGGACATTTCTCCAGGGCAGCATCAGCGTTATCCTTGCTTCGAATGATCCGGCCGCCGCGGTAGTAGCCATCGACACAGATAAGCATTCTCGAATCGCAGTCCAATATCCGATCACGCAGGGCTTCGGCGCTGAAACCACCGAAAACAACGCTGTGGATAGCCCCGATTCGAGCGCAGGCAAGCATGGCGATGGGCAGCTCCAGAATCATAGGCAGATAGATGGATACGCGGTCTCCCTTCTTAACTCCGTGCTTCTTCAGCACATTGGCAAACCTGCACACCTGGTGGTATAGCTGCTGGTAGGTGAGGGTCTTGCTGTCACCGATATCTCCCTCCCAGATCAAGGCTGCCTTATTCCTTCGCCAGCCTTGAAGGTGTCTATCCAGGCAGTTATAGGCGACATTGAGCTTGCCGCCAACGAACCATTCGTGTTTAGCTTCTTTGAAGTCCTCAACCAGCACCTTGTCCCACTTCTTATACCAATCCAGCTGCTGGGCGCACTCAGCCCAGAAGGCCTCGGGGTCCTTGATCGATCTCTGATAGATTTCCTGGTACTGCTTGAGGCTCTTGATGTACGCCTTTTCACTCAACTCCGCAGGGGGATAGAAGACCCTCTTCTCCTCCATCATTGAACTAAGCGTCTTTTGTTCCATCAACTAAAGCTCCCTAACGATGACCGAATATAGAGGTCGATTAATGCCCATCAGCACCGGTAACACCCAGTAACTGGACATACGCCTGACGCAGCCTTCCGGATATCACACAGGCCAATGCCTGCAGAACCTTGAAGCCTATCGCAGGATGTGCGGCACACAAACCCAACAACTCCCGTCCGTTAAAGGCGATGGTTCTTGTCTTCTCTAAGGTTCTAGAGGTAGCTGTACAAGTATGGGGCGGTATCATGGCTACCCAGCCAAAGCTCTCAAAGTTGGTGGCCGCCTGCACCTGGCGCTGCGCCATCGGGCCTACCTCCAGGATAATGCCTGCCAAACCTTCCTCAATAACATAGATCATGTCCCCGAGGCAACCCTGTTTGTGGACGATTGTCCCCGCATCAAACACCTCCCGCTTGCCCATCGCCGCCACCAGTTTTAGCTGGTCGTCATCCAGTTCCCGAAACAGATCAGACCTCTTGAGTACTTCAATCTTGTTCATCGAGTCACCTCTTTCTGCTATTCTCAGTTCATCACGATACTGACAAACCATGAGAATCATATCAATTATTGGCGAAATCACAAAATACCAAACGACTAATGGCAACCGAAAGGCTGCCTCCCGCAACCAACGGTCGATATCTCTCCGCTCCGGTAGAAGATGAACTCCTGCCAAAGACCGGCGGGCTACAATGGTTCATCAGCTTGCTCTTTGATCGGTATGAGAGCCGGGGCTGAGTCGCTATCTTGCGACGTGCTCACTTCCTATCAGTCCGGCGAGGATTTTCTAGCAGCCCGTGATGACACTGGTCTAGTTCAGATAGCTGGGTGACACTCCATGTGCTTGTAACATCGGGTAATACCCTTCTGTGTCATTGCGGAGCCTGTTCCGAACCGCAGGTGAGGAATCTCCCTCCTCGCAATGACAGAAAAGAAGTGTCACTAATGACCTGAACGAGTACGAACTGTTGACAGATC
>JAUWQY010000033.1 GCA_030610855.1 Dehalococcoidia bacterium
CCCTTGCACTCCCACTGCCCAGGATGAGCAGGGGTCAACATCACGGCATCGTTGTCACGAATTGCCTATTATCCTTTTTGCAGATTATCTGTGTTACATTGCGACCGGACATCGCGGCCGTGGGCAGGCCACCCCCCGGCTCAACCCACTGTCCGGCCATATAGAAGTTATCCAGCCCAGGGAGAGTCTTACTCATACGCAGCCTCAGAGACTGGGCGGTGGGCAGCCACCCCTCATAGCTACCCCGCCAGTTGCCCGTATATCTCTCCCAGGTCATAGGCGTGGCGACATCATGCATCTCCACGCTAGCAGCTAGCCCAGGGAAACGTTGGTCAAGCGCGGTAATTACCTGCTCGGCGACCTGCTCTTTCTCCGCATTATAGCGCTCAGGAGCCTGCCTCAGCTTCTTCCAGTAATCATAGTCAGTATTGAACTGGACTTTTAGCACTGTCTTGCCTTTTGGGGCCAATGTAGGGTCAAAGTTATGAATCTGCACGCCCAGTCGCTTATGCTCCTGCTCAGCAATAGTAACCGGCTTGTCAATAGGGAAGCTCATCCCGGCTACTGAAGACGGCACACTATCGAACGAGCGAGCTACCCCCAGACCGATATATACCAGCGGCGGAAACAGCTTAGGATTATCATAATAACCCCGGATTTTTTCATCGATGTATCTTCCATCGAGCATATCAAATATGGTGGTGTGACCATCAGCGGCGGAGATGACGATATCTCCACGGTGCTCCGTCCCATCAGCTAGGCGCACGCCAACCGCCTTATCACTCTCCACCAAGATTTCGTCAACCCTTGATTTGCAGTGAAGTTCGCCTCCCAAACTGAGGTAACGACGCTCAATCGCATCGGACAGCGCTAGGCCACCGCCGACTAGGTAACCAGCCGCCTTCCGGTGCAGCCAGGCAAGTGTCATAAGCATGCATAGTATGGGGAAATCAGCGACGTCAGCGATGAATGTTGTGGAGAAAGCCGCGCGCAGGAAGGGATTCTTGAAACGCCGGGCAAAATCAAGAGACGGGACCTTACCCCATTTTCTCATAGACCTTAAGAGGGGAAACGTGGTAAACATCATCTTGAGTCCGTCAATGGGGCTGTATAGCTCAGGAGCTTTCTCCATTGGCATGTTCATGCGAGTGCAGTCACGCACCCCTTTCGTAAGTTCCTCAATAACATCCTTATCCTCCGGGGCAAGCTCCTTCATATGCTGCTCCAGACGGTCAATGTCAGCATAGACAGTAAAGACCTTGCCTCCCTCCCCTTCAATACTCATGTACTGCTCGTGGTCAACGATACTCCACCCCGGCGCCACGCCCAGCTCTTCCCAAATATGGTAGAAGCTATTTGCCGGACTGGTGCCCACCAGCCAATGCATACAGCCGTCAATGGTATAGCCCTTGCGTTTCCAGCCGGTGCATACCCCACCGGTCTTGTCATGCATCTCAAAGATAGAGGTGCGATAGCCGTTCATCTGTCCGTAGCACCCTGCAGACAGGCCGGTAATGCCCGCCCCGATGATGATTATTGACTTCCCCATCGCCATCTCTGAGACCAATTCGGAAATCATTATACCACGAGAGCATGCGCTCTATCACTGTGAGGCAGCTACCTAACGTGTAGCGGACTACACTGCTGTTTATTCGTCTGCCTAAGAGACTCCTTGTGCTAAAGACACTCTTCGTTTGTATTAGTCTCCTCAAGGGGTGGGGAAAGGATTGTCTAGCGCGGTTGCCAGATTTAACTAAAGAGGTAAATGTTACCCAACAAAAGCTTGAGATGTTGCCTGGTTGCACACTAGGCTATACTGTGTGTACTAGACTCCCCGACCCGGTGAATATCATTTCAGCCGTCTGCGCCGGGCTCCTGGTTGTTCTGGTCAAGAAGTCCCTCAACTAGCTCAAAATAGGCTAGAATATGGGCATGGCCTATCAAGTGTCCGAGTTGAAGGGATGTTGATTTGAAATACTCGTTTCCATCGCGCCGCTCTGCGGTTATGAGTAAGCGCGGCATAGTGGCCACCAGTCAGCCCTTGGCAGCGCAGGCCGGGATGAGTATGCTACGCCAGGGAGGCAACGCCGTTGATGCTGCCATCGCCACCGCTGCTGCCTTGAACGTGGTCGAGCCCATGGCCACCGGCCTGGGGGGAGACGCCTTTGCACTGGTATATATGAGCGGAAGCAATCAACTGAAGGCATTGAATGCCAGCGGCCGCGCTCCCTACGCAACCAGTTTGCATACCCTCCGAGATCTCGGTCACCGAACTATGCCCAGCACAGGCATTCACACAGTGACAATCCCCGGGACCCTGGACGGGTGGTGCTCGATGCTCGACACTTACGGCACTATGAGCCTGGCTCAGGTATTGGAGCCGGCCATTGAGCTAGCTGAATACGGGTTTCCCGTCACGGAGATTATCGGACGTAGCTGGAAGACGAACAGCCCGAAACTGCGGCTTAATACTGCTGCCACTCGTACATATCTGCCGGCTGGGAAGGCACCCGAGCCGGGCGATGTCGTCGTGCAGCCAGACCTGGCACGGACCTTCCGCACGATTGCCAGGGGCGGACGTGACGTCTTCTACCGCGGAGAAATCGCTGAAGCTATAGTAGCCTCTTCTGAAGAAAATGGTGGTTTAATCACTATGCAAGACCTGGGCGATCACACTTCTACATGGCTAACGCCAATAGGCACCAACTATCACGGGTACGACATCTATGAATGCCCACCCAACGGTCAGGGGCTGGTGGTGCTGTTAGCCCTGAACATACTGGAGGACTATGATATACAATCTGTGCAGCATAACTCGTCTGACTACGTGCACCTCCTGACGGAGGCCATAAAGCTGGCTTTTGCCGACGCCGGCCGATACGTGGCCGACCCAGATTTCACTGACCTTCCACTGGAGAGATTGCTTTCCAAATCTTACGCACGGCGGAGAAGGAGCCTCATAGACAGGAACAAGGCAGGACACAAGGTGGAGGCAGGCCTCTTGAATACTGAGGAAGACACCGTCTACCTGGCAGTGACGGATAGAGACGGTAACAGTGTCTCTTTCATCAATAGCCTTTACCAGCCATTTGGTTCCGGCATCGTCGTAGCAAACACTGGCATCTGCCTGCAGAATCGCGGTAGCCTGTTTGCTTTTGAGGAGGGCCATCCCAACTGCATCGAGCCTCATAAGAGACCATATCACACCATAATCCCGGCCATGGTCTTCCGCAACGGTGATCTGTTCCTCACCTTCGGCGTCATGGGTGGCTTCATGCAGCCGCAGGGACATATCCAGGTGCTGCTCAACATTGTCGATTTCGGCATGGATGTGCAGACGGCTCTCGATGCCCCCCGGTTCAGGTATATTCAAGGCAATGAATGTGCCTTTGAACCAGGTATCCCGGCTCATGTTATTCAGGAACTGTCCAGCAAAGGACACCGCGTCATTGAGCTGGATGATCCATACTCTCAACAATTCGGCGGGGGACAGGCAATTATGGTGCACCCTTCAACCAGGGCCCTGATAGCTGGTTCAGACCCCCGCAAAGACGGTTGCGCCATAGGGAACTGGTAAACAAAGGACATGGGAGTCCGAGAAGTATCCCCGGGCAGGACAGCGGGTTGACGCAACCTTTCTTAGTTTTCAGCGTTACAGTATATATGAGAAGGTGATATGCTATGAACAAGAATCGCGGAATAACTGAACTGTCAGGAAGCCGTTTCCTCGTGATAGGGATTATCGCCTTGTTTGTGTTTGGGTACGCTTACTTCTCCGGTCCGTTAGGCAGCGCCCCAGGCCCTGATGGCGCTGAGACTGCCGTGGAGCGAGCAAAAGAGGACCTCGCCAATCGCAAGGGCATAGATAAAGAGCAGATCACGGTAGTAGCGGTGAAGGAGGTCAACTGGCCGGATACCAGCCTGGGTTGCCCCGAGCCGGGAATGATGTATGCCCAGGTCATTACTCCCGGCCACAGGATTATCCTTTCCTATGCCGGACAGACATATGAGTACCACAGCGACCAGGGTGGCCGTGTAGTTTACTGCGAGCCGAAATGACCCGCAGGCTCAGTCTAGACTCTGAACCGCTCACCCTAGCCGATTGGGAGCAGCGGCTTCCGCAGAAGAAAAGTGAAGAGTTCGCATAACCCGTCCCGGGTTTCATACGGAAGAGCGCGTGCCGGGCAGGCATTCTATGCTTACAGGCTTACAGCTTCTGGCACTGCTCACAACAGTAGATGCTGCCGCCCAAATAGGCTTCTTTCTTGATGGTACTTCCACAAGCGGGGCAGGGTTTACCTACCGTGTTCTTGCTCAGTATCGTCTTGTAGCCTCCAGGGCGGCCGAACAAACCCGGTTCGGTATCCCTGCCTCCCCGAGCCGTCATCACGGAAATCGTGCTCTTCACGGAGTCAAAGAGAACCTCTCTATCTTCGTGGGAAAGCGTATTGACCTTTCTCTTCGGGTGCATCTTCGCGTTGCACAGGATATCCTGCAAGATGCCGTTGCCGAGTCCCGGGATTCTCTGTTCCGTAGCCAGAAAGGCCTTTGAGCTCAACTTCTGGACTGCGTCCCGGTTAATCATGCAGTCGAAATACGCTCTGTCAAACTCCGGAGAAAGCGGAGACGGCTTTTCCCGTGAGACTTTGTAGTACTAGTTATCCAGTTCACCCGAAAGGAATGCCCCCAGTCCGCCATACATCTGAATTGAGGCGCTTACGGCGGAATGATCGTCGAATTCGAGCAACAGCTGATGCTTGGCAGCATGCGGTTCGTCTCTACGATGAAATCTTATTCCTGCGCCCTCCCCGAACAGAATTCTAGCGTTGCCAACTTCTATTTCCACCATGCTGCCAAATGGACTGGCTTCACCGATAGTCCTGCCGATAAGCAGGTCCGGATATGTTGGTCGTCGGGTTATTGGCCGCGAGGATTCTCAATGCTATCCGCCCCCCCGGACATTATAGCACTGCAAACAGCCGGATTCGCCGCCTCTACGGTAATCGATTCAGTGCCCCCCGCAATCAGCTCACAAACTGCCGGGAGGTGCCGGGGAAAGGCGCCCTGGCTGCCCCGCAATTACGACTTCACCTTGAGCGCAAGTCAGCGACAGCAAAAGCCACTATCGCATATTGGAAAGAGGGGGTATTGACACTTCCCTCAATGGTGAATAGAATGTCACTAAAGCCTGATACGGGCGTGGTGTTTAAGGCTATGGAGACGGAAGAAGAACTCAATACGCAACTCAATGACATCGTGGCCAGAATAGATGAGGCCAGCAGGGAGCTGAAAGCTTTGCGGAGACATCCCGCAGAGGGCTCAAAAGGAAAGGGGAGAGCCACCTTCATCACAGGCAAGGAAAGGATGATCGCGGCCGCGGAAGCTGCCAGGCAACTGGATGACTTGAAGCAACGCGAACAGGGAATCCGGGCCAAACTGCACTCAGAAAACCGCTAACTCCAAATATGCCAGAGCGAAAGCTTGAAAAGCGCGATTAGCGACCAGCGCTGACTGCCTATGTTCGTACTGCTTCCTGTGCTCCTGTTCATCGCAGCAATCCACGAGCTGTAGCATTAGTTATCCTGGTCCAATGGGAACGAGGCTAATCATGCCGCCAATCCGCCTCGTCCGGTTCCCGCCTGTCGGCGCCGCTCTGATGGCCTGAGCGTTATGTCAGTCTATAACAA
Source organism: Dehalococcoidia bacterium (assembly GCA_030610855.1). Classification (GTDB taxonomy): domain Bacteria; phylum Chloroflexota; class Dehalococcoidia; order GIF9; family AB-539-J10; genus RBG-13-51-36. The sequence goes on from JAUWQY010000033.1 coordinate 5,688, forward strand.
CCCAGTACCCGGCTGTCGTATCGTATGGCACGTTTGCTAATGCGAACATCAAGGTGCCAGTATACAGAGGCACAGCACATACTCACGACGTCAGGATACTAAGAACAGGAGGTGCAGCATGCAAGAGTCTCCAGGAGAGCGGAATCGCTGTTTCCTGAAGGATAGTGTACGAAAAACGATCGATTTCTCAAGAACGGACCAGAGTCTAGGTTTTGCTGCGCCGCCTATTGAGAAACCGTATTCGGCGAACGCAGAGAGAATCGATCTGATTTCTCCTGATAAGTTCCGAACACTGCCAGGCGTAGACTTGCTGTACGCCATAGAGAATCGCCGGAGCCACCGGCAATTTGCTGATAGCCCACTGACGCTGGAGGAACTCTCATTCCTCCTGTGGGCAACTCAAGGCATACAAGGGCAACCCGGTGCCGGGCACGCTCGCAGGACCGTCCCCTCAGCGGGATCCCGGCATGCGCTTGAAACCTATCTATGCGTTCTCAATGTGAAAGGTCTGGATACAGGGTTCTACAGATATCTGCCACTCGAACACCAGCTCCTGATCGAATACAAAGACGAGAGAGCCGCAGAGAAGATAGGCCAGGCAGCTTTCCAGCAAAACTGGATGGCAGGTGCTGCCGCAGTCTTCATCTGGTCGGCAATACCTTACAGAATGGAATGGCGCTACGGTCTGGCTGCTCACAAAGTCATCCTATTGGATGCCGGGCACGTATGTCAGAATCTATACCTTGCCTGCGAAGTGGCAAAGGCCGGAGCCTGTGCAGTGGCTGCCTATGATCAGGAATTGGTGGACCAGCTATTGAGAATTGATGGCAAGGATGAGTTTGTCGTATACCTGGCAGCCGTGGGACGGGTGAACTGAATAAGGCCAAACCTGCATAGCGAGAGTAACAATCGTCCACAATGTGCAGCTCCGGCAACAAGTGCTTATGTTGTTCAACTATCTATCGGGAACCTGATTGGACACCGATCAGAAGTATTCAGCGGAAACGTAAACATGCAGGAATCCTCATATATCCCCATGAGAACTTCAAGAGCCCGACACCGGCAAAGGCTTCGCCTTCCTCAACCAAGCGCAGAATGGTCCTCGGGCACGGACTGCGGGACGGGCTCAGTCACCGGGGCTTCACCCCAGATACCCCTGCGCTTCTGCAACCGGTACTCCCGGTAGAGCCAGAACCCGGCGACAATGGCACCGCCGACGTCTGAAATCGGAATAGAAACCCAGACGCCGTTCAGTCCCATGAAGCGCGGCAGGATGAGCAGTGCCGGGAGCAAGAACAACAGCTGACGCGCCAGCGAAAGGGCAATGGCCGTCCATCCTTTGGATAATCCCTGAAAGGTGATGATGAACATGATGGCCGGACCAACCAGAATCAAGGCCGAGATGAACATGCGCAGCCCCGGCACGGCAATAGCCAACAACTCAGGTGTATCATTAAAGATGGCGATGACCTGTGGAGCAAAGATTGCCAGGAACACAGTAGCGACACCCAACACCGCCGCAACAATTAGCGAGCCCTGCCTGACGGCCGCCCATAGGCGCTCCCAGAGGCGTGCCCCTAAACAGAAACCGACAATCGGCAGAAGAGCATGGGCAACGCCGACAACGGGGATGAAGGCGAGTTCGGCAACACACATTGCGATTCCCAGGGCCGCCAGTGCCACCGACCCAAAACCAGCGACAATCCGGATGAATATGGTGAAAATGACGGCTTCCGTCAGATCCATCAGCATGGAGGGCAGACCCACACGATAGATCTGAGCTATGATGGTAAGGTTTGGCTTGAGGTGATGCAGCTTCAAACGGTACACGGATCTACTCCGCAGCAGATAGTAGCAACTGAGTGCAGTAGCGAGTCCACCCGATATGGACGTCGCCAGGCCAGCCCCACCGATACCCATCTCCGGGAAAGGCCCCCAGCCGAAGATCAAGAATGGGTCGAGGACGGCGTTTAACACACAGCCAGAAACCGTAAAAATCATGGGCTTAACTACGTCCCCGGCCGCGTGGAAAACGTTGCGGGTCATCACCCGGAAGAGAATAAAGGGTACTCCCCAGCTGAAGAAGACCAGGTACTCCACCGTCAGGTCGATCACGTGAGGTGGCGCCCCGAGCAGAGCGGCCAGCTGCCTGGTAAAGAAAAGGCCAACAATCATGAAGGCGACACCGAAGATAGCGGTCAAAGGAAAAACCTGGCCCGCCACCTGGTTAGTTGCCTCAACGTTTCTCTCACCGAACCGCCGCGATGCTAATGCGTTGACCCCAATACCAGAGCCATAACCTGTGGCATACACCACGATATAGAACGGAACCGTGATGGTTATGGCCGCAATCGCTTGATAGCTCAGCTGACCCAGCCAGAAAGTATCGGCCAGAAGGTAGAGAGACATGGCTGCCATTGAGGCCATGCTCGGCGCGCTCAGGCGGAAGAGCAACTTGCTCAGCCGTTCCGTACCGAGACGTGCGGTAGTCTCGCTAAGCTCACCGGTCTTCTCTGTTTCCATTCTCCCTGAAGCCAATCATCGTTGCGCAGGCCGTGACTGTTCGGCACAATGAACTGATACGATCGGAAACCATGTGAGGGTATGGGTACTCTCCAGCGCCCTGCTGTTTCCGCGCTATTTTACTCCTGCCTACGAGAGGAGTGCAAGTTGTCCACCGACCAGAAAACCGGTGTCACGCTCTAGCGGCGGGCGGGAAGCATTCCCTCGGAACGGAACCATTCGACGTGATCGCGTATTGAATCCCGCCACGGCCTACTTGTGAAGCCGAGCTCTTCCCGCGCCCGGGCTGAGCTTATCTGAGAGTTACTTTTCAGAACATCAATGGAGTAGGCGGTGAAAACAGGCCGTCTCCGTAGTAAGCGGTAATATACGCTGGCAAGCACCCCGGCGGCTCGAGCTATCCTGGCGGGTATCTCATACGTGGGAGCCCGATGGCCGACATCCCGTTCCAGTTCCTTCATAAGTTCCGGAACCTGTACCTGTGCACCCGAGAGAAGATAGTGGCTTCCCGATTCCCCTCTTTCGGCAGCCAGGATGAGGCCTCGGGCAACATCGCGCACGTCAACGAAATCATAAGCTCCCCTCACGTATGACTTCAGACGACCACTGGCGAAGTCAAGTATGAGCTGGCCGATATTGGAAATCTTATAATCCCGGGGGCCAATGATGCCCGTAGGGCAGCAGACCACAGCGTCAAGGCCTCCTTTTCTCACTTCACCGAGAAGAAGCAACGTGGCGCGAGCTTTGCTGCGGGCATAGTCGCCAAGAACCCGGTCAGGGTCGAAGGGTTGTGACTCATCGATAACCGTGCCAGGTGGCGGCTCGGCAATAGCATGGACGGAGCTCGTATAAATGAGGCGGCGAACACCTGTGGCCCGGCACGCGTCGATGACGTTACGTGTGCCTCTCACATTTACCTCCTCAAGCAGCGGCCTCATGCTGGGCATGATGCTGACGATACCGGCAAGATGAAAAACGACGTCAGCCCCGGTAAACGCAGCCTTGAGGCTCGCTAGATGGGTGACGTCGCCATAGACAAGTTCTACTTCAAGATCGTCCAGCGGACGGAGCTCGTCGGCAGGCATAACCAGAGCCCGCACAACCTGCCCTCGCTCGAGCAGTTCACGGACGAGGACATTACCAATGTGACCCGTAGCCCCAGTGACGACTATCATTTTCACACTTCCTTCGGTCTTCATTCTAAGTCATTGGCAGCTTCTTTTCAATGCACTGGATGGCGTGCTTTGCTGCACTCTGAAGAGACGCAGAGCAGGTAGGCATTCTTTGCCCCGTCTTCGCCCCTTCCGGCTGAGTGCGTGCCTGGCACAGATATGCTTGACTACAATACTGAGAAGACATACTATTCAGTAGTTCCTTGTATGAACCGCCCGCCACTAATGATAAATGTCCAATAGTGATGCAGCTCGCTATGATCAAGACTGATGTCTAGCTTCAAACGTCTGAACATCAACAGTGCCCCGGCTCTGGCCGGCATCGCCGGGCCCCTGATACTGGTCGTCGGCGACCTTACGGCGTCTTTATCTACTCCGAACTACAGCATGATCAGTAATTCAATCAGCAGCCTGGCCTTGACTCGGCTGGGCTGGCTGCAAACGGTCGGTTTCTTGATGATGGGCTTACTGATGGAGGTCTTTGTTGCCGGGCTCTTCTTCAATATCCGCAGAGCACGGGGCTTCCATCCCGGTATCGGGCTGCTGGTTTGCCTCGGCTTCGGGCTGTTGCTGATCGGTGCTTTCCGAATGGATCCCGCTGGATGGCCGAGTACTATTGAAGGGACAATCCACTCGGCAACAGCTTATGCCCTTTCCTTGTTATTCCCTATCGCTATTCTATTGCTGGCACCCAGCCTCAAAAGCGATGCGAGTTGGAAGGGCACCTTTGTCTATACGCTTGTCGCCGGTGTGTTAGCCCTGGCTCTCACGATAGGATTGTTGTGGCTGCCGGACGGGATGGGCTGGTTTGGTTTGTATCAGCGAATCATAGTGGCGAACGTGATAATCTGGGTAGAAGTGATAGCCGTCCACCTGCTACGGCTGTCGCTGAGGCGGCAGCCAAAGCCTTGATCTGAGCTGGCCCACATAGAGATGGACACCTGATATGTGAATAACATCGACAGTCATCGGGACTCTTCCCACCGACAAAAAGAAGTGTCACTGAGGTACTGAACCAGGGTAGATACTGGCAGAAGCAATCATGTATATGGTATTATTTCCGGTGATACGGTACGGGGAATGATGAGTTTATGACAGTACTTATGAGCCTTAGCGCCTGGTAGCGCAGCTCCAGGGTCAGGGGATGTCATCGGCAAAGCGACAACACGTGAGGAAGCACAACAATGAAAGCCAAACATAAATCGCCAGGTGAATCCAAAGATTGGACACCGGATTCGTTGCACAAGCAGGTCCAGGCGATGATGAGTGAACACGAGTCGCGCCTCCGGAGTCTGTTTGACACAATGTCGGAGGGTGTCATTCTGATCGCGCCAGACGGACAGATCGTCGAGGCCAATCCCTCCGCACAAAGTATCCTGGGTCTCACGCATCGCGAGATCACGGGGCGTAATTACACTTCCCCAGATTGGAAGATCCTCCGCCCTGACGGAACGGGGATGCCGGTGCAGGAGATGGCGGGACCGCGGGCGATGAGGGAAGAACGCCCTGTTAAGGACATGGTAATGGGCATCGAGCGCCCGGACGGGTCTGTTACCTGGCTCAATGTCAGCGCCTCGCCGCTCATCAACGCGACAGGCAAACTCGAGGGTGTCGTCGGCACATTTGCGGACATCACAGCGGGCAAGCAGGCGGAGCAGTCACTAAGAGAAAGCGAAGAAAGATACCGGACACTGGTTGAGAGCATCCCGCAGAAGATATTTCTTAAGGACAAGAACTCAGTTTACATTTCCTGCAACAGGAATTACGCCGAAGACCTGAAGATAAAGCCCGAGGAGATCGCGGGGCATACAGACTATAACTTCTACCCGAGGGATCTGGCTGAGAAATACAGAGCGGACGACAAAACAGTTATCGAGTCCGGGAATACACAGAGAATTGAAGAGAGATACATCCAGCAGGGAGAGGAAAGAGTTGTGGAGACATTTAAGACCCCTGTCAGAGATGACAGCGGCGAACTGGTCGGTGTGATGGGTATTTTCCATGACATCACCGAGCGCAGGAAGGCGAACGAGGCGCTCAGGGAGAGCGAGGAGCGTTTCAGGAATATGACCAACCTGTTGCCGCAAACTGTCTTCGAAGCGGACGACAAGGGCGACATCACCTTTGCCAACAGGGAGGCATATCAGATCTTTGGCTACAGCGAGGAGGACGTCGCGAGGGGCATCAACGTGCTACAGATTATAGCTCCCGAAGATCGCGCCCGTGCTGCCGAGAATCTCCGCTTGCGCCTCAATGGCGACGAACTACCCCCCACTGAGTACACTGCGGTAAGGAAAGATGACAGCAAATTCCCGATCATACTTTATGCCCGTTCGATAACTCGGGACGGCAAATATGCCCGTATGATGGGCATATTGGTTGACATTACCGAGCGCAAGCAGGCTGAGGATGGATTGCGCCAGAGCCAGGCGTGCCTCCAACTGATCGCAGACTACACCTCGGACGCCATCTGGGCCCTGGACCCCGACCTGCGCCCGACCTTCCAGTCCCCCTCCTCCATGGCACGCCTTTTCGGCTACACGCTGCGGGAGTGGAAGACCCTCGACTGGAGCGATTACATGCATCCGGACGACGTCGACACCGCGATTAACATGTTCAGAGGCTTCCGGCGCAGAAGGGAACAAGGCAGCGCCACGGTTACGATGCGGGCACGCGCCAAGAATGGCCGGGAAATGTCGCTTGAGGTCACCGTCTCGCCCGTCCGGGGGCAGGACGGCGAGTTGACCGCTATCGTGGGAGTGGCCCGCGATATCACCGAGCGCAAGCAGGCTGAAGCCAGGCTGGTGGAGTACAAGACCGCTGTGGAGCAATCGGTCGATGGCATCGCCCTGGCCGACATGGAGGGTCATATTCGTTTCGTGAATGAAGCCTGGGCCAGGACGCACGGCTACGCCATCGAAGAACTCATTGGCCGGCACGTGAGCATCTTCCACACCGGGGAGCAGTACGAGTCGGAGGTGGTGCCGTTCAACCTGCGCCTGGTGGAGACCGGTTCTAACAGCGGCGAGATGTGGCACGTCCGAAGAGACGGGGGAGTGTTCCCCACATGGATGACGACCACAGTGTTGAAGGACGCAGATCAGAAGCCATTTGGGCTGCTCGGTATAATGCGAGACATCACCGAGCGAAAAGAAATGGAGAGAGGGCGACGCGACCAGGAAATAGCCGAGGCACGGGCAGAAGAACTAAGGAGATCGCGCCGCGGCCTGATAAGCGCTCAGGAGTCCCTACGCAAGGAAATTGCCGGTCAGCTTCATGGGACAGTGCAAAACCGTCTTATATTGCTGGGGCATAAGCTAGCAGAACTTGAGGCCAGACCCGCATCAGAACGGACGACTGAGGAGCTAGCTGGCATCCGCCAGAAACTTGAGGAACTACAGAATGACCATATACGACTCATCGCCCACCGCCTCTTTCCTTCCATTTTACGTCTGGGAATAGTTGCCGGCCTGGAATCTCTGGCAGACGACTATGGTGTTGAGCTTCCCATTGATTTGCAGGTTAGCAAACAACTGAGAGATAGAGAACAGGCCGGTAGTGGGTTTATCCCGGATGATGTGAAGCTGGCGCTGTATCGCATCGCTGAGGAATCCCTGGCTAATATCCTCAAACACACGCCGACGGCGAAGAACATAGTGGTGAAACTGTCACTGTCTAATAGCCGCATATTGCGTCTTGAGGTGAGCGATGATGGTGGCGGCTTTGATACGGCAGGCCCTGGAAACGGTATTGGCCTGGCGATCATGTCGGACTACGCAGCGGCGGCGGGAGGCAGTTATGCCATGAAGAGCACTCCCGGCAAGGGCACTCGGATTACGGCACAGGTGCCGCTTCCAGGGATTGAAGCAGGGCAGATGTCGAGAGGTCAGCCTTCGGGATAAAGACCCGGGCGCCCCTTTCCGCGGCTAGCCTGGAGTAGACGCCGTCGCTGTGCGAACTTGTGACTATTGTCTTAATACCAAAGAACGCAGCCAATCCCTGAACAAGGGGTCGTCATCAACGAGAACAATCCGGCATGTCACATTCCATCCTTCGATTTGCCAGCCTGCAATGCTTACACTGCAGCATGATGCTGGTACTCTGCGAAACGATGCTAGCACGGCAATCAACCGGGTGTTACGCCACCGGTGCCACCGTGCTTACCCTCTCGCTGCGAGGATTTCAGGAACGCCAGGGCAGCCTTAACCCGCATATTGATTTCCGTCTCGCCGGAGAGCCCCAGGTGCTGATAGATGATGTTGATGTAACCTTCGACTGACCTCTCTTCCAGTTCCAGTTGCCTGGCGATGGCGGAATTGTTGTACCCTTCGGCAAGCAGCCGGAGCACCTCCTTCTGCCTGGGCGTAAGTCTGCTGACTGCAGAGCCCTCCCGCGGTCGCAGCCTGGCCATCATCGACGGATCCATGACTACCATACCACGAGCACACCCCTCAATGGCCAGGATGACTGCGGATACGTCACGAACCGTTTGCTTCAGAAGGTACGCCCACCCGGTGCTCTCTCCCAGCGGCAGGCTGGTCACGTAGCGTGGATTATCGTGCGAGGAGAGGATAACGATGCCAATCTCCGGGCTCTCCCTCTTGATTGCCAGCGCCGCCTCAATGCCATCCATCTCGCCGGTAAGCTCGATGTCCATCAGTATCGCGTCGGGTTTGACATTCCGGGCAAGCGCGATCGCCTCCTCGGCATTATCCGCGGTGCCCACTACTTCCAAACCAACCTGCCGGGATAGAGAGCCAACCAGCATTTCTCGAAAGAGGGCTTCATCCTCTATCACGGCTACTCTTAGCTTCTCCACAGGCGTTGCTCCTGATGTCACTTTGAGCGTCTCCTTCGGGACGAAGACAAGCACCTCTCTCTCATATGACGTGCCACCTTAGTATTCTACACCATGCTGACACGGTCAGTAAACGCAGTATTAGCACAATACCCAGGGCATTGTCTCAAATGCTAGCATCAAGGGAGGTCCGCTGAGGGCAGATATGAGCGTATTATACGGAGGCAACTGATGAAAGCAACTTTGCACGGGAAATTACGGGATGGGCGGAAGCGGGCGAGCGGAAACAGCCGGGAGAAGAAGCGAATGCCGAAGGAGTTCAATGGCGGAAGCCTGAATTCAGAGGCGCGGATGCTGTTGCACCGAACCCGCGACGTGCTCTTCAGATGCGAGGATCGAGTAGTCGGTGAGTTCGGGCTCACTGCGGAGCAGTACACAGTGCTCACGGCAATGAAGCACCTCAATGCTCCGATTAGACCAACCGACGTAAGCCGATGGGTGGACCATAAGGTGCACACAGTAAGTATGATAGTCGACCGCATGGTCAGGGCCGGTCTGCTCGAAAGGATAAGAGACTTGCCTGACCGCAGGGAAGTCCGTCTCGTTATCACGAGAAGGGGGGAGAAAGCTCTGCAACCGGCAACTGCGGCAGCATCGAAGCTCATCGACGAGATCCTGTCACCGCTATCACCCGAAGACACGAAAACCTTAGTCAAGCTTCTGCAGACTCTAAGAGACAAGGCCCATGAGCATCTCATTTCAGCAAACGGAGACTCGGGAAGTGGCGGGTTATGACACCCGGAACACCATCCGTCTCATAGAAAGGATGGACAGGCGCACTCAAAGCAAACACTGGCACACGGTACGCGGATGACTGATGAGAGCAGATTCGCAGTAGATATGGCCGACCGCCTGCACGCTGGTCGGCAGGAATAGTTAGGAGGAGAACCATATGCCAAAGAAATTCAAGGCCGAAAGCCCGTATTTGAAGGCTTCTACATTGCTGTACCTGACCCGCGATGCGCTTTTCAGATGCGTGGATCGGGCAGTTGCTGAGTTCGGGCTCACTGCAGAGCAATACTCGGTGCTTACCGCCATAAAAGACCTCGATGACCCTGTGAGGCCAACTGACATAGGTCGATTGGTGGACCATAAGGTGAACACCGTAAGCATGATAGTCGACCGCATGGTCAAGGCCGGCCTGGTCGACAGGATAAGGGACTTGCCTGACCGCAGGGCAGTCCGTCTCGTTATCACGAGCAAGGGGGAGAAAGCTCTGCAACCGGCTGCTTCAGCAGTCTCGAGGCTCATCAAGGAAATCCTGTCGCCGCTATCAGATGACGACACGGATACCTTAGTCAAGCTGCTCGAGACCATAAGAGACAAGGCACATCATCTCAGTTCAGGAAACGGATATCCGGGAAATAGAGAATTATGAGACCAAGGACACGGCTCATTTGATGAAGCGGCTTGGAAGATACGTCTCAATCTCCACTCCTGAACCCAAACACCAGCGTGGCGAGAAGCGCAAGAAATGAGGTCAACTCCGTTTATCCCCACTCATCTGCGCACCTCGCGAGCCCAAGGAAGAATTGAGCTGACCCCTTACTGCTTCTACTTGTGGTAGCTGATGCAGAGCAACTCTGCAGAGCCCACAATGATTCCGGTAGGATGAAACATGCTCCCTGCTTCAACCCACACGTAAAACACCTTAGCCACCGCGAGAGG
>JAUWQY010000031.1 GCA_030610855.1 Dehalococcoidia bacterium
CGCCCCCCCCCCCCCCCCCCCGCCCCCCGGCCCAAACCCCGCCGCGCCCGGGCGAGAAAAGCAAGGCCAAGCCGGATAGGGTGCTTTCTACATGAGCACCTAGTGTCTAGCTGAGGTTCATATCACCTCAGTTTGAAGCCAACGCGATGGCACTCAGAGCTTGACTACAATGGGATGCTACATAACTTGGCTTTTAGCGGGTAATAGGAGTTCGTGATGACAGATGCACAGAGGTCAAAATAGCGTAAATCCCCCCAACAAAGTTCAAAAATAAGTCGACGAAACGTGGCACAAATTGTTGGCTAATCCTGTCATCGAAAATTGCAGGGTTGAGATAGACGAAATTTAGGTGAGATGGACTGGAGCATCATAGTCAACATCGTTATGGGTATTTTGGTGCTTATTGCACTGCCTTTGGTCCTCCGCAAGAGAAAGAAAGCCGGTCCCCTCAAGAGGGAGGAGTTTTGCCGACACCTCCAGGGAATGGGAATAGAGGCAACTTTGAGAGAGAGAGACAGCTACGAAGAAAAGATAGGGGTTAGCCGCTCATTGGGGGCAAAGGTCAGAGGGAATTATCGAGCTAAAAGACAGAAATATAGGTTTGGTAAACGTCACCAGTACGGCGAGTCAGTATGGAGTGCACTACTTCTTGAATTACCTGGTGAAGGCTTCAAACATAGTGGAGAGGCGAAAACTCAAGAAGACCAGGCTGATCATAAAGAGAAGTCCACCTCTATGGGGCAAGGTAGTAGCCATTGAGTGGAAAGGAGATGACTCTCTGACACGGAGCCTTAATCTAGACTATAGTGTGGCAGATAGGCTACTAAGAGCAGATGAGAACGTTTTCAAAGGTAATATCTGGATCTTCCCTGAGCCCATGCATGGATATGTTCGGATACAGACTGAATATGCCCTTCCCTCTGCCGAGATATTTGAGGCGATAAGTAGTATAGGCAGACACGTTAAGTCGTGGTGAAGTAAAATTCCTAATTATGCACGCTAGAACACATAAAGGTAGCATAATGAGCTGAAGTTAATGCTGAGCAGCTTAGCATGGATTTTCAAGGCACAGGCAAGATTCTAATTTTTGGCGGAACTTCTCTCGTCTTTCTCAGCTTGCTATTATTCTTCTGGCAGCGAATTCCTTTCTTGGGCAAGCTTCCCGGCGATATATTTCTGCAAAAGGGGAGCTTTCAGTTCTTCTTCCCCATAGTAACCTGCATCATAATTAGCATTGTATTGCGACTTCCTCGGTTAGAGCCTGGAATATGAAGCAGTCGCAATTACGTAAGCGCCCTCGCTCGTTGCTGTGTTAACGACCCCTCCATTAAGGTAAATCGTAACCGTTACGCTACCGTATTCCCCTTGATTTTGAGCAGAGATATATAGAAACCAATCAGAAAAGGTGTCGAATCTATAGGTATGCGGTACAGAAACATTATCATATTGCTCTGTGCCACCTGTTGCATTATTAAGTGTCACGTCAACTTGTGAAGCAGTCCCAGTTATCTTATACTCAACTTCCGGCGTAGGTGGCGGTTCTGGTTCAAAGTTAGCGGTGATGCTTTTGTCCGAGTCAATGGTGATAGTGGTTGAGTAGTAATTGACATAGGCAATGGTGCCCACATCGCCGGTCCAGTTGACAAAGCGGTAGCCTTCCCCAGCCTCCGCCACCAGGTTGACCACCGTTTCATCGTCATAGGTAGAAGTCCCCTCTCCAGGGGTGGTGACATTACCTCCAGCGGTGCTGGAGATGGTGAGCTCAAACTCGGTTGTAGGTGTAGGGGTGCAAGCAACGATGTTACCTAGAACCACACATATCAGGACTGTGATTGAAGCGACTGAGATTAATTTGCGTTTCATTTTCCCTCCTTTGTAATACTTCAGCCGTCTACAGAGTAGAAGTTCGGTTTTTCCGAAATCCTCAGTTTATGGCGTGTCACCCCCCTCACTGTCACAGGGGTGCCACCAAGCGCCGCCCCGCCCAGGACAGGCACAATCCGCCCAATAAATTGGGCAACTATATTTTTGACAGCCCTGGGTTGCGAAAGGGAGGGTTGATTTTACCGTGGCAGAAAAAAAGAGCCCGGTTCACATTTCTATATGTGCTGGGCTGAGCATCGTGGGAACTACCGCAATCCTCCGACGCACACACTTGACCATCCACCTTGATATTAGTCTTAAAGTGTAATTTCTTACTGAGGCTCTTCTTATTGACACTATTGTGCTGCTATCCAAAGGAATTGTCAATAGTTTGTACTCGTTCAGGTGATTAGTGACACTTCTTTTCTGTGATTGCGAGGTGCGAGATTCCTCACCTGCGGTTCGGAACAGGCTCCGCAATCTCTAAGCGGGGTTCCTCAGTCCAGCTATAGCAGGCTCCGGCTTCGCGATGAGATTGCCACGCCCCGACAAGTCGGGGCTCGCAATGACACGGAAGGTTATTACCCGATGTTACAGGCACATGAAGTGTCGCCCATCTATCTGAACTAGATCAGTACTTGCGCTGAACCAATAAGGAGAATTCTTTGTCATCCATTGTTGTCGTGGACTGTGCATACGCCGCTCGCTCATGTTGAACCGTACGATATATACTATGCGGGTAACTCAGATCGGTCCAGGCAGAAATGGAGCACAGAAGTGTCAGTCCAAACGGCGTCGAGATAGGAGGTTGAAATGTCTGAAGTCATAGCTAAGGTAATCTCCCAGAAGGGGACCTGCACGGCCAAGCACAGGGTTGGTGACGAGTTTGTCATCGGACAAGGGACTCCAGCCAACCTTTGTTCATGGGCCTTTTACTCCCTTTTCCCCTTTGCCCAGGTCCTGCAGTTCGGCGGTTCGTTTCCATGGGAGCAAGACCGCAACAAGGCTATTGTTGCCTGCCCCGATGCCGAAAACCCGGTGGTGTTTGAACTAAGGCGCACCTTGCCCTAATGAGGGAGCCGCGAAGCCGGGCAGTAATCGGGCAGATTATCGCCTCAAGTGTGGTTCAGTGCCCTTTAAGCAGCTTCACGACCCGGTCTTGTCCCAACCCTGTGATGACTATTGTCTTCTTCCTGCCGGTGATACCTTTCTCGATAGTAAGGTTGCTCTTGCTGACTCCCAGGACATCACTGAGCAATCTCATCAGTTCATCATTAGCCTTGCCCTTTATGGGAGGTGCGGCAATCCTTACCTGTAGAACTCCGGCTGTGAAGCCCATTACCTCGCTCCGACGGGCATTGGGCTGAATGCGAGCCGCTATTCTTGATCGTTCTTCGTCTGCCACGATATCGCCTGTTGTGATGTGCCTGACAGTCTGGCTGCGCCACGCGAATCGTATCTTACAGCTTCCTGAGCTTTCTCCTGCGGAGGAGCAGGAATACTATTCCCGCCGCAATGGCCGCCAGAATCAAGACAAGCCATCCTATGAATGGGAAAGCCCAGGTTCTGTTAATGCGCCCGGCGACACTTTCATAATAATCGGGTATCCGGGGCACGCCGTCCACTCCCGGCGGCTGCGCTGCGGCATAGCTTACCACTGCCTCCCACACTTTGAGTTCTCTGCCATCGGCGTGATGCACTATCAGTTCGTCCAGTCTTTCCAGCGGTACCGGCTCCCCATCGACGTTCTTGGGCACTATCTTGAGCTGAGGCAGCATATCGGTCACCGTGGGGAGGAAGAGGAGGATGTAGGCGTCGGTAACAACGTGGTACAAGTTCTCGTCTCCGCGTCTTAACGGGATGTACCCTTCACCGTCTACGGGTTGGACCCCGTCGCCCGCGAAAAGCTCCGCCCTGGTAACGGCGCGGGTCGTGGGAAGGGGCAGATTTATGAAAGGCACGGTCAAGAGCACTGCATTGGCAGGGTTGTAGCTATACCGCAGGCCGGAGAACTGGAGGAAGAAGGAGTCGTCACCAAACCGCGGCAACAGGACGGCTATTTCCAGGAGACGCCGCACTTCTTCGCCGGTGATATAGACAGATACTATGGGACAACCTGCGTCGCCGTCGAGTCCGTATCCCATGCTCGTAGCTTCGACAATCTCGTAGAAGGACACGTTTCCGATGGAGTACTCCATGGTACCCGGGAAGATGCTCTTTCGGATGGTGCCATTGGCCTGACCTGCTATGTCGACCCTCTTGCCGGTAACCTCCTGGGCGACCAACCGCATGGCGTCCGTAACGAAGTTGCCGAGGGGAGTTTCACTCACGGGCGGTTGATTGGACAGGACAAAGTCAGACCTGGCTACCGTAGTCATGACATCGTTGAATTCGCCCCCGGTCATCTCATGTAGGTCCGCATTCAATATGCGGGTATATTCCGTGACCAAGGCCTCGATTTCCGGGTGAGGCGCAAAGCTGTTGTCGATGGGAACCAGGAACGGGTGGCCGTTTTCATCGTTACGCACCCGTACCTTGTCGGTGCTGGGGTCGTATGCCAGTTCCAGTTGCCCCAGATATTCTCCCAGGTAACCGGCCTGGACAATGACGGTAGCGCCTTCCATGACCGGCCTATGCAGGGCGGTGTGGCAGTGACCGCCTACGATTACGTCGATGTCGGGAACCGTCCGTGCCAGTTCACGGTCTTCATCCACGCCGGAGTGAGTTATGGCCACCACGACATCGGCACCCTGTGCTTTCAGCTCATCTACCGCCCGGCGGGCCACCTCACATGGGTCAAGGAACTGCATCTCGCCGTTTTCGACCATTGTCAGGACGGCGCTTTCACCTATGAGGCCGAAAACTCCTACTCTCAGGCCGTTTTCCAGTTCAAACATCCCGGTGTTCCGGTAGAGGTCGCGGGCAGCCAGGGGATGGTCCTCCGGCGCCTTCGTATTGGAGGCCAGTACCAGTGTCTGCCGGTGGGCTTCGGGGTACCCGGCCTTCAGAAGATATCGCGCCAGGACGTCGGGGCCATAGTCGTATTCGTGGTTGCCGATGACGACGGCGTCGTATCCCATTTCCTGCATTACGGTAAGCTCGGCGGCATAACCGTGAAGGGCCAGCCAGGCGAAAGCGGCGCCTCCCAGAAAATCACCGGCGTCGAAGAGGAGGACCGGTTCACCTTCCTCCCTCTTGTTCTCGCGGATTTCGTCCACGGCGGTGGCCAGGCGCGCAAGACCTCCTATAGCAGGGTTTTCTTTCTCGGGGTGGTAGTCTACGGCCGGCGAATGAGGTATCAGCGCCGAGTGCATGTCGTTGGTATGGAGTATGCAGAAATGCAGTTCTTCGGTTTCACCTGCGTGGCCCTCCAAACTCCTGGGAATGCCCGGGAGTAAGGCGACTACGAGGATGGTTGTCAGAATCCAGAACAACCCTTTGTTTGCCCTGAACAGGCTGTTTCTGTTACACATTGATAGCAGCCCTCCTCCTCAAGACGGTACGCACCCGGTCAATGACCAGCGCCTTGAAGAAGGGACTACTGATGATATCATACACTGCGCTCTTTGTTGGAGCCGGTTCATTTTCACCGTCATCCGATTACCGAGGCATTACCGGGTGTGGGTACTGCCTTGCTGCGAACGGGCGCCATCAGTCCGTAGTGCGCAGCGGCGGTTGCTTGATATGACGGGTTCTTGTACGTAGTATAGCATCTCCACGAGAAAGCTCTGGCCCAGGCATCGCCGGTCGGCGATATTTCTCTGCGTAGTATCGGCTTTTCTTCTCCTTATTCTCGTCATCCCCCATCTGATACGCCTTGGCAAGGACCACACCGGAATACCTCTGGACGCTCTGGTTCGTGACAATGGCCGGTTTCTTGATGTTGGTGGGGTGCGGATGTACGTCGAAGAGCAAACCACGGAATCAGCGGCAGAGAACAGAGCGATCTGGGCTGAGATTCGTCACGTGCGCGCCCTGGAATCCCGTGGCAAAACGGTGCTGAACCGATTCTGCCTGTCGGCAAACGACGCAATGCGACACGAAAGCCCGGATTTCCTGTGCCTGTCATATAGATATCCAGGCTCATTTCCTGACAGACGATACCGATGTGCTCGCTGACTCTGTCGCCATCCCTGCTCACATCATAACCGAGTACCCAGGCTGCGTCGGAGCTGGGGTTCAGCGAGGTAGCCAGTGCCATGACGGTGCTTGTCTTGCCGGCTCCCTTACCGCCGACAAGAGCCGACATCTCGCCTTACTCGGGTTCGAACGAGACATGGCTTGTGGCAACGATTGAGTCGAGCATCCTGATTAGACTGCCGACCACCGATGCCTTCATTGGGGGTCTCTGGTTCCGGAAACAAGCTCCCGACCGAGGCGAAATGCATCTTGCAGGGCGGCAGGATTCTCTTCAATCTGGCCCTTGTCGTCGATGCCTCTGAGGAGCAAATCACCGGCGTATTTCACACCTATGGCATCGAAGAAGTACTTCACGGTGAGCACCGCGCCGTCGAAGAGCTTCTCGCCCCGTGTGGCACCCACGGAGATGAAGATACCCCTCCGCACTCGCTTATCTTCGCCGCGGGTCTTCAGCACATATCTTCTGACCCAGAGGGCCTGGCATCTGTCCACCAGTGCCTTCGCCTGGGCGGTAATACCATAGAAGAATATCGGCGAAGCAAGAATAACATGGTCCGCTTCCAGGAGCTTCTCGTAGACCAACTGCATATCATCCACGATGGAGCATTCACCGGTCTTGAGACAGCCATAATCCTCCACACACGGTGAGATCTTGAGTTTTGAGACCAGCACCTTCTCGACCTCGGCTCCTGCCTGCCCGGCACCTTCCAGCGCCTTATCGAGGAGAATCTCGGTATTGCTTTGCCTTCGGGGGCTGCCCATAATGCCCAATACTTTCATGTTGCGACCCTATCATAGCATCGCTCATAATCGTGCATAAACTCTGTGAGTCGGAAAAATGACTTCATATGCCCAGCTTCTTCCGGTTCGCCTCTATGTGGGCCAGGATGGCATTCGCCGCCTGCACGGGGTCTTTCTCGACATTGAGTATGCCGCCGGTCACCTGTTTACAGTCCTGTGTCAACAGGCGAACCAGATTGGGCGCTCCGGTAACAGCGGGCACAGGATTGACATAGGTATAAAGACCCGGCGCCAGGGCGAAAATCGCGTCGATGGTAGCCTTTTGTTTCATGTACTCGGGGGCGGCGGCAGCGACGGGGAGGTCCGGGATGGGCACGCCTCCCAGGGCACCGGAGATGGCCGCCAGTAAGTCGGCCAGACGTCCGGCATCGGCGCACGTTCCGTAGCTGAGAACGGGAGGAATTTGCAGGCTCTGGCAAAGTCTGCTGAGTCCGGGGCCGGCGAATTTCCTTGCCTCAGGACTACAGAGACCCGCGACCTGCATAGCTCCGTTGCCGCATCCCATCTCAGGTGATGCCGCATATGCCCCTCTTGTCTTTGGCAACGTCGGCGCGGCACGGTCCGTTGGAGCACAGGTCGCAGCGAGCTCCCCCCATACAGAAGGGACAACGCTGGTCGGGATTGCCTCCCATTCCCTGCCCCTCGTACCTGTCTCAGATATTGCTCGTGCCATCTTTCTTGATCCTATCGTACACTCGGCGTACCGATTCGTGATATGCAATCCTTTCTCTCTCCATGACGGTTCCTCCTGTTGCTGAACGCTGTTTCACTAAGGCGAAACCTGTTTTTAGCATAGAGCATTTTGCCAATAAGGGCAAGAGATCCTGGTGAACACCGCCCAGTCTTGTGCGATAGCAATAAGACACCTTTCCCAACGTGCTCAAGTGTGCCGGCCAAACGGGGTCAGGTAGTTTCTTATCAGAAGAGTTGGTTGACGGTAACCGGATAAAAGGTTATTATTGATGTGAAATGTTCTGCATTTGCTATAACGACTACATAAAGAGGGAAAATGGAGCAATATCTATACGTAATAGTTGCCCTGGCTCTTGTCTTGGGTATGCTTATCGGGTACTTCATCAAGCAGCTAGTAGCCAACCGGGAAATTCAAAAAACAAAAAACGAAGCACAGAGATTACTAGATGAAGCAGTAACCAAGCATGCCGAGCTACTCCGCGCAGCGAGAGAAGAAGCTATCAAGGTCGGCAACGCTGCCGAGGCGGAGAGCAAGGAACGCCGCCTTGAAATACAGCGCGTAGAGAGGCGTGTTAACCAGAAGGAAGAGGCGCTGGAGCGCAAGGTAGACGCGGTAGAACGGCGTGAGCGTGATTTAGAGAGCCACAAGAAAGACCTTGAGAATACAACAGCCGAGCTTCAGTCAATAAGAACAGAGCAGTTGGCCAAGTTGGAGGCCATCACCGGCACATCCAGTGAAGAGGCGAAAGAGATTCTGTTTCATATGCTGAGACAGGAAGTTGAAGAACAAGCCTCGCGACAGGTCAGAGTGTGGGAAGCCAGAATAAAGGAGGAGGCTGGCGAGAGAGTTCAAAACATCTTGGCCGCAGCTATTCAGAGATGCGCTACCGATGTTGTTTCGGAAACTACGATATCGGCTGTTCCTTTGCCCAGCGACGAGATGAAGGGGCGGCTTATCGGGCGAGAGGGACGCAACATCCGAGCCCTGGAGCAGGCTACTGGCGTTGACCTTATCATTGATGATACTCCGGAGACAGTTACCGTCTCCAGTTTCGACCCCATCAGGCGGGAAGTGGCTCGCCTTGCCTTGAGCAAGCTCATTCTTGATGGGCGCATCCATCCGGCCCGTATTAAGGAAATAGTGGACAAGACCAGAACAGAGGTTGAAGCTACTGCCCGTAGCGAAGGTGAGCGAGCTGCTTACGAGGCCGGGGTGACAGGGTTACATCCTGAACTGATCAAACTACTGGGGCAGCTCAGATTTCGCAGCAGTTACGGTCAGAATGTCCTGCTTCACAGTCTGGAGGTTTCCCACCTCGCAGGGATGCTGGCCAGTGAGATTGGGGTCAGTGCTCGTGCTGCCAAGAAGGCTGGTTTGCTTCATGATATAGGAAAAGCGGTAGATCATCAAACAGAGGGTCCTCATGCTTTGATAGGTGCCAATCTGGTTAAACAATGGGATCGAAATGCAGATCTGGTCCAAGCCATTGCTGAACATCATGGCGAGGCGACGACCAGTAGTGTTATGGGCTTCATCGTCAGCGCTGCTGATGCTATTAGCGGTGCGCGGCCCGGCGCCAGACGTGAGTCCCTGGAGCGGTATCTGAAACGTGTTAAGGATTTGGAGGATATAGCGACCGATTTTCCCGGTGTGGAAAAGTCCTTTGCCATTCAAGCTGGACGAGAAGTGCGCGTCATGGTGAAACCGGACAAAGTTGATGATTTGGCAGCGGTGAGATTGGCTCGGGATATTTCTAAAAAGATAGAGGAGAGCCTGACCTATCCTGGCCAGATAAGAGTAGTAGTGATAAGGGAGACTACGGCCATAGATTACGCTAAGTAGAATTGAGAATACTGGCAATAGGCGACATCATCGGCAAGCCCGGTAGAGCGGCGGTGAGAGAACTTCTACCGGGCCTGTATCGTGAATATGGCATCGACCTGATAATAGGCAATGGCGAGAATGCTGCCGGTGGTTTAGGACTGACCTTAAGTACGGCACGGGAGCTTTTTGATGCTGGTGTTGATGTCATAACCTCAGGGAATCACATCTGGACCCACAAGGAGATCATTCCTTATCTGGATAGCGAACTCGCCCTGCTCCGCCCACTGAATTATCCGCCGAATCCTGGTCGTGGCTATTTGCTTACCGGCAATGTCCTGATAGTCAATCTCGTGGGGCGCGTTTTCATGGGCCATTTCGATTGCCCGTTTCGAGCCATGGATCAACTATTGGCTGACTTTGAGGACAAGTCAATTCCGATTGTTGTCGACTTCCATGCTGAGGCAACCTCGGAGAAAATGGCAATGGGGAGGTACCTCGATGGTCGAGTCAGTGCCGTGTTGGGAACCCACACTCATGTGGGTACTATTGACGCTCAGATATTGCCCCGAGGCACCGCTTATGTCTCCGACATAGGCATGGTTGGTCCCGTAGATTCGGTTATCGGGGTTGAACCGGACCCTGCAATCAACAGCTTCCTTACCCAGATATGGCGGCGCTTACCGGCGGGAAAAGGGAAGGTTAGCTTCGACGCGATTCTTGTCGAAGTGGATGACAAGACCTGCAGGGCAGTAGATATCAAGCGCATCCGCAAAACCGTGGGCTAGTCCTCGGTAAGACTCAGCTGAAATCTGATGATTGGCGAAGCCGTACCCTTTCCATCACTCCGGGCATGATCTCGCCGGCCTTGCCCCGGATCACCGTTGCCGCTTCGTGGTCGAGTGGTGTGGGGGTCAAGTTCACGATAGCTAATCTGGCGCCAGCACTGGTTGCGTACGTCGGTATATAGGCAGCTGGGTAAACGAGGAGGGCGGAGCCAATCACAACAAAAAGGTCGCACCTCTGTGCCCGGCGAGTAGCTTCCCGTAACGTCACCACCGGTAGTGTCTCTCCGAAGAGTACTACGTCCGGCTTCAGGATACCGCGGCAATCGGGACAATCGGGCACTTCTATCCCCTCCTTTATCTTCTGTAATGTCTCAAGCAAGGGAAAGCGCGTACGGCAACCTGAGCAGATCACCCACTTCATATTGCCGTGAAGCTCAAGAACCCTGTCTCCAGGGACTCCTGCCTTCTGGTGCAGGTTGTCGATATTCTGAGTGATGACACAATCCAGTTTGCCTGACTCGTAGAGTTCGGCGATGGCATAGTGGGCCGGATTCGGTTCGGCCTGGGCAAGAAACCCCTCTTCGGCCGACATCTTCCAGAAAGCCTTGCGAGAGTCCGGGCTGCTGAGAAACTTCTGGATGGTGAAATCCTCAGGGTCGTATCTGTTCCAGATTCCGCCCGGACTGCGGAAATCGGGTATGCCTGACTCCGTGCTTACCCCGGCGCCGGTGAACACGATAATCCTTCTGGACTCTGTGATGAACTGAGCCAGCCGTTCTATACCTTCTGTCATCTTACTCCCTCGTATGAATTGATGGCTGACGACTGGTGACTGATGACTGAGGTACGACCTGCACCACTCTGTCGATACCGCCCAGATCGGGGACTAGCTCGATATCGGCCTGTGGGAAGTAGCTATCTATCAACGAAGTTACCGCGTCCCCCTGTCCGCGGCCTATTTCAAGAAGAAGACAGGCTCCGTCACTGAGTTTCCCCGGCATTTGTTCCAGCATCTGCCGTATTCTGTCCAGGCCATCTTCGCCACCGGCCAGGGCTACAGTCGGCTCAAAATCCACTATTTCCGAGCTCAAATCTTCAAACTCACTGGTCTTTATGTAGGGCAGGTTGGCGACTATCATATCTACGGGGTGGGGTAGTGGCTCAAGCAAATCCCCGCTCAAGAGTTCGACCTGGCCATCGACGGCGTGGCGCCGGCAATTCCTCTCGGCTAGCTGTAGCGCAGACGCTGAGATGTCCGTGGCGTAAATTCTGGCCTGGGGCAATGCTAAGGCAAGGCTGACGGCGATGGCTCCACAGCCTGTGCCGATGTCAGCGATGATCATCTGCTTTCCGGGGCAGTATATGCGGCGGGCGAGTTCGATAGCTTTCTCTACCAGTAGTTCTGTTTCCGGTCGGGGAATGAAAACGCCATGATCGATGTGGAACTCGATGCCGTAAAATCCGCAGTGCTCCAAGATATAAGCGGTAGGCTCGTGGCTAAGGCGACGCCTCACAAGGCGCCTCAGATCCTTTGTCTCTGCCGTACTCAGGTTTCTCCCTGGTTCTGTGTAAAGCTGCGCTCGGGACATCCTCAAGACATGGCCCAGCAGAAGCTCAGCCTCCATACGGGCATCATCCATGCTCGCCTCAAGTAGTGCTTGGGTAACCGACTGTAGAACTTCGCCTAGAGTCATGCAAGAGCCGCTTCCAATTGCTCGACCTGCTCTCTGCTCGACACGGCTTCGATGACCTCATCCAGGTCTCCCTCCAGAATCTGTTGAAGATTGTGAAAACTTGAGCCGATGCGGTGATCGGTAACCCGGTTCTGGGGGAAATTGTATGTGCGAATCTTCTCCGCCCGCTGGCCGCCGCCCACTTGCATCCTCCGCTCTTTGTCTACGCTTTCAGATTGCTTCCGTTGTTCGAGGTCAAGCAGCCTGGCCCGAAGCACCGCCATGGCCTTCATCCTGTTTCTTATTTGAGACCTGTCATCCTGGCAGGAGGCTACTATGCCTGTGGGCAAGTGCGTAATGCGAACCGCCGTGCTTACCTTGTTTACATTTTGGCCTCCGGCACCGCTACTGTGGAAGAATTCCATCTTGATGTCATCAGGGCTGATGTTTAGCTCAATCTCATCGGCCTCGGGCAGGACCGCTACCGTAGCTGTCGAGGTGTGAATTCGGCCCGAAGCCTCAGTGGTTGGCACTCTTTGCACCCGATGGACACCGCGCTCGTGCTTGAAGCGGCTGAAGGCGCCTTTACCATTGATTTCAAATATCAGCTCTCTGAAACCTCCAATTTCACTTTGACTGCTATCGATGACTCCTACCTGCCAGCCTTTGGTCTGGGCATATCGGCTGTACATGCGGAATAGGTCTGCAGCGAAAAGGCCTGCCTCCCCACCCCCAGCTCCGGCCCTTATCTCCACAATGACATCTCTGTTATCATTGGGGTCTTTGGGCATCAGGGCAAGCTTGAGTCGGCCAAGGAGATCTTCTTGCTGTTGCTTGAACTTGCCCGCTTCTTCCTTGATCAGGGCTGTCATTTCCGCTTCGGCGCGGGAATCAAGCAGAGCTTCGAGTTCAGCCAGTTCTGTGCCCCTGGTTTTGTATTCGCGGTAGGTGCCGACGATATCCTCAAGATCAGCTTTCTCCTTGCTTAGCTCTTGAAGCCGCTTGTAGTCAGTAACTGTCTCTTCACGCGCCAGCAATTGGCTTAGCTCGTCATAGCGCTTTTCGATTAGCTCCAGTTTCTCAAACATAGCCAATACCATTATAATACAGCGGCACGAGTTGCTCAAACTTAACTCAAGGGAAACAGCATGAAACTGACGCCGGATTGCTATGAGTGCTTGCACAGATTGATTCGCCAGGCGGCTGACCTGGCTACGGGCGATGCGTTATTGAAGCAGAAGGCAACAGAAGAAGCGATGATGATACTGGAGGATGAGTTTTCTTGTAACCGATTATCTATTGTGATTGCCACCAAGATTCACAAGGTGGTAACAGAGGTGACCCGCAATGCCGACCCTTATAGAGCGATGAAGGAAAGGGAGATGACGCTGGCCAGGGAGTTGTATCCTGAGCTGTCATCGCGAACCGTAGCTGCGAGCCGGAAGAGGGGCAGCAGCCGAAGCAATCCCTGCAAGGATGACCTTCGGGATTGTCTCGAACTTGCCGCGGCAGCGAACGCCATCGATTTCTTCAGAGAGCTCGATTCTATTAAGGACGATATCAGAAAACCGATAAGCTTTGCCATAGATGACTCGGAGCATCTTATGACAAAACTAAGCGAAGCGAGCAAGGTGCTATACCTGGCTGATAACGCCGGGGAGATCTACTTCGACCTGCCTATGGTCAAGAGGATGAAGCAATTTGCCGAGGTTATCTATGTGGTTAAACCAGCGCCTGTTCAAAACGATCTGACACTGGACGATGTGAAGGAGACTGGCCTGGAAGGTGAGTTCGGGAAGGTTATGAGCACGGGCATAGCTTCACCGGGCATCGTCTTCTCTTTGGCTTCAGCCCAGTTCAAACGAGAGTTTGAGTCGGCAGACCTCATATTCGCCAAAGGAATGGGGCACTATGAGGCCTTGTCTGAGCTTCCCCCCGAAGGAAGATTTTTCCACTGCCTCAGGGCCAAGTGCAAACCTGTAGCGAGATCCATTGGAGTGTCCCTCAACAGTTATGTGGCCATGCTGCGATGATCCGGGTTCTTTTGTCCGAAGCTATAGAAACTCGCCCCAGAGGGCACTGAGAAGCTCTGGAAAGGGCATGGAATGACCAGTAAGGGGGAAGGGGGGGGCGGGGTCTCACCGACCAAGGTCGACAGTTGCAAAGCCTCCGGCTCGTTGACCTTGCCCTCAGCCCTGGTCATGTTTCCTTTCTTGAAGTGACTGTAGTCTCAGTACAATGAGCCGATGAACTCCGAGAGTTCGGCTTCATTCATATGTTTTTGCTGTATAATTGGCAAAAATGAAGAGGAAACCGACTAAGCGGGAAGCCCTAATAGGCGGGATCTCTCTAACGATTACCATAGTTTCATGTGTTCTCATCATCCAACATCGAGAATACATTGACCAAATAGCACGCTGGGGCTATGTCGGTTGCTTTTTCATCAACATACTCACCAGCGGGACCCTGGTTATGCCCGGCTTCGGCATGGTTCTTACATTCACGCTGGGCGGAGTACTGAACCCTGCCATCGTCGGTGCCGTAGCTGGAATTGGAGAAGCTATAGGCGCTACAGGTGCCTACTTCACCGGATATGGCGGTAGAGGATTATTCGCAGATCGTAGCAGCGGCCTTTACGTTCGTTTCAGCAACATCATGGACCGCCACGGATCCAAAGCTGTTTTCTGTATTGCAGCTATAACCACCCCCATTTACTACCCCTTCGCCGTGTTCCTGGGCATGCTCCGCTTTGGCTGGATAAGGTTCTTCCTCGCCACCTGGGCGGGACGAACGGTCAAGAACATGGTACTGGCCTACCTGGGATACTTCGGCTTGCGCTCCATTCTACAATGGCTGGGCGTTATCTAACTTGAGTTTGCCAGGCTGTTTTGCTATATTCTTGAAGTAGGCGGGGCTGTAGCTCAGTTGGGAGAGCGTCTGACTGGCAGTCAGAAGGTGGTGGGTTCGAATCCCATCAGCTCCACCAGTCTTATAGCTAAAGAGTTCACAACTTCACAAGTTCAAAAGTTCACAACTGAGCTGCTGCGGAAGTTCATCTCTTCCCGTCCTGAAGGCTTAAGCAAGAGAACGATAGAGTTCTACCGATATACACTCACCAACTTTGTCGGTTATTCCTTAAGTCCCGACGGTGTTAGCTCTTATCTGAAGTCCCTTAGCTGCTGGAATGCTAAGCTCAGGTTCTATCAGAGCCTTAAAATCCTCTTCAGATGGTTGCAGCGTAACGGCTACATATCAGAGAACCCTATGGAGAAGGTCTCCCGCCTAAGACTCAAAAGAAGCTCTTGGCTGCTGTGTCTAAAGAGCAACTAGACATTCTAACAAACCACTGTCATCGTGAGCGTGATAAGGCTCTTCTTAGCTTCCTCTGGTATTCAGGTGTAAGAGTGAGTGAAGCAGCAAGGGTCAGAGCTAAGGATTTCGATTGGGAAGAAGAGGTTGTGATTGTCCTGGGCAAGGGTAATCGTTATCGCAAGGCTCTAGCTGGTAATGGCATCGTGAAGGATTGGTTCAGTGAACATGATAGCTTTGGACTAACTTCAGCGGGAATACAGACAGTCCTTAAGATACTATCTAGAGAGACAGGTATCCATTGCAATGCACATTCATTCCGAAGAGGGTTCTGTGTTCACCAGGTCAAATCGGGACTATCTACCAGGGTAGTCCAAGCGCTCGGAGGCTGGGAACAACTTTCAATGGTTGAGCACTACTCCAAGTCTCTTACCTTTGACGATGCCCTTCAACTCTATAAACAGTTTAACGGCTGTGAAGTTTGAGGATAGCCTTAAACTCTATAGGTCAATAGCAGACTAGGGAAGCGTCAGTATGCGGATCAAGTATTAAAAGGGAGTATTGAGCTAAGTTATTTCTCTTCCTTGTGTTTTGACATTTTAGATTTTTTGTATACATCAACAAACCAAAATAAACCAAAGCTAAGAAGAAGGAGACCTAGACCACCAAAAAAGATACCTGTAGAACCCAGATTTTCCATATCTTCACCTCCGAAATGATAGTTCATTTCATTGTACAATAAATATAAAGAAAGAGCTATGATTGATAGGCAAGGATTCAAAGCTAGATTGTTCACAAGGCAAAGCTGGTTGTTCACAAGGTGAACGGAGTCTATTCCGATTTCACAGCTATGTGGTCCCTACGTCAGGATCAGCTATAGTTGGCATGGGGGTATCCCCCTGCGGCATTGGTGCTACCTGAGCCCAGCAGGGATATGATTGGCTCGTAGAAAAATCTAGTTAATCGTGAATTTCCTGCCACTCTTTCTTCTTGAGAGAAATGAATACTATTGAGA
Source organism: Dehalococcoidia bacterium (assembly GCA_030610855.1). Classification (GTDB taxonomy): domain Bacteria; phylum Chloroflexota; class Dehalococcoidia; order GIF9; family AB-539-J10; genus RBG-13-51-36. The sequence continues at coordinate 16,105 of JAUWQY010000031.1, forward strand.
TGACCGCCCCAAGGACCATAATCCAAATACCCCAAGTCAGTCCAATTCCTCCAGGCCAGACCGGCCCCATCCTATTAGGCGTCATATACCTAAGCATATCAATTGTCGAAGAAATTCCAATCAAAAGTGCAAGCAAGGCCGAAGCCAAGCACGGTCCCCAATACCTCCTCTTAAGGCAAAAAACCCCACCGGTAACAAGAAGTGCACCGGAACCAATTCGCCATAGGATAACGAATAGGACAGGGAGATAAATACCAGAATTACTCAGATTACGAACCACCCCTATTAGTCCCACTATACCTAAGATTATCAATATAATGCCTGCTGCTCTTCTCATCCTATCCCTCCCTTCAGATGACTGAAGTCTGTCCTAGAATAGATAGCCCATATCATTTTCCTGTGTCTCCTGTGTAATCTAAAGCTCACCATACAGGCTTTGATGGTCTCGGTTGCAC
>JAUWQY010000046.1 GCA_030610855.1 Dehalococcoidia bacterium
TCACTATCAGGTCGGGAGTGCTTCTATCCATCTCAGCCATGACCTGCCCGCCCTCGATGGCACTGGCAACCTGAAAACCAGAGTGCCGCAAGAAGAAGGTCAATTCGTCTGTCATCTCCACGTCGGGACACACGAGCAAAACCTTCTTCATGTTTAACCTGTACCAGCCCCGGTACCTTAGTACCAGTACTTAAGTCCAGTATACTGCGGCATAAGGGAGAAGTCAGTGACTGACCGGTTACAAGAGGTATCTTTTCGGTTACAAAGGGTATCTTTTTGGTTTCAGGACACCCGATATGTCATTGCAGAAGAAGTGCGGCGATCACCAACCCCCAATAACCCTGCCGAGATTGCTTCGTCGCTACGCTCCTCGCAATGACAGAGGAGGATAGGTGTCAATGCGAGCCCCGACTTGTCGGGGCGCGGCAATCCCATGGTCTAGTCACGAGATTGCTTCGTCGCTACGCTCCTCGCAATGACAGAGGAGGATAGGTGTCATTGCAGCCCTGACTTGCCGGGGCGCGGCAATCCCCTGCGCCCATCCACGAGATTACTTCGGGTCTGGCGTCCCTCGCAATGACGAGAGGCGAAGGGATTGCTTCGGATGAGCTCGTTTCAGAAAAGAAGCAACGGAACTTGGCGTTGGGCTCACTGCTCTTGCCCGAATGTGGATCTTAGAGCGCCTGCGGCCGCGAGCGAAGGTTCAGGATCGATGGAGGACAATGTCTCTACTCACTGGAGCCGGAGGATCTAATAACGTAGCCGATACCTCTCTCACTGAAGATGATTTCCGGATCGGAGGGGTTTTCCTCGATCTTAGACCGCAAGCGGTAGACATTCAGCTTGAGTAGCTCCTTATCATCACCGGAGTTCGGCCCCCAGACATACTGGAGCAGCTCCGTGCTGGTGCATACCCTTCCTTCATTCTCGGCTAAGTAACAGAAGATCTTGTACAGAATGGGGGTTAGCTTCACCGACTTACCTGAGACGCGTACCTGGCGAGCGGGGTAATCTATAGACAGCTTGCCGCCCAGGAAAGAGGCAACACCGTGCTTATCGGGGGAGCAGCGGCGGAGGATAGCATTGACCTTGGCAATAAACTCCATAGGTTTGGAGGATGGGGATATCCAGTCATCGGCACCCAACTCCAGAGCTTTCACCTTGTCCATGACATCATCGCTCTGGCCAACAACAATGAGGGGCACATTAGAAAGGCTGCGAATCTGGCTTATGACGTCAAAGCAGTCTTCAGGTGACGACCCTTCGCTTCGCTCAGGAAGATGAAGCAGGGCGAGAAGGGGCTGCTCACTATGTACCAGCTGCACGGCCTCTCTCGCGTCGTCCGTGCGGAAGAAGGTCAAATCGGGCCATCTTACCTTCAGGACAAGAGGGATATATCTAGATATCTCTTCCGGCAGTTTCACAAGCAGGACTTTCATGCCAATCCTAAAACACTCAACAAAGAACCGACCTTCGGCGGGTCGGTTTCCCTACCGACTCCGCCGAACCCGGGCGACCAGTTACAGTTTCGGCCTCACCGTCCCCTGACGAACAACACGGTACTGGAACACTCGGCTTATCCCAGGTTACACCTCTTGCCAGGTTTCCTTGACCACCCGGCCCCAGCTCCACGTAATAGCTCTCTTGTTGTCCCCGCACCTATATCAAGGTTAATGTACCTTATGACGAAAGTCAATATACTAAACTTAACTATTCTTACCAATCGGAGCTTTTCTTGGCTTTTCTCTGTGACTGTTTTCCTGCCTGGTTGCTTCTATATCGATCCTGACACGCTGGGGCGTTGTGATGACAAGCGCCGGATGCTGGCTGGCTGTGGTCCCTACAGCCAGCAGAAAGGTCGTCAAAGCTATCCTGATTCTGGGGTTCAGCGGGTTGCTGAAAAGAGCGGACTCAGTTATACTGAACGCGGAAGTTGAGTCTGTGGGCACAAAGGCGGACCTTGCTACCAGCGTAACACCGGCATACGTTTCCATGCAGTATTCTCAGATATGAGTGGTTTATGTCAAGGCTGACAAAAGCGGACACGATAGCCCGGGATGAATAGAGGCCGGCTATTGGAAAAACGAACAGGAGGAGAAAGGAATGCTGAATATTGAAGGGATTCCCGAAATACCAAAGCCGCAGAATGCGCCCATGCCGGGTTTTGCCAGGGGCACGCCCGAGCGAAAACTGCTCGAAGAGGCGATCAAAGAACTAAGGTCGCAGGATTCGGCAAAAGTGAAGCTGCCGTTGATGATCGGTGGCAAAGAGATCATGACCAGAGACCTGGGCGAATGCATCGTGCCCCATGACAACAAGAGGCTCCTGGGTAGATACGCCAGGGCTCAGGCAAATCATGCTGAAGCAGCGATACAGGCCGCATTAGATGCGCGAGAAAAATGGCACCGGATTCCGTGGTACATGCGGCTCAATGTCTTCCGCAAAGCGGCTTATCTTATGCAGACGAAGTACTTCTACAAGCTGGTTGCGGCAACCATGGAGGATCTTTCCAAGAGTCCTTATGAGGCAATGATCGATGTCTGCGAATTGGTCGATTTCTGGAATTTCAACGCCTACTACGCTTGCCAGATCTATAAGGAACAGCCTGATAGCCAGCCCTCCAGTTTGAACTTCATCGACTGGCGACCGCTGGAAGGATTTGTAGCGGCTCTGTCGCCGAACAACTTCGTGGCTATTGCCGGCAATCTCGGCATGGCTCCTGCCATGATGGGCAATGTCGTTGTCTGTAAGCCGGCTTCCGACGCCGTGTTTTCCTTTCATGCTGTTCTGGAGGTGCTTTATGAGGCGGGCCTGCCGCCGGAGGTTCTCTCGGTAATTCATGGCGGCAGGGAAGCAAGCCAGGCAATCGGGGAAGCGCTTCTGGACAGTTCCAGCCTGAGCGGTGTTCATTTTACAGGCGGCACCAGTACTTTTGACTGGATAGTAGGCAGGATCGGAAAGAATACAGAGAAGGGAGTATACCGCTACGGCTATCCGCACCGCTCCTGCGTCGGAGAGACGGGCGGGAAAGACTTCATAGTTGTTTATGACGATGATGACGCCAGGACAGTAGCGACAGCGATTGTCGTTGGCGGTTTCGGTTGTCAGGGCAGAAAGTGTTCCGCTACCTCGAGAGTCTATATTACCGAACGTATGTGGCCGGCGGTCTCTAAGGAGCTATCTGGCTTCATCAACTCAATCAAGGCTGGAGATGCCGCCGATTTCAGGAATTACATGGCGGCGATTATCAGCGAGGCGGAGTACAAGAAAATCGTCGGATACATTGAAGCAGCGAAAGCCGATAAGAATGTAGAGGTAATCGGTGGTTCCTATACCGATAAGCCCGGCTGGTTCATCCGTCCGACATTGATAATCACCCGCGATCCGGACTACAGGACTATGAAGGAAGAGATCTTCGGACCGGTGGTGACGGTCTGTCCGATGAGTGCAAAGGACTTCCAGGGAGTTCTTGCCAAATGCGATGAGACCAGTCCTTACGGGTTGACAGGGGCGATAAACACCGCAAGTCTGTTTACTCTCTGTGAAGGCCTTGAGAGACTGCGCTATGCCGCGGGCAATATCTATGATTGGAAAACAACGGGAGCCGTCGTCGGCCAGCAGCCATTTGGCGGCGCCAGAAAATCTGGTACCGACGACAAGGCCGGCTCCAAGGTAAATCTCTATAAATGGATTAGCCCTCGGACGATTAGTTTGATGCACAATCGACCTCAAGTTCCGTGGCCGGCATTTCTTGATTTGCAGTAGGAGAACAGGGGCTTCTGGCTGTCAGCCAGGAGCCCCTGAAGGTCGCCCGTGAAAGACGGGAGACAGTCTCTTGACAGAGGATGATGAGGATTGCAGTATGCTGCTCCAGACGACTGTGTCGAGAGACGACTGAATCCAGACGGGATACCATTTGTTGTGAGCGAAAACCATGGACGAGATAGAAACACTACTGAAGGAACTCACTGAAGCCAGCGGTATACCCGGGCATGAGACTGAGGTAAGGGGACTGATTCAGAACCGGTTCAGGCAATTGGGTGAGGTTAGCCATGACAGACTGGGCAGCGTGATCTGCAAGAAGTGCGGTGAAGCGTCGGAACCGAAGGTGATGTTGGCCGCTCATATGGATGAGATTGGCTTCATGGTGAGCCACATCACAAAGGACGGCTTCATCAGGTTCGCTGCATTGGGAGGATGGTGGGACCACGTTCTGCTCGCGCAGAGAGTGGCAATCAAGACGACGGGAGGGGACGTTATCGGCACGATCGGAGCCAAGCCCCCCCACCTGTTGTCAGATGAAGAACGGGCCAAAATGATTGGCAAGAAGGATATGTATATCGACATCGGTGCTACTTCAAGCGAAGAGGTTGAACAGGTCGGAGTGCGTGTGGCAGACCCCATTGTGCCCGTGAGCGCATTCACTGTTCTTGCCGGTGGCAAGACGTATTTGTCGAAGGCCTTCGATGACCGGGCAGGCTGCGCCGTGGTGCTGACCGTAATGAGGAGAATGCTCGATATCCCTCACCCGAATACGCTTTTTGCCGTGGCTACGGTTCAGGAGGAGGTTGGTCTAAGAGGGGCAACGACAAGTGTGAAGGTAGTTGGCCCCGACGTGGCGATTGTGCTGGAGGGGACCGGTGTCAATGATATGCCGGGGGCCGCGGCAGAGGGTCAGGTATTGCGGCTTGGGGGAGGCCCGGTCGTGACGTTCTACCGCCAGGACATGATTCCCAACCGCGGGTTGCGTAACTTGCTCACAGATACAGCCACGAAACATGGCATCCCGTTTCAGATTCGCGCTGATAGAATTCGCGGAGGGACAGATGGTGCTGCCATTCATCTGCATGGGAGCGGTGTTCCCACAGTAGTGCTCAGCTTACCGGTGCGTTATGTGCATAGCCACGGCGGGATTATGCATCGGGGCGATTTCGATGCTGCGGTTGAGCTGCTGACCGCGGTAGTCCAGGAGCTAGACCAGAAGACCGTCAGTGGCATGACTGCATGGTAATGCCGCCGACCGGAGCGAGCATCTCCGTGATACGTGGAGGGTGAGGTGCGGCAGCGATGTGTGCCGCGCTCCTGTATTGGACGTTATCAGTTATCAAGGGCAAGGCGTCATTTCATGGCCAGATTATGCGCCCTTCCGAACGCGGTCAGTATCCCTTCCAGCGTCGGTTCTCCGATTTCCTGGAGTTCGTAGTGAACCCTGGTACTCGGCTTGTTAATCTTGATCACCCTTCTCAGGTCGATGGGAGTAGCGACCACTACTGCTTCGCAGTCAGTCCTATTGATGGTGGTCTCCAGATCCTTCAGTTGCTCCTTGCTATAGCCCATTGCCGGCAGGAGCGCCCCGATATGAGGGTAGAGCCTGAACGACTCGGCAATATGCCCCACGGTGTAAGGCCTGGGGTCGACTAGCTCTGCAGCACCGTATCGTCTGGCGGCGATCGTGCCGGCGCCGAATCTCATCTCGCCGTGAGTCAGAGTGGGGCCATCCTCGATGCAAAGGACTCTTTTGCCCTTTATGATGTCGGGGTCATCAACGCTGACGGGAGAGGAGGCGTTAACCACAGTTGCGAGCGGGTTTACCCGCTCTATGTTTTCGCGCACCGTTTGAATGTCATCTGCACTGGCGCTGTCGATCTTGTTGATCACCACCACATCTGCCATTCGCAAGCATATTTCGCCGGGATAGTAGGAGACCTCATGCCCGGCACGGTGGGGGTCGATTACCGTGATGAACAGGTCGGGCTTGAAGAACGGGAAGTCGTTGTTTCCGCCGTCCCAGTGGATGACATCGCAGCCCTCGGGGTCTTGCTCGGCGGCAGTTAGAATAGCCTGGTAATCGGCTCCGGCATATATGACATTTCCCTGCACAAGGTACGGTTCGTATTCCTCCATCTCTTCAATGCTGCACCTGTGCTTCCCCAGGTCGGCCAGGCTGGCGTAGCGCTGCACCCTCTGGGCAACCAGGTCGCCATAGGGCATGGGGTGACGAACCGAGACGGCTCTCAGCCCCTTTCTGGTGAGGATATCTATGATCCTTCTGGAAGTCTGACTCTTTCCGGCACCTGTTCTCACCGCGCATACTGCGATAACCGGCTTGTTGCTTTTCAGCATAGTATCATCAGGGCCGAGCATCATGTAGCTGGCGCCAGCGGCTTCTACGACTGCTCCGACGCCCATCACATGCTGGTATGAAACATCGCTATAGGCAAAGACGCAGACATTGATCTTCAACTCCTTTATGAGCCGTGGCAAATCCTCCTCTGGGTAGACCGGGATCCCCTCCGGATAAAGCCTTCCCGCCAGTGCTGCCGGATACTTCCTTCCCGAGAGGCCCGGCACCTGTCTCGAGGCGGTGAACCCGCCTACCTGGAATGCCTCCTTGTCTTTGAAATAGGTGTTGAAGTTGTGGAAATCTCTCCCGGCAGCTCCGATAATGAGTATTCTCGTTTTCAACAGAAATCACCTCCCTAATGATATCCGATAAGCCAAATCTCCGGGCTTGGAGACTAAATCGCTCAGCTTCAAAAACCCTCTATTCCGTGGTTCTAAACCGCCCATCCTTCGGTGATTAAGCCGGCTGTCACACGAAGCTCAGGATTCTACCTGATAATCCGGGTACCAGTTTTTCCCTCAAGTGCTTTCGCAGCACTCTCAGGAAGAGTTATCACCACCTCGCGTTCGCGTGACTCCTGCTGGTCGGCCTCCTCAAGGAACATGATGGCTGCCCCAATCTTGGGCTCCATACTTCCCTTGCCGAAGTGTCCCTCTGCCAGGAGCGCTCTGGCCTCAGCAAGGCTCAACTGCTCCAGTGGTTTCTGGTGAGGCGTGCCGAAGTCACGATACGCATACTCCACAGCTGTGAGGATGAACAGGACATCAGCGTCTATCTGGACAGCTAGACGGGCCGAGGCGTAGTCCTTATCTATCACCGCTTCAACCCCGTGCAGATTGCGGTTGTCGTCTCTGATGACAGGGATACCGCCGCCGCCCGCGGCAATGACTATTTCCCCGCTGTTCAGCATGCTCTTGATGATCCTGGCCTGCTGGATGTCAAGGGGGAACGGGGAAGCGACGACACGGCGATAGCCGCGTCCGGCATCCTCAATGATGTTCCAACCCTCCTCCTTGCGCCGTTGTTCCGCCCTCCGGGCGTCATAGAAGGGACCGATGGGTTTGGACGGGTTCTGGAAGCCGGGGTCATCCCGGTCCACTATCACCTCAGTCACCACGGTGGTGATATTACGCGGCGCTCCCGCCTGTCTCAGATGATTCGCGAGCGTGTTCTGAATCATGTAGCCCATGTACCCCTGCGCCTGTGCTCCGAGAATATCGAGAGGCTTAGAGGGTATTATGTTCGCTGTGGCCTCATCAGCCAGAAGTAAGTTGCCGATCTGTGGACCGTTCCCGTGAGTGATGACGACACGGTTACCGCTGCTGAGCAAGTCCAGTAGCTGTTTTGCTGTGCGATCTATGTTCTTGTATTGCTCTTCGGGCGTTCCCTTTTCGTTAGCCCTGAGTAGGGAATTGCCTCCAAGAGCAATGACAAATGTCTTCGTGTTATTCTCATTCATGAGGCCAACCTGCAACATCCTCCCCGGTTACCTGCTTCCTGACGCCCGGACACAGTGAAGGGTCGGGTGTTCTCGAGCTGACGAAACTCACAATATATATGACCCCGCCATGGGTGTCAAGGGAGATGGGGTTCTGCGTGCATGCGCAGGAAGATGGCCCGCGTGCAGTACGTTGTGCGTGAGCAGAAATCGGGTGGGGCTATGCCGTGGGCGATATCTGCACGGCACTCCGCCCCACCCGGGCCAGCGCAACAGGAATCCGAAACGATTGTTTGGCGGCATCGCTACTCGACAAAGACCTTCAC
>JAUWQY010000069.1 GCA_030610855.1 Dehalococcoidia bacterium
AGAAGGAGAACATTGGTCAAGATTATCGTAGGTTATGAACTGAAGGAGGGTGCAGATATACAACCTGCATTGCTAAAGCTCAGGTCATATGCCCTTACATTTCCGGGTTTCATCAGTGTTGAGCATATCAGAAGCGTGAAAAACACTTCTATTGTAGCCCTGTTGTACAATTGGGAGAGGCTTGAGAATTGGGAAGCGTGGGAGAGTTCCAAGATCAGCCAGCAGATACTGCGGGAGGCAAAGGCACTCCTGGCATCGGAGCCGAGGATAAAAGCATACGCCATAATGCCTACATCAGCATGGACGTATAGCGGCGTCGAAAAATAGTTCAGGCAACTGGAAGCATGATCATGACCAAGACTCTGTCGCATCCGGCAGTGTGGGCTAATCGCGGGTAGGTTCGAAGCCTGGTCTGGCTTTTCGTGAGAGAGCATGTCTGGGTAGCTGGGTATGTGCTGCCTCTACGGCTCGGTTTACCGCGTGAACTCATGCGGGGATAATGTGATAGAGAATGGTTGCCCTTGAACTTGTCCCTGCTGACCGGGAAGTGGTAAACTTCTTTAGCGGGTCAGTTACGAACTCGTGTGAATGTTCACCCTTGCGGGTGTAACTCAGTGGTAGAGTGCTTGCTTCCCAAGTAAGACGTCGTGGGTTCGAATCCCATCACCCGCTCCACGCGCGTTTGTCAACCGCCAATCGGCGATCATGATCTGGATCCAGATAGTACAGAAAACCCTGGAACTTCGCCAGGTGCGACATTCAGTCCCTCATCCCTGTCCTGGTTGCTCCGGCCAGGCTGCACAAACAGGACATCCGTTCAGCAACCAGATTGAGATGTTGTGATACAATCTGTTTGCGGAACCGGAGCATACGAGAAGCGCGTGTTTCGGGAATGCCCCGGCTGTCATCGGTGAAGGATGACGGGCTATCAGGTACGTGGGCGTCCGGCATTCAGGGATGATTCGTTGCCGGCCGGGTTATTCTGCCAAGAACGGGGGTGTAGCATGGCTGTAAAGAACTACGGAGAGGTATATCTCTGCCAAATCTGTGGCAACAAGGTGGAAGTAATCGAGGCTGGTGGCGGTACTCTTGTCTGCTGCGGCAAGGAGATGATTCGCATAGAGGACGAATCCGAGACCGCGGCAAATCTGCCCGACTCGGGCGGCGGGTGAATCGTGCTCGCCACAGGGTCACGTAAAGGCCTTAGGAATAGAAACACCGGCATTGGGGCAGTGAGAAGGTCTCCTACCCTGGATTCTGAGGAGGAAGGACTCTGTCCAGTGAGAGGTAGAACTCTCGTTGCTCCTCGTCGGATCGGAAGAGTTCATTCAGCTGCATTAGCTGCCCTTCCGACTTGAGTTTGGCTAACCCCTCAAGACATGCAGACTGGGAGAGGCTTGGCTGCCATTCCCGGCAGGCTTGAGGGCGAGAGAGGTATATGGCACAGCGGGCCTTCTCATCCTCATCGAGGCCAAGGAAAACGCAGCCTCTCCCAGTTTTCCGCAGCAAATAACCTTCCTTTGTCGGCACCCTCAAGGCATAGCTGGAGATGCACTCCGAGCTTGATATTCCCAGAGCTGAGGCGATGCTCTCGATATCTTCAGGAAGAAGTGGAGGCTGGTAACAGGTGCAGCAGATGCCACAGCGAAAGCAAGGGATAGGAGTCTCCTCCGCCGTCGTGATCTCTTCTTCTGTCGTCTTTATGACTGCTTTCTCGGATGACATGACACATTAAAGGGCACTTGAGCGGACTGCCTGGATCTTCAGAACCCTTCCCTCAGTAGCCCAGGCTTGTCTTCCTGCTTCTGCATTGATGCCGCCCGGACATAGAGAAAGGATGCAAGCTGGCGAAATCGCCTGTGCCATCAATCCCTTAATGTGGTCATTGTACCATCTGCCACCCGGGTTATACTAAGCACAGGAGTTCTCCAACCGTCGTCGGCAGCAGGCGAGGCGCGAAGGTAGTCGAGGAAGAAGATGCCGGATTAGCCGCATCGGGAAGAAACATGGCATACGCTGCGATCAAGAGCGGGAATTCCAGACTGCCAGTGGTTCAAAGAATACACTAACTGCTCCTAAGGACATGGGCCGACAAATGATTCGTGATCTCTGTTCCTCTTGCTT
>JAUWQY010000073.1 GCA_030610855.1 Dehalococcoidia bacterium
CTCTGGCCTGCAGTTCAGCCGAGGTCAATTTTAGAAGAAACTCATCGTAATCTGCACCTCCCTCTCTGGCCTGGCGCAGATGGGCTTCTATGCAGCGTGCCATGGTGGAAAGCTTCAGGGCCTTCAGGTCTTCTTTCAACGCCAATAATGTTCCGTGCTTCATATCACACCTCCCAACTGTCCATAAACTGTTACATCGGGAGGCGGTAAGCTCGGCCGGTTCTCCAATGGAACTATGTCGACACCGGTATCATTTGCGTAAATCAGAATGTGTCGAACCCCATCACTGGTGCGGATATTGTTTTCCAGGGCCAGATCAACCGCGGCTTCTAACTCGTCGGCCGAGTGCTCCCTGTAAAGCATGAGAACCGAAATGAAATCCTTGATTCCCTTGGTCTCGCCCTGGGCTGTGGTAAAACTTTTCAGTAAAAGATTCAGGGACTCCGGCCATATTTCCCGCCATCGACGAATGGGCCGGGCACTATTGAAAGCCATGGGGCGTTGCTGGATAAGCTCGAGATAATGGTCAGGGTCGAGGCTCCATTTGTTATTCCCATACGACCGTTCGTGTGTGGCCAGCTTTTTACCGGCACAAAAGATTTCTACCTGATCCACCCTGAGCAACACCTTCATCTTACAACCGGTATAACGGTATGGTACCGAATAGCGGTTCTTGTCTACTATAACCGTGGCATACTTGTCGGCACGGCCGTCATGTGTCTGCACGTTGCTGAAAACAGCATTTGGAAGAGGAAGAAGATGTTTCTTCTCCTCTTCATAGAGTTCACTCACTCTCAGTTCGCGTCCATTCATCTTATGGTTCCCATAAATAAGACACTGCTTAAACACCTTCTCATTCAGTTCCGCCAAGCTTTCCGCCTCGGGAACCGGCACCATGTAATTGCGCCGCGCAAAGCCTACCAGCCCCTCGACACCTCCTTTCTCATTACCGCTGGCAGGATTACAAAAACGGGCATCGATGCTGTAATATGCCCTAAACTTGATAAACCCATCCTGTTCTATCCGACCCTTTCCTCTCATGACTTTCTGAACCGCAGTCGTCAAGTTGTCGTAGATCAACACAGGAAAGACGCCGCCAAAAAACTCAAATGCGTGGATATGGGCATCGAAGAAGGCCTGTTGCCGTTCACATGGATAGAACCGGACAAAGTGTTTCCCTGAATATTTTGACCGCATGCAGAAAAATTTTAGACGAACTCTACTTCCCCCTATAACCGCAGTGGCCGTTCCCCAGTCCACTTCCCCTTCATAACCCGCCTGCGGATCGCATGGGATAAAGGCCTTAGAGATGCCCAGGCCAAGACCAATCCTGGCCATATTGACATAACGGCGAATGGTAGACTCACCACCATCATAACCATGTTCTTCAACCAGCCGATTGTATATTCGACGCGCTGTATGACGCTGCTTCTTTGGCGCCTCCCTGTCGTTTTCCAACCAACCGTTAATAATCGCCAAGTACTGGCCGAGAACCGGAAATGGCTGGTGCTGACGTTCTTTATATCCCCACGGCTCGCCACGTATGGCCTTCTTGATTGTGTTGCGAGAATGACTTGTCATCTTCGCTAACTCGCTTATATTTTTACCATAAACCCGATGTGCCGTCCGTACCAACTCGTACTGATCCATTCTAAGCAACTCCTTT
>JAUWQY010000032.1 GCA_030610855.1 Dehalococcoidia bacterium
GGAACCAAAATAATAGTCAAAGCACCAACAAAGCTTTATGATAATGGCAATGGCTAGGGCGGCTTAAGGAATTGCTTTCCTTTTTGTCGGCAATGCCATTCCTTGTCGTTTCTTCCTTGCTGGGTTTAGCCTGAGCGGGGCGAAATTCCGCGCGGAGTTTGCCTGGCACTAGACTTTGCACCTTCCACCTACAATGAAAGGAGGTGAAGGGCTCAGACCTTCTCTACCCTAACTGCTGCAACCTTGAACTCGGGAATTTTGGCTACCGGGTCGAGTGCAGGATTGGTGAGGATATTAGCAGCGCTTTCGGCAAAATGGAAAGTCATGAACACCACGCCCGGGGGCAATGCCCTCGTCACTTCGGCTTTAGCCACAACCTCACCGCGCCGGGAACTGATCTTGACCCTGTCACCCTGGACTATGCCGAGTCGTGAAGCATCTTCGGGATTGATTTCTACCGCTCCTTCAGGCTCAATGACATTAAGCCCGGTCACCTTGCGGGTCATCGTTCCGGTGTGGAAGTGATACAGGCTGCGCCCCGTCGTAAGAATCAGAGGGTAGTCCTCATCCGGCATCTCCCCAGGAGGAGTATACTTCAGCGGGAGGAAGCGGCCTTTTCCCCTGACGAAGATATTCGTGTGCAATATCGGTGTGCCTGGATGGTCATCAGTAGGACAGGGCCACTGCAGTCCCCCACTCTCCAATCTCTGGTAGCTTATGCCTCCATAGCTGGGAGTGAGGCTGCGGATTTCATCCATTATGTCGGAAGGGTCATTGAAGTTGAAGCCTTCGGCTTCTAACCTCTGGGCTACCTGGCAAACAATCCACCAATCAGGCTTGGAATCACCAACGGGTTCGATAGCTTTCCTCACCCGCTGTACCCGGCGCTCAGTATTAGTGAAGGTGCCATCCTTTTCGGCAAAGCTAGCCGCTGGCAAGACGACATGGGCAAATTCGGCTGTCTCAGAAAGGAAGATATCCTGGACGACCAGAAACTCAAGCCGCGCCAGCGCCTGCCGAACATGCTGGACATCAGGATCGCTTAATGCCGGGTTCTCGCCAACCAGATATAGCGCCTTTATCTCCCTGCGATGGGCGGCTTCAAGCATCTCAACTAAGCTTAGTCCTGGAGATAATGGTAATGAGCAGTCCCAAGTAATCCCAAACTTATCTTTAAGGGACGGGGGCAATCCACACCCCCAGGCAGTTTCGAATTTCTCTCTAATAGCTGGATCAGCTACCGCTTGATAGCCGGGATAGACGTTAGGTAAGGCACCCATATCACAAGCACCCTGCACATTGTTCTGACCTCTGAGAGGGTTGACCCCGGTTGAGGGCTTGCCTATGTTGCCTGTGAGCATGGCCAGGTTGGCGATAGCCAGCACATTGTCGGTGCCATGGGAATGCTGGGTAATGCCCATGGAATAGAGGATGGTGGCAGGGCTATTGCTAGCAAACATACGGGCAGCTTCTACTGTTTTATCCCGGGGCACCTTGGTGACCCGCTCCACAAAATCAAGGTCAAAACGCTCTAGTGATTCCTTGAAAGCGCCGAAGTCCTCACACCTCTCCTTGATGAAATCTGCGTCAAATAGCTTCTCATCCACTATAACCCGCATAATCCCCATGAGCAGGGCAACATCTGTGCCCGGGCTATGCCGGAGCCAGAGGCTGGCAAAGCGACAGAGGTCAATCTCGAGAGGGTTGGCTACGATAAGCTTCCCGCCATTATCTACTGCTCTTTTCACCTCAAGCGCGATAACAGGGTGCGCTTCTGTGGTATTGGTGCCGATAGCGAGAACACAAGCAGCGTCGCCGATTTCGCTGATGGAGTTAGTCATAGCTCCACTACCGAAGCTCTGCACCAGTCCGGCCACAGTGGGGGCATGACACAGGCGCGCGCAGTGATCAACGTTGTTGGTGCCCAGCACTGCCCGGGCGAGTTTCTGTATGACATAGTTTTCCTCATTGGTGCACTTGGCTGAAGCGATGACGCCTACTTCATCCGGCGTATAGGCTCTCAACTTGTTTGTTACCAGATCCAGCGCTTCGTCCCAGGATGCCTGCTCTAGCTTCCCATTCTTTCTTATCAATGGAGCGGTCAACCTATCAGGATGATGGACAAACTCGGCAATGCCAAAGCGACCTTTAACACATAGTCTTCCTCTATTAGCAGGGCTGTCTTCATCACCTTGTACTCGGACGATGATGCCTCCTCGAATACCCAGCTTAATACCGCAACCGCACCCGCAGTAACAGCAGACGCTTCGCACTTCGCGTGCTGGTCTCTGTGTAGTTTTGGGAATTAGTGCGCCTACGGGACACCTCACAACACACTCTCCGCAGGACACACAATCGGATTCTATGATGGGTCTGTCCTTCATGGCACTAACTTTGGTATCATGCCCACGAAAACCGAAGTCAATGGCATTTACCCCTTGGATTTCATCGCAAGTCCGGATACAGATGCCACAGAGGATACATTTGTTCAGATCACGGCTGAAGAAGGGGTTTGAGTCATCAATCGGGAATCTTCTGTTTGTCCGCTTTAAGCGGCTCAGGCGTTCTTCTTCGATACCTAGGTAACCAGCAACGTTCTGCAACTTACACTCGGGATTCTTGGAACACTCGAGGCAATCACCTTCGTGATTCACAATCAGCAGTTCAGTAGCAATACGCCGCACTTTATTGATTTGAGGGCTTTCTGTTATTATCGTGATTCCTGCTTCGACGGGTGCTTTGCAGGAGATGGTAAGCCCTTCTCCTTGGATCTCGACCATACATAGTCGGCATCCACCAAATGGCTTCAGGTCGGGGTGATAGCAGAGATGCGGAATGTAAATGTCGTGCTCAAGTGCAGCCTTGAGTATGGTATCTCCTCTATTTGCTGTAATCTCTACGCCGTCGATGGTGAAGATAACCTTGTCCATCATTTCAAATCTTCCTCACTTAGCTGCCCTGGAATACATTCCACGGCACTGAAGCGCTCCGGGCATATGCTCATACATACTCCGCATCTACTACATTTATCCTGATCGATCACATGAACCTCCTTCTTACCGCCCTTGATTGCTCCAACAGGGCAATTCCGAAGGCAGATCATGCAAGCTTCACACTTATCTGGCAGGATACGGTAAGAGATAAGGGCTCGACATACTCTTGCAGGGCATTCCTTCTTAAGGATATGTGCCTCATATTCCTCACGAAAGTATCGGATGGTGGTTAGTACGGGGTTTGGGATGGTCTGTCCCAGGCCACAAATTGAGCCTATCTTAATCGCTTCGCCCAATTCAATAAGCAGGTCAATGTCTTCCATCGCGCCTTTCCCTTCGGTTATAGCCCTGAGGATTTCCAGCATCTGTGAGCTCCCCAATCGGCACAAAGAACACTGCCCACAGGATTCCTTTTCAGTGAAGTCCAAGAAATACCGTGCCAGGTCAACCATGCAGGTATCCTCATCCGTCACCACCATACCCCCGGAGCCCATTATGGACCCGGCGGTGGTGAGCGAGTCGAAATCAACGGGTGTGTCAAGCAGGCTTACCGGAAGACACCCACCTGAAGGACCGCCGGTCTGTACCGCTTTGAAAACTTTGCCGCCGGGAATCCCTCCGCCAATATCAAAGATTATTTCACGAAGGGTGATCCCCAGGGGCACTTCGATAAGTCCACAATTTGCTATCTTGCCGGTAAGGGAAAAGATAGCGGTGCCTTTGCTTCTCTCGGTTCCTACGCCAGCAAACCAATCCGCTCCTTTGTTGATAATCCAGCGGATGTTGGCAAAGGTCTTCACATTGTTGAGCAGGGTAGGCTTATCCCAGAGCCCTTTTTCGGTGGTGCGGGGGCGAGGAAGAGGCTTGGGCATTCCCCTATTGCCTTCGATAGAAAGGGTCAAAGCAGTGGACTCCCCACAGACAAAAGCGCCTGCCCCCTGGAAAATATCCAGATCAAAACTGAAATCGCTGCCGAGTATATTTTCGCCGACAAATCCCCTTTCCCTTGCCTGAGAGATAGCAATCTCCAGATAGTTTACCGCCAGGGGGTACTCGGCGCGCACATAGATATATCCTTTCCTTGCGCCAACGGCATAGCCAGCAATTATCATTCCCTCCAGGACTGAGTGGGGATCGCCCTCCAAGACTGAGCGGTCCTGAAATGCCCCGGGGTCGCCTTCATCGGCATTGCAAATAACATACTTCTCGTCACCGGGGGCACGGCGACAAGCTTCCCACTTTCGCCCGGCGGGAAAACCGGCACCACCAAGTCCCCGCAGCCCAGAACGTTTTACTTCGTTAATAACCTCTTCCGGCTCCATTTCAAAAACTGCCCTCTGCAAAGCTTCATACCCACCACTGGCAATATAATGGTCAATGTTTGTAGGATCAATAAGACCGCAGTTCCAAAGAACCCTCCTTACCTGTGGCTTAAGCATTGGCAAGTCAAAAAGATGAGGAATTCCTTCAACGCTACCTTCTGTACTCCCCAAGGCATAATCTGCCAAAGGATCGCCCTTCACGAGATAACCCTCAATAAGCTCCCTGGCTCTTTCTGCAGAAACATTGCGATACCAGATATTCGGTTGTCCCGGTTTAACGACGCCGACAACCGGTTCAGCATAGCAGAGTCCGAGGCACCCAGTCTCTATAATCTCTGCATCAATATTGCGGCTTTTGAGTTCTCGACGGAATACCTCCAGTGTGTCCAATGCTCCGGCAGAGCGACCGCAAGTTGCCGTCCCTACAAGAATTAAAGGCTTCTTGCTTTGCCGTAGCGCTTCCCTTTTTTCCTTTGCTTCTCGCTTCATCCTCTCAAAGCTCATACTTGCCCCCCTTTTGTAAGAAGCTCCTTTACCTTTTTGGGGGTCATTTTAGATTCAACTTTTCCGTTGATTACTAGGCAAGGTGCCAGGGCGCAACAACCAATACAGGCTACCGTTTCCAGGGAATACTCCAGGTCAGGTGTAGTCTCCCCTTCTTCAATCCCCAGTTGTCTTTTCAGCTCGTCAACAATCTGCGGGGCGCCACGCACATGGCAAGCTGTCCCCCTACACGCCGTTACCTGCGTCCTTCCCAGAGGAACAAAACGGAACTGGGCATAAAATGATGCGATGCCGAAAACCTTGCTCTCTGCCACCCTGCAAAACTCGGCAACTCTATTCATGGCTTCCTCAGGGAGATAGCCGAATTCCGCCTGGACTTTCTGCAAAATGGGAATCAGTTCACCCTGGGTCCCCTTGTAAGAGGACAAGATTTCCGATAACGAGTACTCCATACTGCTTCCCCTTGCTTTTTGTGGTTTTGTGCCACGCCTTTTTGATGTAGTTCTGCCTTGTTCTGCCATTGCCTATCCCTTTCTCAACGACCGCCAGCTACATTACGTTACATTGATCTTGAATAAAGTGAACGGAAAGATGCCAGGTTCTGAAATAGTTGCCTTCAGAAACATCCGACCAACCGATCTCCCGAAAGTGGCTCAAAGGATGGACTATATCATGAATGGACACTCTTACGCAAACACGGTCTGTCAAAGTCGTCCGACACTCCTTCTGGCGTCTATGAACTGCTCTCCCATCACACTCCTCAGGACAGCATCATCGGGCACTCCGTCCGTGAGCGGTTGCTTATGCTTGGGAACAGGACTATAATGTGAGGCCATGCAAATCAGAAATGTCGTCTTCATATCCCATCAAGGGGCCGGGAAAACTTCGCTTGCTGAGTATATGCTCTTCGCCTCGGGCGCCATTCAGCGTTTGGGGAGCGTTGAGGACGGCACTACTACCTCAGATTATGACCCGCTTGAGGTAGAACGTCATATGGGCATCAACCTGTCCCTGCTCTCATTTGAGTGGAAGGAGACAAAGCTGAATGTCATCGATACCCCAGGCTACGCTGATTTTGTCGGCGAGGTAAGGTCGGGTCTGAGGGTGACCGAGGGGGCAATCGTCGTAATATGTGCTGCTTCGGGTGTGGAGGTAGGCACAGAACAGATGTGGGCCGATGCCGAAAAAGCAACTCTGCCTCGGTTGATATTCATCAACAAGATGGATCGTGATAATGCTGATTTCTTCTCCACCGTGGAGGGAATCAAAGCCAAGTTATCACCAAGATGTTTGCCCCTTCAATTACCAATAGGTTCACAAAGCGAGTTTCAAGGCATCGTAGACCTGGTAACTATGAAAGCTTACATCGGCAACACTTCGGAAGAAGCCGAAATACCGTCGGCACTTCAGGAGCAGGCAGAGGCCAGCCGTGACAGATTAGTAGAGGCTGCGGTGGAAATTGATGACGGGCTTATCGGCAAGTATCTGGAGGGCGAAGCCATAAGTAATGACGAGATCCTTGCTGCGATAAAGAAGTCTACTGCTGCCGGTAAGCTGGTGCCTGTTTTTGTTGGCTCTGTCTTGCAGGGCATTGGCATCCAGCAACTTCTCAATGGCATTTGTTGCTACCTGCCTTCGCCGGAAGATAGGGATGCCTTTGTAGCTAAGAATGTGGCCACTGGCAATCCAGAGGAGATCAAACCTGTTGCGGAGTCGCCTTTATCCAGCCTTGTTTTCAAGACCAGCGCAGACCCCTACGTTGGCAAGCTCAGCTATTTCCGCGTTTATTCAGGTGTTATCTCCAGCAATTCCCAGGTTTGGAATGCCAACAGAAACAGCATGGAACGGGTCGGTCAGCTCTTTACCGTGCTGGGCAAAAACCAGCAACTGCTGCCACAGGTTGCTGCCGGAGATATCGGGGTAGTGGCGAGGTTGAGTGTGACCACCACCGGGGATACTCTTTGCGCTCGTGAGCATTCTGTGATTTTCGAGGGCATTGACTTTCCCCATGCGAATTTCAGCATGGCAATCCAGCCTCAAACGAAAACCGATTTGGACAAGATGAGCACCGCTCTGCCCAGGATTTGTGAGGAGGACCCTTCTCTCCAAACGCGCCGCGAACCTGACACCAGCGACTTTATCATTTCTGGAATCGGTGATAGCCACCTGGAGATAGTCAGAGAGAAAATGCGCCGCAAATTCGGAGTAGCGGTGAGATTGGACCTGCCTAGGATTCCCTACAAAGAAACAATCACTGTGTCGACCAAGGCGGAGCATAAACATAGGAAACAGTCCGGGGGACATGGTCAATACGGACATGTCCTCTTGGAGTTGGAACCTTTGCCCCGGGCTAGTGGATTTGAATTCGCTGAGAAGATCTTTGGGGGGGCAATACCCCGTAACTATATTCCCTCCGTGGAAAAAGGGGTCAATGAGGCAAGACAGGAGGGTGTTTTAGCCGGTTATCCCGTAGTAGACGTGAAGGTGAAGCTCTATGATGGCAGCTTCCATTCAGTAGATTCTTCTGACATTGCTTTTAAGATTGCCGCGGCACAGGCCTTAAAGAAGGGACTATCGCAGGGACAGCCGGTCCTACTTGAGCCAATGATGAAGCTCAAAATAACTGCACCTCAGGCATACACCGGGGATATAATGAGCGACCTCAATACTAAGAGGGGACGGGTGCTCGGTATGAATCCAAGCGGCGGTATCAATGTCATTGATGCCCAGGCGCCTTATTCCGAGTTGGTTCGTTATGCCATAGACTTAAGGTCAATGACGCAAGGGCGTGGCGACTTTGTCATGGAATTTGACCATTATGAAGAGGTGCCAGCTCATCTCAGTCAGAAAGTCATCGACGACGTGAAGAAGACGGGCAAAGGTGACTGAAAGCCCCCGGAAACTGCGCCACTGAGGCTGCACACTCCGACCCAGATCCCTATCATAAGCATATGTCCCCGTCACGGAAGTACAAGAATAGGTCATACTATGAATCCCGGAGTTAGGTTTCGGCATTATCAAGAACCGGATCTCTCAGTTTGTGCCGGTATTGGTGTGGAGGTTTTTCCGCTTGTAACCAGTAGGTTCACTGAAAAGGAAGTCAGCAAGGTGATGAAGGGCCAGATAGATAGCTGTCATGCCGTTTCTAACTACTGCGAGCTTGCCATTGCGGATGGAGAAGTAGCAGGACTGATCTTTGGGCGAGTCAAGGGGAGGTCCGTCCTTATTGATATCTGCCGGACACTGAAACGGTTGCCTCCGATTTCGGTGCGCTTTCTACTTGGCATGTACGGAAGCCGGAGGAAACTACTCAGATTTCTCAATCCATGTCTAGAGCAGCTAAGAGTGCTCAGAAGAAACACTCCTGCAGGTGAGGCAGAGGTTGTGCTTTTCGCCGTCGCCCCAAAATATCAGGGCATTGGCGTTGGGCGCGCTCTTATGGACCGTTTTGTCCGTCACGCTCTGAGATACAGGGTCAAATCCATTTCTGTACCCACGGACGAGACCGCAAGCTTCTGGTTTTACGAAAGATACGGATTTAGAAGATGGGCTGAGTTCAAAGACCCGCTGGAATCTTATTGTGCGGGCAGACCAATCAAAGGCTTCATATATCAGCTTCTCCTGCCTGAAGCGGATGGGTAAGAGGGAGAGCGTCCGTTAGTGATCATCGTCACTGAGCGCTCATGATGGCAAACATCTCCTTCCTTCGATTCGGGGATGGCTGCTCTATGACCGTCTGTTGACCGTACCGTGAGCACTGCTTTTGTGGCTGCTGTTTCCTCGTTGCCTGAAGGCATACTGGGAACATGCCGTCTGATTGCATCCACGTCTACATCAACAGGCGAGAGCTGTAAGTAGCATGGTCCTTTTGACGAGGTCCGGTTATCGGAGAGCACTATCCCGCCTTAGCAGCAGACCGGGCAGGGACAAACGGACAGACTTGATGAGTCACATCTCATCCCTGTCGCCTCACCCTCAATTTCCGGAAGAACATCCTCCTTCTCTTGCTGTATTCCGTGCAAAGACAGAATGCTGGACGAATTCTGAGCCCAGGGCCCTGACCTTTATCCGTGACTCCCGCCTGCCGTAATAAGAGTAGTAGGCAGCTTGTTGATGGGGTGGGGATAAACACATACTTCGGCTCCGTAAACTTCCTTGATATTCGAGGCTGTGAGTATGTCGAGAGGCGTGCCTTCAGCGTAGACCTTCCCGCCGTTCAGCATGACCATCCAATCGCAGTATTGAGCAGCAAGGTTCAAATCATGTAAAGCGATAATGACGGTCAAACTTTGCTCCAGACAAAGGCTCTTGACCAAATTGAGAATCTCGACTTGATGGTTTATATCCAGATTGGCAGTTGGCTCGTCAAGGAGCATCGCCTTTGGCTGCTGGGTTAGTGCCCGGGCGAGGACAAGCCTCTGCCTCTCCCCTCCTGAGAGCTCACTCACTCTGCGCTCAGCGAAGGATTGGGTATGCGTTGCCTCCATGGCTTGCCAGGCGATAGCCAGGTCCTTTCCTCCCTCGTAGCGAAGAAGCCCGAGGTGAGGCGTTCGTCCCATAAGGACCACTTCAAAAGCAGTGAAAGCCCCGGGCAAAGCAGGGCTTTGCGGCACCGTGGCAACAAGGCGAGCCAGTTCGTCTCGCTTAATAGTTTTTATATCACGGCCGTCAATTAAGATACGGCCGGAGATCAGGTCTATTACGCGGGTCATTCCCTTGATTAATGTTGACTTCCCCGAGCCATTGGGGCCAACAAGCCCCAGTATTTGGCCGGGCCCGGCCTTCATACTTACATTATGCAAGATGGCGCGATGGTTATAGCCCAAGCTGACATTATCCAGCTCAATCATTCCTACTACTTGTCCCTCTCATTATTCTGCCCATTCCTCCTGTCATTCTGCCTATTCCTCTTGTCATTCTGAGCGAAGCGAAGAATCTGAAGACCCTTCACTACATTCAGGGTGACAGGCAAACAATTCAGAAGAAAGCAAGCCCCTTCCTTCTCCGCAATAGATAAAGAAAGAAAGGTGCTCCACAGATAGCAGTAATTATTCCTACCGGAATCTCCGTAGGAGGAATTATGGTGCGGGCTAAAGTATCGGCCAGGATGAGGAAGACGGCGCCAACCAGCGTGGATAGAGGGAGCAAGAACCGGTAGTCTGGCCCCCAAATAAGCCTCACTGCGTGAGGGATGAGTATGCCGACGAAACCGATAAGGCCAGTGAAGCAAATCGCTGAGGAAGTAATGAGGGTGGCAGCAGCCAGTAGTATGAGTTTGACCCTTTCCACATTGATGCCCAGTTGTTGGGCCTGCTCTTCGTCAAGCTGCATTACATTGAGCGGTCGGGCATGAATCCAGATGACCACAAGGCCTGCTAATACACAAGGGAGGACTATCCACACCTCAGACCATTTAGTTAGGTAAAGTCCACCCAGCAGCCAAAATACAATCCCACGTAGTTCTGCACCGGAAATGGTCATAAGATAGGAGTTGATGGAGGCCAGAAGAGCACTTAGAGCTACTCCAGCCAGGATAAGCGTGGTGACGGGCAGGGTTTTGCCGACACGAGCAAACAAATAGACCACAGTGACGGCGCCTGTGGCACCAATGAAGGCAAATAAAGGCACGGCCCCAAAAGCTATCCAGGCTAATGTGAAAGGAGTAAGCATGGCAATGGTAGCCCCCAGTCCAGCTCCTGAGGCCACACCTAAAAGATAGGGGTCAGCCAGAGGATTGCGAAACAGTCCTTGGTAAGTAGCTCCGGCTACCGCCAGGGCTGCTCCTACTAAACCTGCCAGAAAGATGCGTGGCAGCCTGATATCCAGAATTATCGTTTCCAGAATTTCCAGGCTCAACGGCGCCCCGAAAACTTCGGGAGAAGAAGGGGTAATATGAACGAAGGGCAGTTGAGAGAGAAGGACTTGAAAAGTAGTGGTAAAGGGTATAGAAACGCTTCCCAAAGTAGTGGCAAACACGACTACCACTACCAGCAATCCAGCAAGCCCCAGTAATGAGTAAACTCTACTTTGCCAGCGAATGGCATAAGGAATAACGGGCTCACTAAACACCTCAGATACAGTACGTGCCATCGCTAAAGTCTAGTTCAATATTCAACGCCTTCCCGGCCTTTTATTCCTTGCCTATAAGGATGCTTCACTTCCCTCACCTCGCTGACCAAATCTGCTTTTTCTATAATCCTTTCTGTGGCGCCCCGCCCGGTTAGGACAAGCTCTAACTTTTCTGGTTTTGTCTCCAAAAGAGAAAGAACCTCTTCTTCTTTCAGAAAGCCGTCGCGCACGGTGATGTTTATCTCATCCAGAACCAGCATATCCCAGGACGGGTCCTGGAAAAGCTCCTTAATGAATTCCAGCCCCTCGGAGCATTCCTGGCGGACATCGTCCGGATTCAGTTCCTTATAGAAGTGAGGATGTTTCTTGGCGAAAAGGAAAGTCTTTATCCCCAGCTTTTCCAGGGATTTATATTCACCGTACCCGAATGCCTCAGGGTCTTTAAAAAAAGAAACGAGGCCGACCTTAAAACCGTGCCCGGCAGCGCGAGCTGCCTGACCAATAGCGGCAGTGGACTTTCCTTTGCCGTCCCCAGTATAAATTTGAATTAAGCCTTCCTCTGGCATCTCAGTGCTCCTTTCCGCTCCAAGAGGGAAAAACCTTCACTTAGCTACTCTCAGGTTCCTCGAATATCTCGGGGTGAATGAAATAGGCAAACCACTCTAAGCCCTCGACCAGTCTAGGACCTGGGCGTTGCACTAAGTCATCATCGCCTTGATAGATTCTGCCGTTTTGTCTTGCGTCCGTACCCTCAAGCAGGGTCTCATTCATCGCCCAGGCATATGAGAATTCGCCGGCGATAATTACTTCAGGATTGCGGGCAACAACATCCTCAATTGAGATTGTCGTATAACCGGTGATATTTTGGCAGATGTTCACCCCGCCTGCTTTTTCAATTAGCTCGTGGATGAAAGTCCCTGAGCCAGCAGTCCACAACGGGTCATGCCAGATGATATAAAAGACCCTTGGCCTTTCTTCCAATTCTTCGGTCTGATCAGTTACTGCTTTAATCGTGCTTTCCATTTCAGATGTAAGGGCTTGGGCCTCCACTTCGTTATCAGTTATTTCCCCTACTGTTCTAATATCATTGAGCACGTCA
Source organism: Dehalococcoidia bacterium (assembly GCA_030610855.1). Classification (GTDB taxonomy): domain Bacteria; phylum Chloroflexota; class Dehalococcoidia; order GIF9; family AB-539-J10; genus RBG-13-51-36. The sequence goes on from JAUWQY010000032.1 coordinate 11,988, forward strand.
TCTAAATCAGTAGACTTTATACCGAATACTGTAAGCCCCAGCCCGTCCATAGTATTGATAACATCCATAGGAGTGCCATGCGCAACTAGTATGAGGTCGGGGTTAAGAAGAACTATCTTCTCTATATCTGGTGTGTCATAGCCACCCACTTTTTCCTTCTCCAGAGCTTCCGGAGGATAATCGCACCAATCTGTCACCCCCACCACCTTGTCCCCCAGCCCCAGGGCAAACAAAATCTCAGTATTGGAGGGAGCCAGAGAGATGATTCTTTGGGGTGTTCCATTAATGGCGACCAGCCTTCCCAGGTCATCAAATACATATTGTACTGGTGTCTGCTCGGTAGGGCTGCAGGCTGTCAGGACCAGAGCCATGGTCAAAAGCGCCACCAGGAACCAGTTTGTGCCCCAGGCAACGATTTGCTTACAGAACATTTTCATACGATTCACCTTTGCCTCCCTACGCACAAGTCTACTTTATTATATGCAACTGTGGTTGATTAAGTCCTATTATAGAACGCCATAAAACGGGCTGTCAAGGCTTTGTACTCGTTCAGGTGATTCGTGACACTTCTTTCTTGTCATTGCGAGGAGCGAGATTCCTCACCCGCGGTTCGGAACAGGCTCCGCAATCTCTAAGCGAGGTTCCTCAGTCCAACCATGGCAGGCTCCGGCTTCGCAATGAGATTGCCACGCCCCAACAAGTCGGGGCTCGCAATGACACGGAAGGTTATTACCCAATGTTACAAGCACATGAGGTGTCACCCATCTATCTGAACTAGATCAGGCTTTGGGGGGTTTGAAGCGATGCAAGATCGTACTCCGGACGAAGAAGCAGGGATTCAGGAGAGAAGGGGGTTGAGATGAGGGAAAAGGCTAATAATGTCCGAGCAGACCGCGGTCGCGAGCGACGTTCTCGAAGAGCTTGAAGATCAAGAAGCCCAGCCCGAAATAGAAAGCCGAGTTGCCAATCAAGAACAGAACATCGCCCGGGGGAAGCTGTAGGAGAGAGCGCTCCTCGATCATCACCATGCCGATGAGCCGGGTCCCCAACGATAGCGGCAGAAACTTCATGAACGGCAGCCAGCCAAGGGGGGCGGCGATGAAGATAACCAACACGAATTGCAGGACCTGGAGAGCCGATTGGACCCGTTTGAACACGAGGGCCAGCCCGCCCATGAAGAAGCCGATCCCGTAGGCGCCGGCCACGGTCAATAGTATCAGGGGTATCAGGCTGGGGACGTCGAGGTTGAGCCACTTTCCGGTGGTGGCCATCATCAATAACAGCACCACGATTACCATGAGAGCGTTAACGATGAAGCTGGCGGCGACGCGGAAGATGTTCACCCATCCAAAGCCAAGCGGGCTCATATACAATTGCTCCAGGGTCCCCTGCTGAGCCTCCTCGATCATTCCCCAGGAGAGGTTGGCGTAGGCTACGAGGGCGAAGGTCCAGACCATGAACCCGACGACGATCCCTTCCAGGGTGTCACCGGAGTCCGTCGGGGTGGCGCCCCCCAGCAGCGCCGTGGCCCCGTAGAAGATGATCAGGAAGACGAGGAACATGGTGATGATCATGGAAAGCGTATCGAAGTAATAACGCTTCAGGTAGATGTACCTCATCTTCAACTGGGCCTTGAACAGAGCCAAATACCTCATTTTAACTGCCCTTTCACGATCGTAAGGAAGATCTCCTCCAGGTTGGGCTCCTTATGGCCAATCGACTTGATCTGTGCGCTCCCGTCCTTCAGAATCTCCAACACCTCGTAGAGCTGAGTCCCATCCTTTAAGTCAGCGTCGATGTAGGTGCGATGGCCCGTGGCCGAGACCTCCAGCAGAGGGAAAAGCTCCTTCAACCTCAGCTCCTGTTCCTCGCCGAGCGGGCCCTCGAGTTCAAAGCGGTAGGCGCTCACCTGGAAGAGTTTCATCAGGTTGGTTACTCGATCATCGACCACGACGCGCCCATTATTGACGATGATCACCCGCTCGCAGATATCCTGGACGACATGCATATCGTGTGAGGAGAGCAAAATCGTCCGTTCGCCCTGGGCAGCCATCTGCTTCAGAACATGTCGCAGCTCATAAGAGGTCTCGACATCTAAGCCCAAAGTCGGTTCGTCGAGGAGGAGGACCTCAGTCTGTCTCACCAGCGCGCAGGCGAGGGCCAACTTCTGCTGCATCCCCCGGGAGAGCTTTCGTGCCGGGGTTCGGTGCTTCTCCTTGAGGTCGAAGAGCTCAATCAGTTCATCGATATATCCCCTGACCTTCCCGACAGTGTGTCCCTGCAGCCCGACAAAGAACTCCAGATTCTCCCGGGGCGTCAAGCGCCAGTAGATGTTCCGGTTCCCCTCAAGGAGGGCGGCGACCCTCTCCATGGCCTTCTTGGGGTGGCGGAGGGCCTCAACTCCGTCGAGCCATATCTCGCCCGAGGTCGGCTTGATCAGCCCGGCGATGCATTTGATGGTCGTGGTCTTTCCCGCTCCGTTCGGGCCCAGCAACCCGACGACCTCGTTCTTGTGGACGGAAAAGCTGACCCGGTCGACCGCCGTAACCGCCTCCCCGCGCCCCTGGCGAAAGAGCTTGGTCAGGTCTTTGACCTGGAGGACAGTCTCCATCCATATCTCCTTCGGTCATAGTTCGGTGCCCGCTGTGCCCGCTTCAGCCCGGTAGGATGGTCGTGGAACAGGAGCTGAACCGCAGGATGAGCCGCATATCGCAGGCTTTGATTGCATGTCTTCATCATGATACTAGTTTGAGCCCCGGACTCCTTCGCAGGCCGGACAACAGAGGTATTCGACGACTTCTACGTTCATGCCTTACTGACCTGCCCGTCCTTGCTACGTTCCATTCCCGCTGGCAAACAGCCGCTGACGCATGAGCCGCGGCGGGAGCGAGCCGCAGGAGAGGACGGCGTCGTGGACCTCCTTTAACGACGCCTGAGGATGCTTCTTCTTGTATTCATCGATTAGCTTGAGGATCTCCAGCTTCCCTATAAGATAGCTCATGGGCTGGGTTGGGCTCGCGGTGTAGCGTCGCACCTCGGCGCGGGCGTTGCTCCGCTCCAGGCTGGCTCTCGAAACCAGGAAGTCGATTCCCTCCTCCACCGTCATGTTCTCAGTATGAAGGGAGACATCCAGGATGATGCGGGCTGCCCGCCAGAGCTGATCGGAAAGCCTCCCCAGCCGCTGCAACGGCTTGTCGAGATAGCCGAGCTGCTCCAGCAACTCCTCGCAGTAGAAGGCCCAGCCTTCAATAAACAGGGTGGAGATGAATGCCCCGAGTTTCCGCGGTAGCGAGCCGACGGTGTTGGCATAGACAAGCTGGAGATGATGCCCCGGATAGGCCTCGTGCAGGGCGGTGACGGGGAGTTTGGCGTAGTTCTGCCCCTTGAGCTTCTCCTCCTGCTCCTCGGGCGAGCTGGCGGGATCGACGGGGGTTACCAGGAAGACCCCTTGCTGCACCTTTTCCAGCGGCCCGGGCGGCATGTAGGCGGCGTAGGGTATGATCCCTCGCAGGAATGGTGGGGTCGGCTCGATTTTCAGCGACTCCCCCTCGGGGATGGTCACGATGTCCTGAGCGGCCACGAACTGCCTTACCCTGGCCATCTCCCGTCGGTAGACATCGAGCAATTCCTCCGCCTTGGGATGATCGGCCTTGGCTTGTTCCAGGAGTTCTTTGACCGTCTTTCCCGAACCAATCTCTTTGGCCAACTTCTCCATCTGAGCATTCGTCTCCTCAAACAGCCGCCAGCCGGTTTTCAAGAGCTCCTCAGCGCTGTAATCGAGCATGTGGTTCTCGTGGAGTAGCTCCTCGAACAGTTCCTTCCCGACGGCGAAGTCGCCGTTGGCCTTCGGGGCGACCTTCTCCTGCAGGAATCGGGCGTAATCCTGCAGGGCCTGAGCCGCTCTCTGGCTCGCCTCGTTCAATTGAGGTGCCAGCTTGGGCGTCTGCTGGGCCAAAGCCGGGATGAGCGTCGTGAAGAGCCCCAGGCCCTGTTGGGCGGACTCCAATGCCACCTGATTCCAGACCGGCGGGACCTTCTCCGGTTCGATGTTCTCTTTTCCCTGGGCTAGCACCCCGGGTATCGCCCGCAGCCTGCCCAGGACCTTCTCCAGCCGTTCCTCCAACGGCGCGAACTCCTTGACTAGCAGTAGGAAGACGCCACCCATCCCCTCATCGCAATACGTGCCGGGGTCACGGAGGTGCCCTTTGAACTTCTCGAAGCCGCGCAGAATTGACTTGGCGATCTGGATCATCAGCCGGTGGTCTATCCTGGCATCCACATCAAAGCTCGTTGTGTCGAAGCCTTCGAACTCCTTGATAACGCTCTTTATCTCCCTCTGCTGTCGCTCCAATGCGACCTTGCTGTAATCGCCCAGGCGGTCGTCGAA
>JAUWQY010000006.1 GCA_030610855.1 Dehalococcoidia bacterium
TTCCGTGCCTGAGAGCAGGCATGGCGGGCGGCAGGTGACGGGGGAGGACACTGAAGGCAACAAGACGGAACAAGCGGCTATCTTCACCGTGGAATCAGACCCCCCTCCCACACCCGAACTCATCTCACCGCGCGATGGAGGCAGGGTGGGATTCGCGGGCAAGGTGAGACCAAGGTTTGCGTGGTCGGAGGTACAGGATGTCAGCGGAGTTTACTATAGCCTGCAGATATCAGCCAGTGCCAATGTCACGGACACCGGGGAATTCGTCGACCCCATCGTGAAGCTAGAGCGCCGGGTCGGGTCGAACTATACCCTTGAGAAAGCAGAAGCTCTATCGCACGGCACCTACTACTGGATTGTGCAGGCCGTGGATGGGGCGGAGAACGCGGGCAACTGGACCGCGGCCCAATCCTTCCGGGCCGGGCGCTTGCCTATGTGGGCATTCATTGTTATCATAGTCTTCGCCGTATTGGGCGCCGCCGCTGCTATTTACCTCTTCCTGGTAAGGAGAAGGATGTACCTCTAGAGCAACGCGATGAGGAGTCTTGGAGATTCATCGCTCCGACAAGTCGGAGCTCAGCATGACAAGAAGCGAAGGGCGCGCAATGACGCGTAGGGCGAAAAGCGGAAATGGAGATAAGATAGAGGCTGTTTGGAAAATGTAGCTGCCCAATTTACCGGGCGATTATGCTCCGATGAACTTGGAGCAACTACAGAGAATCAAGACTAAACGGTCTTAGAAAAGAGCAGGAGGCGAAGAATGAAGCTAACAGTTATTGGACTGGGACAATGTGGAAGCCGGATTGCCGACCATTTTGCCAGGCTGAATCTCAAGGCGCGTACCCAGCGCAAGGCAACCATAGCCCCCACCGTCATTGCCGTGAATACGGACCAGGCGGATTTGACCGGGCTGAGGTTTATCAAGAACGACTTCCAGCACCGGGTGCTCCTGGGCTTGCGCCAGACGCTGGGACACGGGGTAGGCAAGATAAACGAGCTGGGGGCTCAATTGGCCAAGGAGGACGGTGACAAGGTGCTGGAGGCCGTGAAAGCCAGTCCACAGTTTTACGAGACCCACGCCTTTCTTATCGTAGCCGGCACTGCCGGCGGCACGGGCTCGGGAGCCCTGCCCATAATATGCCGCGCCGTTAAGGAGCGATACATCAGCAAGCCGGTCTATGCCCTGGCCGTTCTGCCCTTTGAGCATGAGCAGACTACAGAGTCCAGAAGCGTATATAACACCGCTACCTGCCTGAAATCCACTTACGACATGGTGGATGCCATCTTTCTCGCGGATAACCAGAGGTACGTGAAAAAAGATGCCAGCCTCATCAGTAACATCGACACAATAAACAGGATGATTGTCGAGCCCTTCTACGACTTGATGTGCGCCGGCGAAGTAACCAAAGCCAAACACGTGGGCGCGCGGACGATAGACGCCGGCGACATAATCGCCAGCCTGGAAGGATGGACCACTATCGGCCTGGGCAGACATGAGCTTCCTTCGTTCCGCTTCCCCTGGGAGATAAGGAAGAGGACTTTCCGCGAAAAAGCCCTGGAGAGCTTCCGCGGGACACAGGCCCTGGACGCCACCATCTCCGACCTTTCCCTCACTTGCAGCCCCAAAGACGCCGCCAAAGCCATCTATATCATATCTGGCCCGGGAAAAGAGCTTAACATGGACATGGTCAAGAGCGTTGCCGATTACGTTAAGGAGTTGGCAGCCAACGCCTTGATTCGAGGCGGCGATTTCCCCGGGGAAAAGCACTTTATCGACGTTACCCTGATACTATCACAGCTGTCCTTTGTGCCCAGGATAAAGGACTTCTACGAGCAAGCTACCAAGTATGCCCAGGAGCATCAGGGGCAGATAGAGGAAACTAAGAAAAGGATTGAATCCCTGGCTGAGCTGGGCAAGGACCTGCCTACGTTGGAATGACGTGCGGGGTCGGAGACAAGCCCCGACCCTACAGATGAGTGCGGTGCCCCGATTCGTTGCGGTGCAGGGAGCGGGACAACAGTGTAGCCCGAGGCGTTCATAACCCCCCTTATAATCCCCCTTTATCTTAAGGGGGGATTAAGGAGAAAACTCCCATATTCCAAGTCCCCCTGTTCAGATAAAAGCGGCAGGGACATTGGGATCCCTCTCTTTAGGCAAGAGGGGCCAGGGGAGTTATGATTCCCCCCTCTTAGCGTAAGAGGGGGCTAGGGGGAGTTACGAATGAGATTCTTCGCCCCGACGGTCGGGACTCAGAATGACAGGGGTGGTAGTGCGAGGCTCTAGCCTCGTGAAGGGGAGAGGGCACGACCCTGAAGGGTCGCACTACAGTATTGGGTGCACCGGCGCAGCCCGAGTCATTTTGTAGTTGCTCCGATTTCATCGGAGCACGGTTGGGCGGCTATTCCCCCTGTCGTTGCGAGCCCCGACTTGTCGGGACGCAGCAATCTCGGTCGGGTAGGAGATTGCCGCGCTCTGCATTCGCTCCGCTCGCAATGACGGGCGGCACCTGTCTAGCTCTCTCTGAGCCGGCCTTTTGCCTCCCTGGGACCAAGACCTTTGGCAGCCTGGACCACCAGAGCCAGACTCACGAGGAAATCGTCATGTCCCTCTTGAGGGTCAACATAGAAGTTAATCGTCTGGTTGGGGCGATATTGCGCCCTCGCTTTTTCCAACTCGAACATGGTTTCCCTATACTCGCCGGAGCCGTCCTGCCTGTAGAGTTTAAGCCTACCGGAGTTTATGAAGGACAACAGCTCAAAGCCCATGTCCGATTTGCTCTTCGAGGTAATGACAAATGGGATAACCCGGCTTCCCAGTTCCTGCCTGAGAAAGCTGGCGACAGGCTGGCCGATGCCCGTAGCGTCGACTACTATCCTGTGGCAGTTCCAGACATCGCGCAGAATGCCCGTCATCTGGCCATAGAGCTGACTATGGGGCGTTCCCGTCCAGCGGTATTGTTCCACGACCTTCAGCACCGGCTGTGAAGGACTGGCAGCGGCGACCTCAGCGATGGTGATTACCGTCGAGTCGTGCCCCCACCCCCGGCGGGTGCCAGTAGCCTCCTCTGCCGTCAGCTCCGGCTCGTGTTCGCCTGCCAAATCCACGCCGGCAACGTATGTCCTCTTTCCCCCGGCGGCCTGTCCTGAGCCTGCCGAAGGATGCGACTGCCTCTGGTGTTCTCCAAGCACGAGGGCTATTTGCTGGCGTGACAGGAAACCTCCACCGCGTGTGATAGGCAATAAGGCATATTGCGTCCGGAACAGGGGATGCTCTTCACCCAATCTTTGCCGCTCAGCCTCCACAAACCTCACATAATCAGGATTGTAGCGCCCTACCTCCTGCCAGTCATATCTGAAGTGGCGCTTTATGCCATCCTTCCCTTCCAGTTCCAGATTGGCCTGCTTCACCTCTTCCAGCAAGCTGCTACTGTCCCACGTAGTGCCGTAAAGAATCGTGGTCACGTTGGTGGCGGAACCCATGGGGCGGAATTCCCTGCTGTACTTCTCTTTGCTGACATCTTGCGCTTCATCGATCTCAAGGATTATGTCGGCGGTATGTCCCACCACCGAAGAGGAGCCATCGGCCGAGAGAAAGATGGCTCTGGCGTTGCCGAGCTGTAGAATATAGCCCATCTGGAGACGATAGATGCCGTCAAAACCAAAATCAACGAGCCTCTCTTTCAGCCTTTCTATAGATATAACGGTCTGAGGCCTGAAGGTCGGGGAGCATTTTACGAGACTGCCTCCCCCGGCCATATAGAGCGTTAACAGCAGGACTTCCAGATGCGCCGAAAGCTCATTCTTGCCTCCCTGGCGGGCAATCTCCGCGGAAAAGGTCAGTCCCATTCCCTTCTGGATGGAGTCCATAGCCGCACGGGCGACTTGCAGCTGGTAAGGTCGTAGTTTCATAGCTGGTTATCGGCGATCAGCCTCAAAATCGTAAAGGAAGGGCTTCCTTCACGCCTCGAACGGTGGGTTATTGGCCATCAGGTCCAATACTTGCAGTTGGTCAGGTCGTAGTTTCATAGCTCTCGTACTCCTCCTTGTCATTCTGAGCTCCGACAAGTCGGAGCGAAGAATCTCACCCGCTCGGAGCAAATGCCACGAAGGGCGAAGATGTCCTACTCCTCATACCATCTCTCACCTAAGTCTTTCCATTCTGGATTTGCCGCCTCGATTAAGGCAATCTTCTTCTTTCGCAGCCATCCCTTGATTTGCTTTTCCCTCTGGATCGCAGCACGTACATCACTAGTAATCTCATAATAGACCAGCCTGGCGATATTGTATTTTCGAGTAAATCCCTCAATTAGCTTATTTCTGTGTTCATATACACGCCGGACTAGATCATCGGTTACACCTGTGTAAAGCGTTCTAGAGTTATTGGTCATGATATAAACGTAGTACTGCTTCATTACCTTAGCTTTTTCTTAGATTCTTCCGTCGCCCCGATTCATCGGGGCTCCCTCAGAATGACAAAGAAGTAAAGGGCTCAGAATCGCACCTTATCTTGCCACAAAATAGAACACCTCTAATAGGACCTGTGTTCTTTTCATGGCTGGTCGTGCCCTTGTGGATAGGAGCCTATTTACTGGCTATCTTCATGCCCACCCCGACCCCCAGGGGCAGGGCAACCTCGGTCAGGACCTTCTGGACGGCTTCTTTCAGGGATTTCTTCTGCTCTCTGGTAATCTGGTATCGTGTTCTCACCAGCCGGGCTATGATATTGGCTGCCTCGAAGTGCTGGTCGATCCGCTCCGGCTGTTCTTCCACGAGCTGCCTGAGCTTCAGCCTGAGAAGAGCAATCTCCTCGTCAATTCCCTCGACGCAAGAGGCCTCCTCCAGCTCAACCCGTTCCGCCTCATCCAGAGCCCGGCTATAGAAACCCCGTGGACTACCTTTCCGCTTGCTTCTCCCTTGTGTTGTCATAACGGTTCTTGGGTCGGCACGAATTTGCAGGGTTTCTGACATGTGATCTATGGGCAGCCGGCAGGGTGGCGGGACTTCTCTCATACCGGTTTTTGCCGTATTGCACCCGCGCCTTGACCAGACCGTAGACAAGGACATGGGCCGCCAGCTCGTAATCCTGCTTCTGAAGAGCGGCCGCCAGTAGCTTCACGACGCCATCATAGCACAAGTGTTCTAAATAGACAAAGGGGTTTTGTCGCTTCAGAGGACGGCATGCAGGAGCGATGCTATCACCCAACCGAGGGCACCGCAGACCGGGAAGGTCAGAATCCAGGCCAACACGATATTCTTGGTTACACCCCACCTCACTGCAGAGAGGCGCTTCGTGGCACCCACCCCCATTACAGCCGCCGTGGCACAATGAGTGCTGCTGACAGGAATCCCCAGGCGTGAGGATATCTCAATGATGGTTGCCGCTGAGAAATCAGTGGCAAAACCGTGAATCGGTTGCAGGGCGGTAATCTTGAACCCTACTGTCCTGATCACCCGCCAGCCACCGACGGCAGTGCCTAAACTAATGGACAACGAGGAGATGACTATGACCCACCACAAACCACGACCGATCGCAATCTCGTCCCACACGGCGGCCGCCTGCCCGAATTGGCCAGTCCGCTGATAGAAAATCACCAGTGCCATGGCAATGATGCCGATGGGCATCTGTCCATTGTTCTTGCCCAGACTGTAAGCCAGAAAAGCGGTCGTAAGCCATTGCAGACGGCTGAAGATGACCCTTATCCGGGCGGGAGCGTTTCGCCGAAACGTCCAGAGCAGGGCAATTACCAGGGCAAAGCCACCGACGAAACCGAGGGCAGGGGTAGCAATCACCGACGCCAGCACCGGTCGCATGACATGCCACTGCACCGCATCTGTGCCCCCCGCCACCGCCATGCCGGCTCCTGCGAGCCCGGCGACCAGGCTGTGAGTCGAGCTTACCGGCAGACCACGCCGAGTAGCTATGGCAACCCAGACTATGACTGCGGCTAAACTGGCGAACAACGTCTCATATAGAATTGCCTCAGGGAGCAGAATTCCCTTGCCGATGGTTTTGGCAACCTCGAGGCCGGTAGCGGCACCGGCGAAGGTAAAAAAGGCAGCCAGTATTATGGCGCTTGCAGGCGAAAGAGCACGAGAGCCAATGGAAGCAGCGACGCTATTGGCAGAATCATTGAAACCGTTGACCACTCCAAAGCCGATGGCTGCCCCAACTACCAGAACCAGCAGAGCGAGTTCAGGCATGCTTCAATACTATACCCTCAAGGACGTCGGCGACGTCTTCGCCCCGGTCGGTGGCGCTTTCGAGGTGGTCATAGATCTCGCGCCATTTGATTACGTCACAGACATCCATATGGCATAAATCGAATAGCTCAGCCAGGGCAGCGTGGTGTACGTCGTCAGCCTCATTTTCCAGGCTGTTGATCTGCACACACTGTTTGAGAATCCACGCGTACTGATCACCGTGGCGCAGACGAGGCATTGCTTCATTCAACTTGCGGGTTATCCTGGCTACGATTCGAGCTAGCTGCCGGGCTCGTTCCGTGGGCTGGTCAATACGGTAAAGGAAGGTTGTTCTGGCCGCAGCCTCCATGAAGTCCATTACATCATCCAGGCTATGGGCCAGGAGAGTAATATCCTCTCTGTCGATAGGAGTGACAAACGTGCGGTGCACCCTCTTTATTATCTCGTGGGTTATGTTATCGCCTTGGTGCTCCAAATCCTTGATTTGCCTGGCTTTCGCTTCAACATCTTCGTAGTTTTCAAAGAGGTCAACCAGCTTTTCTGCGGCAGCAACCAGGTTGCTCGCAGCCTGTTCAAACAGGTCGTAGAACCCCATGTCTCTGGGAGTCAGGCGAAATCTAGCCAACGTGCACCTCCGTCAATACACACTCCCGGTCCCGAAGTACTCTTCCTCTGCCCCGCGCATTATAACACACCGCGAGAGATTCCCACTCTATGCTGTATTCGTTTTTACGATTAGCGGCACCTCTTCCTCCCGTCACTTCTCTCCCTGCCACCACTTCTTCAACCTGGCGGCAATCTCTTTCTCATAGCCCTGGTCACTGGGAAGGTAATAGCGTTTTCCCTGGAGCGAGGGTGGCAGGTTCTGTTGCCTGACGAAATGGTCGGGATAGTCGTGGGCGTATTTGTAGCCCTTCCCATATCCCGTCCGGCGCATCAGGTCGGTTACCGGGTTGCGTAAATGGAGCGGCACCGGCTCATTTCTGCCCTGCTGTATATCCCGTCGCACCCGGGAATAAGCCAGGTATAACGAGTTGCTTTTGGCGGCGGTGGCCAGATAGACCACCGCCTGCGCCAGAGCCAGGTTGCCTTCCGGTACGCCCACGAAGTGCACTGCTTGCTGAGCGGCTACTGCTATTACCAGCGCTTGAGGGTCAGCAACGCCAACATCTTCGGAAGCAAAGCGTACGAGGCGGCGAGCGATGTAGAGAGGGTCTTCACCGGCTTCAAGCATGCGTCCCAGCCAGTACAAAGCGGCGTCCGGATCCGAGCCCCGTAGCGACTTATGCAGTGCCGAAATCACATCATAATGCTGGTCACCGCTCTTGTCATAAAGCAAGGCACGGTGCTGCAATGCCTGCTCAATGGCCGACAGGTCAATCGACTGCAAACCTTCACCATCAGGCAAGGCAGCAAAAGCCGCCATCTCCAAAGCGTTCAATGCCACGCGAGCATCCCCGCTGGACGCGGTCACCAGATGGCTCAGAGCCTCCTCGCTTATGCCAATCCGGAGCTTCCCCAGTCCTCTTTCTCCATTCTTGATGGCTCGCTCCACGATGAGCCGGATATCTTCGTCCCTCAGTAGATTCAGCGGGAAAACCCGGGAGCGAGAAAGAAGCGGAGCGATGACTTCGAACGAAGGGTTTTCCGTGGTTGCCCCGATGAAAGTCACCGTTCCGCTTTCCACAAAAGGCAATATTGCATCCTGCTGTGCCTTGTTGAAGCGGTGGATCTCATCAATGAATAGAATCGTCCTCTGTCCTGATAACTTCAGCCTCCTCTTCGCTTCCTCAATAACCCGCCGCAAATCAGCTACCCCGGCACTCACGGCACTCAAAGAGCTGAAATGCCCCCTGGTGATGTTGGCGATAATGTGAGCCAGAGTCGTCTTGCCGCTGCCCGGCGGTCCCCAGAAGATCATAGATGGTAGCCGATCTGCCTCTATACATTTGCGGAATACCTGCCCCGCGGCAACTAAATGCTCTTGCCCCACGAACTCGTCGAAGGTCTGCGGCCGCATCCTTGCCGCCAGGGGCATGCTGTCAGGCAAGGCCTTTTCTTCCGGCTGGTCAAAAAGAGGCATCCTCTCCATTAGACTGCACCGCAGAGTTTCATTGCAGGAGACAGTTTCACCAATCCCTGTATCATCGCAAGGCATCCCGAGCACAACCGAGGGAACTCGCCGAAGCAATGGCGATTCGAGTTTCTAAGTAGTCTCGACCCCTTCACTTGAATCTTCTTACCTGAAAGCGATAGAGACTGACCGGCTCGCCGGTTGATATTCTGGCCTTGAGCCGGCAGATGACAATTTGCTCTTCGACGCTATCGACCCCCTCCAGGTCGGGCAGCAGGAGTCCCTTTTTCAAACCGTTTTCCACGATGACGCCATATTTCCTGTGATCAAGCTGGCTGATATCCGTGACCGGGGCAGGCTCAGTAAGAATATCGACGCCGTATTCCAGGTCCTCAAGCTCAGACACAGCTACCGGGGGGAAGCGGGGGTCTCTGGTAGATGAGCTGATTGCATTGGCGATTATCTCGTCGGCCACATTCTCCCTCATCGGCTCGAAGGTACCGATGCATCCTCTCAACTCGCCGTGCTTATGCAGGGAAACAAAAACTCCCGCCCGCTCTCTCATCTCCGGAGTCAACTCGCGCTGCTCGATGATTTCGCCCTTCCGCACATAGCTTTCCACAGCCTCTTTGGCCAGTTTCACAACAGGATGAAGTCCCTCTTCTGTCATACGCACCTCGCATCCCTCACCCTTTTCCTTTCCCTGGACGGGAGAGCATCGAGGCGAGGGTTGACACTTACACTACAGTCTATCTTGCCACTTCCAAGACTCTTGCTGCATCTCAGAACCCCCCTGTTCGCGTCCAACCTGTAGTTGCTCCGATGCAATCGGGGCTGCCCAATGGATTGGGCAAATACGATCCTGACCTTTCTCCATCGTTCCCGTATAATCTGTAGTTGCCTGATTTATCAGGCGATTCGTGGCATCCGGAAGTTAAGCCCCGCCCCGCAGAACTTGCACTGCGAGCCGTCCAGCCCCACAACACGGGTATCATAGCCAATGCGACGGACGACCGTCTTCCCACAAGAATAGCACACAGTGTCCTCATACTCGTGCCCCGGCACGTTGCCCAGATAGACAAATCTCAGCCCTGCCTCTTTCCCGATTCCATACGCCCTTTCCAACGTGGACACCGGCGTAGCCGACAGATGAGTGAACTCATGCAGAGGATGGAAGCGAGTTACATGCCAGGGAGTTAACTCGCCCAGTGCATCTCGAATCCAGCCGGCAATACCTCGAAGTTGCTCCTCATCGTCATTCATCCCGGGAACGATGTTGGTAACCACCTCGACATGCATATCCCATTTCTCTCTTGCCCGCCTGGCTACCTCCAGAATACCCCGCCACTGGGAGATTCCGGCCAACTTGCGATAGAATCCGTCACTGAAGCCCTTGACATCAACCCTCCATGCGTCAAGCCAGGGTCCTATCGTATCGAGAGCTTCAGGCGTGGCATAGCCATTGGTCACATAGACGGTGTATAGATTGCTTTCCTTGGCCAGCCTGGCTGAATCCAGGGTGTATTCAAACGAGATAGCGGGCTCGTTATAGGTCCAGGCAATGCCCTGGCAATCGTATCTCCTGGCTAGCTCTATCTCTCTCTCCGGGAGCAATTGCTGAGAATGGGGCGGCATATCAGCACAGGAGATCTCCCAGTTCTGGCATCCTTTACAGCGGAAATTACATCCCCAACTGCCCAAAGAGAAGGCATAAGTGCCGGGAAAGAAATGAAACAGAGGTTTCTTCTCAATGTGGTCTGCCGCCATCGAGGATACCTCGGCATAGTTCATGGCATACAGAGTGCCATCCCGATTGATGCGCATACGGCAGACGCCAAGCTTACCGGGATTAACAAGGCACCTCCACTGGCAAACATGGCACCTCACCCTGCCCCCGGGGAGTGTCTCATAGAGCAGAGCCTCCCTTTCCATCCCCTATCATTATACCACCGCGGACTACCCCACCTAAATCACAGCCTCGACCCTAATTCCACAGGAAGTCCCACTACGTTAATGGAAAGGGGCCAACAACCCAGTTTGTGGTGCGAGTTCTCAGGGTTACGTCCCATCCCCTGGCTTCCCCACCAGAGAGGAAAACCTACGTTATCTGCTGATAAACGTGTTTATAATCCCTTCAAAAGGTGATAGGCTCCCATGAAGTTGGTCGATTTCCTCTGGACTCAATACTGTGAGGGCGTTAGCTATCTCGGCAAACGCTCCACTAGAAAGAAGCTCCCCTGCTTTATTCTGGTCTTCTGATGTGGTTACGACGAGGAAGAGGAGAGGATGGCCCATAGTATGGTATCCGTGCAGCAGTTTGGCTAGTGCACTCTCTAGAGTGCCCTTGTGTTGAACTTCGAAGACATGACTTACTCCCTGTACCCGTTGAGAGCTTTTCCACACGACATCATAAATGTAGAAGCCTTTGCGGTACTCTCCTTTAGCATATCTTCCTAGAATCTTACCGATTTCCTTAATTTTTCTCTGAATCTCTTCATGTGTGTAGGTTTGCTCGTCTCTCACTACCGTTGGTTTTCCAACTCCCTTATACCCCAGCTCCGCTGCCAGCTCTCTGTAAGAAAGAGTCTCCGCCTTGTTCCAGAGTGCCTCGTTGAGTTCACCTCTTCGCCCCTTTGTTACTAGTAAACACAGCTTTGAAATGCCAATCTTAATCAAACGGTCTTTTGGGGGCGCTATGGGAGTGGTCGACAATCGGTAAATATTCATGAGGCGTGTCGCCCAAGAGTAGGAGTTGTTGAAGGGTAAGCTGTATTGCACATATTCCATGAAGTTCCCGTAACCGAGAACCCGCCAATAACGCCCTTCAGAGCATTCGGTTAGTAGTCTTCCGATTTGTAGAAAATCGTGCATCACTTCCGCAACAAGTCGGATTGTCTCTTCACGGTTCCGACGCGCTTGCTCACGGATGTCTGCTTGCGGAACTATCTGCATAGACTGAAGCCTACAGGTATACCTTGTATTGCTCAATGTAAAGTATACCACAAACGACCCATTCTGGCTCTCGCAACCTTGTCTGGGTTCCGTGAGGCGGGCTGTTTAGTATCTTCCCCTAGGCCTATCACGCCCAATAATCACGATAACGTTCGTAGGGCAGCATTTTATGTGCCTCCATCTCCGGCGGGGAATAAATCCCCGCCCCCCAAGCTAGGGCTGTTCCACGTAAACCTGGCTCAGGTTGGGAATACCCAGTAGACCAAGCTCATAGCCTGTAACATAGGGTCTGACCAGGATGTAGTTTGCGCCGTGCCACAGAGGCAGGCAAGGAGCCTCATCAACCACCATTTGCTCAGCCTGCCGGTACATAGTCAGGCGGGCGGTATTATCCTGTTCTATGGCCGCCTGGTAAAGCAAAGCATCCAAGTCGGGGTTGCTGTATTCAAAGGCATTGTTCTCGCTTCCGGTAAGAAAGAGGATATCCAGGAAATTGTGCGGGTCCGGGTAATCGGCTATCCAGCCCAGCACAAACATCTCATCCTTCTCTTGCTTCAGGTTGTAGACAAAATTCTCTGGTTCCAGTTGCCTGACCGAGACTTCCACGCCGAGGTTTTGCTGCCATTCCTCGATAATCGCGCCCAGGTAGTCGGGAATGTAATTGCCATAGCCGGCAACAGTCAAGGTGATAGGAGGCAAGTTCGAGGCTTCACCATACCGTGAGGCGGCGATGAGTTCTTTCGCCTTTTCCACATCGTAGTCCAGTCCCTCGAGACCCTCGTCATAGCCAGGCATACCCGGTGGCAAAATCCCCCTGGCCTCATTCGCCATGTCACTCAATACCAGTTTGGCGATGCGCTCTCTATCAACAGCATGAGAAAAGGCCCGCCGAACATTAACGTCGTCGAAAGGAGGTTCGGCAGTATTAAAGCCAACATAATAAAGGCTGAGCTCAGACGTTACGGCTAACTCCGCGTAGAACGGGCTGGTCTCGTCACGCACCCGGTGAATATAACCCCCGTATACCGGAACGACGTCGATGTACCCCAGTTCATACATGGGCATAGGCGGACCGGCAAGATAATAGACGACGTGCTCCACTTCGGCCGGATCGCCGTAGTAGGTTTCGTTACGCTCCAGAATCAACCACTCGCCGGCCTGCCATTCCTTTAGCTTAAACGGCCCCGTTCCGTCTGGTTCGCACCACCAGTCTGTCCGGACCTCCGCATTGGCTCTGTCAACAACAAAAGCAGTAGGATAAGCCAGCTTGCTCAGGAAATAAGCCCTGGGAGCATCAATGGTGACACGAAGAGTGTAATCATCGATTACTTCGACCCCGGAGATCTCTCCCGTTTTTCCCGCCAGCATATCGCTGGCGCCAATGATATCTCCCAGATAGGTAGCCGCCGTGCCAGAGCCAGTATCCGGGTGGCAGGCTCGCTCCCAGGAGTATTTGAAGTCGGCGGCTTTCACTTCTCTGCCGCTATGAAATTTCACTCCCTGGCGCAGGTAGAAGGTATACGTTCTGCCGTCAGGGCTTTTCTCCCAGCTCTCAGCGATATCGGGTACTGTCCTCAGCTCATGGTCCAGACGAACCAGGCCGGAGAAGATATGCACGACATAGGTATAGGAAGAGAAGTCGGCAGCAATCGCCGGGTCGAGCGTTATGGGGCCCGCGTCCCAGAGACGAAGGACGCTGTCTCCGCTGCCCAAAGGAGGACAGCCCGCCAACGAAAGCAGAAAGAAGGCGAGAACAAGTGAGAGCAATACTATGTGCCGATTTCTTCTTCTACAGAAACAACTTGACTTCATCGTCCTGCCAATACCTGTTTTCCTTGATTGATCTAGAACAAACTCGGTACTCCTTTACCAGATGACAGTGATCCGCGTTATCGTGTCATCATAGTCGGGCGTAGCCATATAATGGCCTGGCGGCGCCTTGACGCACTGGTAATAACGCCTGCCGATCTCAAGCTCGACCTCCCAATCGAACTGCGGCTCGATGAAGACCAACCCTGCATCGGTAGTATCAAAGGCAACAATAGCATGCCCGCTTCCCCCACGGTGTTCAATACCGACATAAGCGCAGCGGATCCCTTCCCCTGCAGCATTCGCCTTGACATCGGCAGCAAAATCAACACACGCGTACTCATTTTCTGCGTACTCCCGCTCGCTTGTCTCGTCCCTAGCCAGGAAATCGCTCACCTCCCGGTAGGTCGGGTCTCTTAGTACATAACTATATCCTGCGGTCAGCCTGGCATAGTTAACCTGCAGGTTAGACAGCGTGGCTTCAAGATATTCGACAAACTCTTCTGTCGTGTTTAGTTCAGTTGTAGCAGTTGCTAGTTCAGTACGTATCGTGGCTAGCTCCATTTCCGCATCCAGCAACCGAGTTTGTGTCTCATTCAGCTCATTTGACACCCAGGCTGTGGCGACAAGAGACACAATAGCTACGGCTGCCAGAACTACAATGGCAAGCCCAAATTTGCTGTGGGAATGTCTATCGATCATCATTGTCAGCACCTCCAAGTATCGCTTCCAATGCGGAGAACAACTGAGCCGGGTTTTCTGAATTCTGTGCCAGTTTCTCAAACGGACACAGGCCCGTACCGGCGCTGTCAGAGATATAAGGAACCACATTCTTGCTACTGACGGTCACCCCTTGTCTCCTCAGGATGTCAATTGCCGCCTGGCTTGCTGTACCAGCATATACAGCTGCTACCCGGGCATGAACGCAAAGCATAGCTATGGCTGAGCCGACTATGCGGTCAGCCGCTGCGGCATTATGTAAGCTCTTCTCCATGCTCCGAACAGCTCGAAAGAAGGGAGCTACCCCGCGCTCTTTGGAACTGAAGATGATCTGCCCATTCTTCACTATGACGAGATTCCATTTCTCTTCCTCGAGAAGAGAGCCGGCCAACTCTAAATCTTCCATGCCTTTCCCCATTCCATTGCGATAATCACACGTAAACTATCAAGGATCAGGTCCTGTTACATCCAGCCCGAATCTGTAAATGCGACCCTTGAATTCAGTCTTGAATCTGGCCCCGTCATTTTACATAGTCATCTTTGCTCTGTGAGTTGGTATTCCATACTGCCCAGGCCAAGCTCCTGAGCAACCCGTATTTGACACAGGCTATCCGCATCGTTGATCCTGCCCAGAATATCAGGAGAGCTCACCCGGGCGTATTTCCCTACTGGCTTGCTTTGAGCAATCAGGTCCAGAGATGCCTTGTCAACAGCTACGACATCTGTGGATGAGAGAATGCCGATATCGGGAACTACGGGCAGACCCGACGGCGCAACACAGTCACACAATGGCGTTACATCCTGGACGAAATTGATGAAAGCTACCTTGGAGTGAAACCGGCTTAGCACCCCGGCGGCAGAATGAGCCAGATTGACTGAGAGCTTCTCCTTAGCCCGGGGAGGCAAGGCAAAAACCTCCTCTTTGCAGAGAAAGAGGCACCGATTACAACTCATGCATTTCTCTTCGTCACGCACCATTCTTTCCTCAAGCAAAGACAGAGCTCTGTAGAGGCAGACTTCAACACACTCTCCACAGCCCGTGCACTTAGAGAAGTCGATGAGACCGCGATTTGCCCTGTGCTGAGCGGCCTTCGATTCCTTGGTAACGCAGCCCATAGCCACATTCTTGATGGAGCCGCCAAAGCCAGCTAGAGGATGCCCTTTCACATGAGAAAGCACTATCATACAGTCGGCATCCCAAATCTTCCTGGCTATCTTTATCTTGTCTAGACGACAATCATGAACCCGTGTAGGGATATCCACCCACTCGCCATCATAGCCCTGCTCTCCATCAGCGATAATGATAGGCGTTCCCACCGATTCCTCGGTGAAGCCATTAAAAGCTGCCGTCGTCAGATACTGTCCGGCGGTAAATCTGCCTCCGGGATAAAGAGTAGTGGTATCAGTGACAAATGGTCTAGCTCCAGCTTCTTTAACCAAATCACACACTCGGCGCACTAACGGCGGGCGAAGGTAAGCACTACCACCGTACTCTCCCATATGAACCTTCACTGCCACAGAATCACCCGTAGAGACGACATCTGCTACTCTAGAGAAAAGGGTTCTCAGCTCTCTGAGGAAAGCCCTGTTTCTGCTATATGGAAAGAAGAAGACCTCGCTCCTTTGGCTAGCCTTCATGTCACTGGCTCCCTTCACTCGCCTTCATAACACTCGCCTGCCCGATAGTATATCCCACGAATCGAGACACGGTACAATGCACACCTGAAGAGTGTCTACTTGCCATTTGCACCTGCACTCAGAGCAAATTCCTGGCTTTCAGGCTCAGAAAACTCGCATCGCAGACGACGATGTGGTCAAGGACCTCGATGCCCATTATTTCACCGGCCTTCACCAGCCTCCCGGTTAGCTCGACATCCTCTTTTGACGGCTCGGGGTCGCCAGAAGGATGATTGTGTACGAAGATTACGGAAGCGGCGGAGGAGGAAACGGCTTCCTTGAATACCTCGCGGGGATGGACAACGCTCGTATCCAGGCTGCCTATGGAAACCGGCCTGCAACTTATCAGCCTGTTTCGTGTGTCCACACAAAGTACCAGGAAGTGTTCCTTCTTCTTGCCTTTCAACTGGCTCCTCACTACGCCAACCACATCCTCAGGAGACTTCATCAGCACCCTGGGCTTCTCATCGGCATCGGCTTCCAGCCTCTTACTCAACTCAAGGGCAGCCTTGATTTGAGTTGCCTTAGCCAAACCAATCCCGTTTATCTCTCTTAACTCCTCCACAGAGGCATTGGCAACGCCTTTGAGACTGCCAAACCGGCTCAGCAGCTTCTGGCTGGTCACCATGACTGACTCACCTCTGCTCCCTCGCCCCAGAATTAGAGCCAGGATCTCCTGGGCAGAGAGAGCTTCGCTCCCCAGCTTCAGTAGCCTCTCCCTGGGACGTTCGCTAAGCGGTAAGTCGCGAACCGTAAAGGAGTCCTTCATAGTCTATCTTCTTCCGGCTATTTCGCCGACGACCTTCGCCAGGTCCGCTTTTTCAGAACATACCATACGCCGAGTCCTGTAGCCAGCGCTCCTAACACAGCAATCACGCCGGGATGCAGCCATGCCCGCCAACCCGGAACTGCCGGGCCTGACAGCGTTGCCCGCCAGTTAGCATCCAGAGCGTCCATGTCAAAATCATAAACATCGCTCAAAGCATCATCATAGGTGCTGCCCTGCTTCAGAATACTCAACAAATCGAGCATCCTGGTCTTGCCATGATTATCAAGGAGATACTCCACAAGGCTGTAGCTCTGAGCATAAGAAAGGTAAGCTTGATCAGGCTCGGCAGAGAAAGGGCTGCACAGGCTGCGCACAGAAATGAGTTCATCATCCGAGATAGCCTCTTCCAGGCGAGAGCGGAAGTGAGGCTCAAGCTCACCTTCATTGTGCATGGCCAGCCCTTCATCAAGCCAGGTAGGAAGCCGCCCGTAGGGGCCGAAAGTTGCCTGGTGAACAACAAGATGTGTTAATTCGTGAATCAGGGCTCTCTTGCCCCAATCAAGTCTCTCGGGCGAAATCCCGATAGCGATTATGCTGAACTCGGTATAGGCTACGCCGCCAGTCCACTCTTGAGGAAAGATCATAGCTCCCCGCAAGTCCTCGGTGGAGGCATAGATATACATCCTTATCGGCCTTTCTGGATAAGTGCCGATATCCTCAGTCAATCTAACGAGGCCTTCCTCGCAGGTATCCATCAGTTCTCGAGCGAAGGAATCATCGCCTTCGTACCAGAAAATGGTCAGGGCGTCGCCTTGATAGGTCTGCCATTCTGCCGGAAGGCCGCTACTGATCAAGCTCTGCCACAGATAGCGAGCGTCATTGAAACGCATTACCTCGGGAGAGGTCTCAAATCTGTTCCCGTCAGCGTCCTCAATCATCCACCAATAGGTGACCTCGGCACCGGGGGGTAGGCTTGCGTTCCGCATATCCCATACCCATTCAGCCTCTATCCTGGTTGCTGGCGAAAAACTAGCCCAACCCTCACTGACAACCTCTGCATACTTCATCCTGTCAACCCGGTAGCAAAGACGGACATCAATGATATCGCTGCTGCTCTCAGCTTCAATGGTGAACACAGCCTGGTCAGGGAAATCCACTGCCACACCGCTCGCTATGATGGCAATTGCGTTCTCGGTTTGCTGAGCCGTCACCCTGAGCGGGAGCGAAGGGTCTCTCGATTCTTCGTGGAGCTCGCCCTGAGCGAGATTCCTCGGTCGCACTGCTCCCTCAGAATGACACGCAATATCGCTATTTGAGATGCTACTCTGCCCCCCAACGAACGAAGACGCTGACAGCAGCAGCAACGTCAAGACTACTAAGACGATGCGCCCGATCATTTCCCTATTTGAGACCGTAAATATGCAGTGATAAATCCATCCAGGTCGCCATCCAATACAGCTTCAGGATCATGAACTTCATGGTCGGTACGGAGGTCCTTCACCATTTTGTACGGGTGAAGAACGTAGCTTCGAATCTGATTCCCCCAGCCTGCCACGATACGCTCGCCTTTGATCTTGGCTCTCTCCTCCTCCTTTTTCTTATGGTCAAGCTCCAGAAGACGCGAATAAAGAATCTTCAGAGCCGCTTCCTTATTCTGGTGCTGCGACCTCTGCCCCTGGCAGGTAGCTACCAGTCCTGTTGGTAAGTGAGTTATCCTGACGGCGCTGCTTGTCTTCTGCATATGTTGCCCACCAGGACCGCTGGACCTGAATGTATCTACCTTCAAGTCTTCCGGGTCTATTTTGATATCCACCGCCTCTTCAGCCTCAGGGAGGACTTCTACCAGGACAAAAGACGTATGGCGGGCGTGGTCAGAATCAAAAGGGGAAAGCCGCACCAACCTGTGTACCCCGTGTTCACCTTTCAGATAGCCGTAGACATAAGCTCCCTTAATCTCCACGATAGCACTCTTGATGCCAGCCTCTTCGCCAGGGGAGACATCCAGTGCCTCAGTTTCATAACCATGCCGCTCGGCCCACCTCAAGTACATCCGCAGTAACATGTCCGCCCAGTCCTGAGACTCCGTCCCGCCAGCACCGGCATGCACGGCAAGCATGGCATTGCGAGGATCATAATCGCCAACAAAGAGCTGTTGACTCTCCAACTGCTCGAATTGAGAGCTTAGCTTCCGCAGTTCCAGCTGTAGCTCTTCCTTAAGAGAGGAATCATCCTCTCCGATAGCCAGAACAATCATGTCCTGAAGGTCGCCGGCTTTCTTCTCCATCTCACGCCAGACGTCGACCAGGTTCTTCTTGACCGAAAGCCGGCGCATAATAGCCTTGGCTCTAGCCGGGTCTGCCCAGAAATCGGGTTGAGCTGACTCCGCCTCTATCCTGGCGATTTCACCTTCTTTGCCGGCGATGTCAAAGATGCACCATGACGTCTGAGACTCGGCGAAGCAAGGCTTCTAGATTCCCCTTCTCTTCCTGCATATAGCTCCTTTTATTCAGTCGATGCGGTCAACCGGAAGAATCCCGCCATCATTCCTGCCTATCACCGTGCCCGAACTCCCCTGCCGCGGTAGTCTGGCTCAACGAGGCTGCTGCCCGCGGCAGCGAGGTGAGCCAGGCGCGTAGGTTCAGGAAGTCTATGACCACGGCAGCATTCTATCACCCATTGTAAGGCCGATGCCAGATCGATTTTGTGACCAACAGAAACATATATCGGCTTCACTCCAGATTTAGTCCTTAACGCTGCTCCAACGATCTCCCCATTATCGAGTAGTTCAACATGAGAGCCAGGCTCTTCTCCTAGAGGCTGATGCCGGCCACAAAGGATAGATTTGGCACAGCCGATAGTAGGCAGATCGAGAAAGAGTCCCAAATGTGAGGCAAGCCCAAACCTCCTCGGATGGGCAATCCCCTGACCATCAACAAGAACAAGGTCGGGAGCATTGCTCAGTTTCTCGCAGGCCGCCAGGATCAACGGACTCTCTCGAAAGGACAGCAGACCAGGAACATAGGGAAACGAAATCCTATCCTCAGCTACCTCTACTTCGACTATTTTGAACTCAGGATAGCAGAGAACCACCACTGCTCCTCTCGCTAAGCCCCTAGCGTCAGGCGAAGATAGGTCGATACCGGCAACAAGGCGCGGGTTGATGACTGCGTTTTCGGTTACGACATCTCTTGCCAGGCTCAATTGCATTTCCTTCGCCTGTGCAACGCCCACATCCCACCCGTGCAGTTGGTTGACCCTCATATCCTGCATTATAGAGTATTCGGCCTTGATGACAAACTCTGAAGCTGCTGCCGTATAAAGCCTGGATTTCCCATATTCAACTTCGCCCGCAGATAGGCTCCTATGGTGAAACAGCTTCAAAAGAGACGCTTTGCTGGAGGAACCCAATGGGTGAAAAGAGACAAGAGGCACTGAAGCTCCAATTCGACAAACAGTTGAGACTGGAGTTTCACGGAGCCAGGATAGCCTCAGACGTAGGGCTACTGGCCTGCCGGGAGCTCGAGACAAATAGTGGAAACAGAAGATAGAAAATACTAGACAGCTAAAGCAAACCTTGACACGGATTTACTTTGATAGTTTTGATAGTATGGTATAATTTTGCAGGAGATCTTACCGGAAGTGGCTGTTGAATAAGTATTATCGCAATATCACCCAAAGTGCAGGCACGGCGCTCGGCTTTATTTGTGGTCATTCACAATTTTTAAGGCAGGTATGATTCGATGGCAGAAGGCGTAGCAGTACTGTTCTCTAGTTCATGGATTTGGTTGGTATTTGTAGTTCTTGGTCTGCTGCTGATTCTGCTGGAGCTCATCATTGGCGTAGAGACCGGGTTTGACCTGGTATTCCTCGGGTCTGCATTCATACTCGGGGGACTGGTGACCTGGCCAGCTCATTCCTGGATTCTAACACTAATTATAACCAGTGTAATCTGTACAGCCTACATTTTTATCGGCAGGAGATATGTTCACAGGTGGGCTGCCGTACGAAAATCAAAAACCAACGTTGATGCCATCGTCGGCAGGACAGGAATCGTTCTGCAGAGTATATCCAGAAATCTTGATGGTCGTGTTAAAGTTGGAAATGAAGACTGGAAGGCAAGAGCAACAGAGGATATTGAAGAGGGTATTGAGATAGTTGTCACGGGCGTTAGTGGCGCTACGCTAATTGTAGAAAAAACTAAGGGAGGGTAGTGAAAATGAACGTAGGCGTAATAGTTGTCCTCAGCGTGCTGGCAGTGGTAGCACTGATAGCTCTTAGCAGGTCTATAACCATCATCCATCAAGCAGAGAAAGGCCTCGTGGAGAGATTTGGTCGATATAAGGAGACACTCGTACCGGGGCTCAGATTTCTTGTGCCTTTTATGGATTCCCTGAGAGCTAGAATCGATATGCGGGAGACCGTCCTGGATGTGGAACCTCAGGCGGTTATCACCAAAGATAATGTCGGCGTAACCGTAGATGCCGTGGTTTACTACTACGTGACAGATGCCAAGGCTGTCTGCTATGAGGTCTCCAACTTCTTCGTTGCAATAAGCAAGCTAGCACAGACGAACTTGAGAAACATGATCGGTGACATGACCCTCGATGACACACTGGCATCAAGAGAACGTATCAATACTGCTCTGCGGGAAACCCTCGATGAAGCCACTGACAAGTGGGGAGTAAAGGTAACCAGGGTAGAGGTTAAGGAAATCCTGCCACCCAGGGACATCACTGATGCCATGAGCAAGCAAATGAAAGCGGAGAGAGAGAAGCGCGCGACTATCCTGGAAGCGGAAGCATACCGACAAAAACAAATTCTCACGGCTGACGGCGATAAACAGAATGCAATACTTATAGCTGAGGGTGACAAGCAGGCTGCAATATTGAGGGCGGAAGGGGAAGCAAAGGCTATAGAGAATGTCTCAAAGGCGGCCGATGAGTTCTTTGTAGGAAATGCTCAGTTGCTGAAACAACTTCAAGTTACTCAGGCATCTCTAGAAGATAATACAAAGCTTGTCATCTCCGACCAATCAAGGTTGATTAATGTCCTCGGTCTTGCTGAAGCGCTGGCCGGAACAAAGTCAAAACCTCAAACCCAATCAAAATCATCGTAAGCTCTCTTTCTGGGATAACACGGTCTTTGAGGGTTGGAATTGTAGAGGGTTATGTGTGAGTCCCTGGGCTTTAAGACCAGGAAGCCCGGGTGAAACTGAAGATGTAAAAAACCCTTCGCATAGCTAACAATGGGTTACACTTTCGCTTGTTTAGTGTGATTAACCCCGAAGACTAACTGGCTCTGTTCAAGCTATTTGCTGTTCTCTCGCTCATCAATCCAAGAATTCCATCATAAACTGTCCCGGTCTAATACAAACGGGCCTAATCATACTGGCAATATGCTCGCTGGGCTCCCAGATATCGACGCCACTCTGAAGTCCGATTTGTTGCGCCAACTTATGGAGACTTTCAGGCTCGTAGAAGAGTAAGAAAGTATTTTCGGCACGAAGACGGTGGATTCCCACCATGACTGCCAATTGCCAAAAATGAACTGCTTTGCTATAATCGCAACCTAGTCAATGATTGGTCGCTAGGATGTTTATCTCCCCGATGATAGAGACATCTCGCGTACGCTCTTTATCCGGTGCGAGTCCGGTGAACCACTGCGGAGATGCGTTATGACTGAAGAAATCACCAACAGCGTGGCAGCCATCGAGGCCGAAGCTGAGAAGATACTCGAAGAGGCGAGGAATAGAGCCAGGCAGATTATCCTCGAAGCCAGAGAAGAAGCTAGGAACATACTCTCCTCTCAGTTGCCCCTGAATGAGGTAAAAACTGAATGTGTTAAGATTGTGAATGAGGCTAGAGCCGAAGCCGATAAGAAGACCGAGGATTCTGAGAAGAAAGCTGCTGAAATCCGCATCAGTGCCGACAGGAAAGCAAAAGAGATCATGGAGCTCATCGTAAGTATTATCACGGGCAGAAGCTAGCATGATACCTCTAGTCGTCAATACACTCGACCCTATGGCCAAAGTCAGGATTCTGACTACCAAAGATCACTCCACAAAGGCCCTCAAGACTCTGCACACAGCCGGCGTGCTGCATGTTAAACAAAGTGAAGAGCTAAAGCCTGTGGGCAGAGAAGCTCTTGAACATGAAAGAAAGCAAATCAACGGGCTACTAACAGACATTGCCAATGTGCTGGCTTACATACCGAAGGGAGAGATTGTGTCCCTGGAGGAGGGTGTTGAGGTCATATACACCAGGCCCCTGGACGAGATTGACAGCGAAGTAAGATCATTATGCACCAAGCTCAGTAATATGCATCGAAGAGCTGCCAAACTCGAAGAGGACGTTAAGGAGCTAAGAGAACTAAGTAAGTATCTTGGCTCTCTGGGACAGCAGGCTGACATCAGACTGTCTGATCTGGATTTTTCGGGAGGCTATCTTTTCTCCCGGGTCTTCCTTCTTCCAAATGAGGCATATCACAATCTGTGCCATACCGTGAAGGACTACCTGCTTGAGAGCATTGCTGTTGCGCTAGAAAATGAAACCGCATTCTACGTAATTGCCAGGGTTGAAGACAAGGAGACTATAGAATCTGCGATTAGGAGCAGCGGTGGCAGAATTCTTCAGATACCGAAAGAAGATCTAACTGTGCGACAATTCGTTGAGGTAGTCGTCGATAAGGTCCATGGCTTTGAAGAGGAAATGGCAAAGCTCTACGGCGAGATTGAAGGCAAGACCAGGGAGAACTTAGGACAGCTCGTCCTTTTCAGGGAGGCACTATCAGCTGAAGCTGAAAGACTGGCAGTCTTAGAAAAGGCCTCTGAGGCAGACTATGTCACACTAATCGAGGGCTGGATTCCTGAGAGCAATGTTGAAGGCACAATTGCCGAGCTGAAGGAGAACATAGGCCTTGTGTACATTGACACGAGGAAGCCGGAACAGGCAGAAGAACCGCCCACCAGGATGAAGAATGCGGCTGCAGTCAAACCGTTCGAGGTCATCGTCAACATGTTCGGTACACCGAAGTACAGAGAATGGGATCCCACGCCGATAATAGCCTATTCATTTGCCATTTTCTTCGGTCTTATGCTTTGTGATGTTGCATATGCTATCGGCATTATACTGGCTGCCAGATTTCTAATACGCAGATTTGTCGATGACCCATATTCTGAAGGCTACAGGCTGTTCCAGAGAGTGCTCTATATCAGCGGGGCCGTTGCCCTTGTACTCGGCTTCCTGGCCGGGAATTACCTCGGAGATATATACTCGTTCTTTGGAGTTGACAGCGCGGCGCTCTTGGAGCCTGTTAGAGACATGCTTACCGATCCGATTTCTTTCATAGTCCTTTCCGTTGGGCTGGGCCTTGTTCATGTGAACACGGCTCATCTTCTGGCGCTGATCGTCGGGGTCAGGAAAAAGGACAAAGGCATAGTGATCAACAAGGTTGCACTCTTTGCACTCCAGCTCTGCGGTATCCCCATAATTCTAAGGTGGTTGTTTGAGATATCTTTGCCGGTGGCTCCAGGCATGTACGACATCTTCATGTATGTCGTAGCTGCCAGTGTGGTAGCCATTATAGTGTCCTCTTTCATGCAGCAGGGCGGTCTGGGGGCTGTCTTCTGGATCTTTGACCTGACTGGTCTGCTCGGCGATGTGATGTCATATGCCAGGCTGGCCGGAGTCGGATTAGCCACATTCTACCTTGCGTCGAGCTTCAACATGCTGGCACGGTTGTTCTCCGGAATGATACCGGGCGTGGTCGGAGTCATCATTGGGACTATCATAGCAGTTGTAGTCCTGATCGTCGGGCATCTTATCAACCTGGCTCTGAGCGGTATCGGTTGCTTCGTGCACTCCCTGAGACTGTGTTTCGTCGAGTTCCTATCCAAGTTTTACGAAGGCGGTGGTGAGGAGTATAGTCCATTCCGGTTGAAGACGCGACCCGTATTCGTCAAATGAAAGACTTAAAACAGGAGGTATAAAGAGATGATAGATCCAAGCGCGTTAGCTAGTATCGGCGGTGCAGTGGCGTTGATTGCCGGTCTAATCGGTTCATCTATAGGTATTGCCACCGCTGCATCAGGCGGATTGGCTACATTGTCCGAGGATCCGCGGCAGTTCAGGAATGTGTTAATACTGGCATCATTGCCAATGACACAGTCCTTTTATGGGCTAATAGTGCTCATACTAGTAATAACAGGCGTACTTCCCAATATGCCTGCCGAGGGCAGCGCCGGTCTTGTTGCTCTTGTTGTCAGCCTCATAGCGGCTTTTGCCTTTGGTTTCTCGGCAGTATATCAAGGTATGGTTTGTGCCTCAGGTATCGCAATGTTACCCAAGACCGGAGGGAAAATCCTGACCAGCTCTATGATGCTGGCAGTATTTGTCGAGCTGATAGCTGTTCTTGCCCTGGTCTTCACGATAATGGCGTTCACCCTGCTTGGCCTTATGTAGAGGTGTTTTATGGGAATGGATAAGATCAGGGACGCCATCATCTCCAAGGTCCGGATGGAGGCCGAAGACATAACACGTGAGGCTAAGGAGAAGGCACAGGAGGAGATAGAGAAGGCCAGGAGACAACGGGAAGCTAGGTTCGACGAAGAGAGAGGCAGAATACTGACAGACGTGGAAGCGGAGGCTGCCAGAACTCTAGCTCAAGCCTCTATCAAGGCGCGTCAGAAGCTATCGAGTACGAAAGCTGACATAATCGCTGAGATAGTTGACAGGGCCCGCAGGGAATTGTCCCGAGTTTCAAGCGATGACAGCCATATTCTAAACTTGGTCAGAGAAGCCATGGAGGCACTCGCTGCCGCCAAAGGCAAAATCTACGTTTCACCTAAAGACGTAGGCACTGTAAAGAAACTCCTTGAAGCACACAGGGACTTGTCTGACAGGATAGTGGAGGTCAGGGAATCGAATTGCCTCGGTGGAGTCATAGCTGAGGACATCGAGGGAAAGCTCAGGATAGATAATACTTACGAAACAAGGCTCGAGATGCTCCTGCCAAGGCTATTGCCGGAGATAAGCAAGAAACTCTTTGAATCTCCGTAAAGGAATACCGTGCCTAGTGTAAAGTACGCATTCATATCGGCTTACCTGAAGGGTCAAGAGGCCAGGCTGCTGACTTCCGAGCATATAGATAGCTTGCAAGCAGCGCCCAGCATACAGGACGCGCTGGCAACCATAAGGGAGACCGATGTAGGGAGCTATCTGGAGGAATTGCCCGTCAGAACTTTTGATGATCTAGACGAATGTTTGTGGAGATATCTTGCCCAGCGCTTTGCGTACATAGAGTGGTTCAAGCTCGTGCCCCGGGATGTGCTGGGGATATTGAGGGCATATATTGCTAAGTATGATGTCTTCAATATCAAAGCGACCTTAGAGAGCATTTCTGCTGCCAAGAAAGCCAAGACGATACCGCTGGGGATAATCCACAATAATGGATTGCTGGATGAGCTCTCCAGCGCCCAGAATATAGATGACATCACCCGGGTACTTGTCAAGTGCAAACTGGGAGACTATGTACCTGCCCTGGAACGACACAAAACAGATGAAGCCGCGAAGTCGAAGCTCCTCGTTCAGGCCAGGTTAGATGGTGAGTATTACGGAAATCTCCTGAATATGGCAAGGTCTGTAAAAGACGGCCCTATCCTTCTTCAGGCCTTCGGTCTAATCATAGATCTGGCAAACCTTCAAATCGCCTGGAGAGCCGTGATTGCAGGCATAGAACTCCACGTTGCCGAGTTAACCATTGCTGGCGGATATGAGATTACGGACAGATCTATCAAGGAGTTACTATCTCTTAAGATGGCCGAGATGCCTGCCAGGCTGGAGAATACCCAGTACTCTGATGTGGTTAAAGAAATGCTGGTTAGCCATGACAAAACCAAAAGCATCACGGTTGTAGACGAAATCATCGATAAGCACAAGTTCAGGATGCTCAAGGAAATGCTGGCGCCAAGAGTGCTATCCCCGCTGGCGATGGTCTGGTACCTAATCCTCAAAGAGATTGAAATACGAAACCTGCGGCTCGTTCTGAAAGCAATTGTCGATGGTGTTCCGGCGCAGGAAGTGAAGGGCTATTTGGTGCTGTGACATGATGCCCATCAAACACCTGGATATAGTTGTTGTAGGAGACGAAGAGCTAGTCAACGCGCTCAGATTGGCCGGCAGCAGCAGATATTACATGATAAAGGGCGATCACGATGTCCGTGAAAACGTAAGGAAGGCTCTAGCCGAGTTGATAGCCGAGCCTGATGTTGGCATAGTAGTGATGCTGGAAGACTATGCACAGTATGTTGAAGACCTGTTAACCCGGGTCAGAAAAGGAAGAGCGATCACTCCTGTGATCATTGAAGTTCCATCCAAGTTCGGTACGAAGTACCCGGATGTCAGGGAATATTACAGAGCGTCTGTTAGAGCATCTATAGGGTTTGAAGTGGAGATTTGAGACTATAGAAAGAGCAGGAGGTTGAAGATATGGGCAAAATATGGAGAGTTTCAGGTCCTCTAGTTATAGCCGAGGGAATGAAAGGTTCCCAGGTTTATGAAGTTGTTGAGATAGGTGAAGAAGGGCTTGTCGGGGAGATAGTAGGACTGGAAGGGGACAGAGCGGTAATTCAAGCACACGAGGATACTTTGGGATTGAAAGTCGGTGCGGTGGTGATAGGAACGGGAAGAATCTTAAGTGCTGAGCTAGGCCCCGGACTGGTGGGCTCTATTTATGATGGGTTGCAGAAATCTTTGCTTGCCCTGAGTGAGAATACCGGCCCATTCATAAAACGAGGGGTCAAAGCTTCGCCTCTTCCTCGAGACAAGAAATGGCAATTCACACCTCAAGTCAAGGTGGGGGATGCTGTTAGCCAGGGGGATATAATAGGCATAGTTCCCGAGACCAATCTGATAGAACACAGGATAATGGTGCCAGCAGGAATCAAAGGCACAGTAAAGGAGATACGCAAAGGCGACTACACCGTCGAAGAGCCTATAGCCTGGGTGGAACATGACGGGGAAGCAAAAGAACTCACGATGATGCAGCGATGGCCCGTAAGAAAGCCCAGGCCCTATAAGCAGAGATTCGATCCTTCAGGCTTACTCACTACTGGCATGCGGATTCTGGATTACATGTTCCCTTTGGCTCTCGGGGGCAAAGCGGCGATACCCGGGGGCTTTGGTACTGGAAAAACCGTTGCCCTGCAGCAACTGGCCAGATGGGCCCGGACACATCTGAACATCTATGTTGGCTGTGGTGAAAGGGGTAACGAGATGTCCGACGTGCTCTGTAGCTTCAGAGAACTCAAGGATCCCAACACAGGAAGACTACTGCAGGAGAAAGAGATCTTCATAGCTAATACCTCCAACATGCCTGTGGTGGCCAGGGAGGCAAGCATTTTCGTCGGCATTACCATGGCCGAGTATTTCCGGGATATGGGTTACGATGTTTTGCTGGTTGCCGATTCAACTTCGAGATGGGCTGAAGCCATGAGGGAGATGAGTGGCAGGCTTGAGGAAATGCCCGGAGAGGAGGGCTTTCCCTCATATATGGGCTCTCGGCTTTCTTCTTTCTACGAAAGAGCGGGGATGGTTGAATGCCTGGGTAATCCTGGAAGAAGGGGATCAGTAACAGTGGCCGGTGCTGTGAGTCCCCCCGGAGCCGATTTCAGCGAACCCGTAACCCAGAACACACTGAGAATAATAGACGCACTGTATGCCTTAGAAGTCTCGCTGGCAAACAAGAGACATTTCCCGGCCATAAGCTGGCTCACCAGCTATAGCCTTTATGTAGACGCGGTCAGAGACTGGTGGAATGAGTATGATGCAGGGTGGGAGAATACCAGGGCCAGTGCCTTGAGACTATTGCAGCAGGAGGCTGAACTTGAGGAGATCGTCAGACTCGTGGGTCCCGAAGCTCTGCCTGAAGGAGACAAACTGCTGCTTCTTGTCTCCAGGATGATACGCGAGGACTTTCTCCAGCAGAGCGCTTATCATGAAGTTGATACCTACTGCGTGCCGACAAAAGCCGGCCTCATGCTCAAAACTATCATGAAGTTCTATGAGCTAGCCCAGGAGATGCTAAGTGCAGGGTCAGGTATTGAGAGCATCCGCTCATCACCGATGGTGTACAGAATATCCAGGATGAAGGATATACCCAACGAGGTCGCCGAACAGAGAATCAAGGAATTGTGGGCGGAGATGGAACAAGGCCTGGTAACCGGCAAACGGGTTCCCTGAGCAAAGGAGGACTCCAATGGATTTTTCATCACTGTACATTAAGGAAGGAAGGGCAATCAGCAGAGCCGCGGGAGCTTTACTCGTAGCGGAAAGCATCCCCGGCATAATGCTCAATGAGATAGTTGATGTTCAACTTGGGAACGGTGAGGTCAAAAGCGGTCAGGCAATAGACATCAGTAAGGAGGCAACCATAGTCCAGGTATTTGGCGGTGTCAGCGAAGTGGACCTGGTCGCAAGTAGGATAAGGTGTAAAGGCCAGACCTTAAGGCTGCCCGTATCCGTTGACATTTTAGGAAGGATCTTCAATGGCATGGGAGAGCCTATAGATGGAGGCCCACAGGTGATCCCCGAAGAATACCTGGATATTAACGGTGAGCCCATGAACCCGGCAAGCCGCCAGCCTCCGGCAGAGTTCATTGAAACTGGAATCTCGGCCATAGACGGCCTGAACGCATTAGTAAGAGGACAGAAATTGCCCATTTTCAGCGGTTCGGGACTGCCGCACAACCGAATTGTAGCTCAGATAATCAGGCAGGCGGCCGTAAAGGGCAAGGAGGAGAAGTTCGCTCTCGTATTTGCCGCTATTGGGATCAGCTACGATGATGCCTCCTTCTTCATGAGGAATCTCGAGAGGACAGGTGCCCTGGAGAGAACGGTCGCCTTCATCAATACCGCGTCAGACCCTGTTATTGAGCGAATATCAACGCCGAGGTTAGCCTTGACCGCAGCCGACTATCTGGCATGGAAACAGCATATGCATGTACTGGTGATACTAACCGACATGACGAATTATTGCGAAGCTCTCCGCGAACTTTCCTCCATGCGTGAGGAGATACCTTCCAGAAGAGGATATCCCGGTTATATGTACACTGATCTTGCCACGATGTATGAGAGAGCAGGAAGGCTTGCCCAAATGGAGGGGTCAGTAACTATAATGCCCATTCTGACCATGCCCGACGATGACATAACCCATCCCATACCGGACCTTACCGGCTACATAACAGAGGGGCAGATTGTTCTGTCCCGAAACCTAGAAAGAAAAGGCGTATACCCGCCAATAGACGTATTCTTATCGCTATCGCGGATGATGAAAGAAGGGATCGGGCCGGGCAAGACCAGGGAGGATCACAACAACG
Organism: Dehalococcoidia bacterium; assembly: GCA_030610855.1. GTDB lineage: Bacteria > Chloroflexota > Dehalococcoidia > GIF9 > AB-539-J10 > RBG-13-51-36. The sequence goes on from JAUWQY010000006.1 coordinate 29,575, forward strand.
TCTTCATGCAATCCTATGCTGCTTATGCTGAAGGGTGCTATCTCAGGGAGATATCCACCATCATAGGTGCTGAGGCGCTGGGTGAAAGAGATAAGATATACTTGACCAACGCCGATGAGTTCGAGAGGAAATTCATATCTCAGGGCGAGTGGGAAAAAAGGACGATTGAGAACACCCTGGATATAGCCTGGGCACTGTTCTCGGCGCTGCCCAAAGAGGACCTGAAACTGATTAAAGAGGAATTCATCAATAAGTACCTTCCCAATCGCCAGGAATAGAATCGAGCGCAGGGCAAATGCCGGAATTAATCAAGGTTAGACCCACCAAGATCGAGCTGGTAAGACTAAAACGCAGGCTCTCCTTAGCGCGAAGAGTGCAGAAGATAGTCAAGGACAGGCTTTCCATACTAACGACCGAATTCCTGCAAACAGCGAGAGAGACAGTGGATGTCAAGAGAAGACTCCTTGATAACTTGACTGAACTCTACAGGGCGCTATCAATCGCCTCCGGATACCATGGGTACATCGCCCTGGAGAAGGAGCTAATAGCCACTGAGGCTGATTTGAAAGTTATTCCTGGCTCAAGGAACATCGCCGGTGTGCGAGTTCCGTCTTTTGAACTGGTGGACAGTCCCGACAAGGTCGGGATGAGGGGCTACAGCCTGGCTGATACATCCTCGTGGCTGGACCGCGCGGCGCAACTATCTGGAGAATGCCTCGGAGTTACTGTGGAATTAGCTGAGCTTCAGAGGACTTTCGAATTGCTGGCAGCGGAAATCAACAGGACAAAAAGGATAACTAACGCCTTAGAATATATAGTAATTCCAGGGTTACAGGTCACGATAAATTACTTGAATATGAAGTTCGAGGAAAGAGATAGAGAGGAGAAAGCACGTCTGAAACGTGTGAAAGTGCTGGTTGCTCGAGGATAGACGAATGCCTGAGCCACTACACGATGAAACAAAGCAGTCTCCCTATGAAAAGATGCTTCAGGAATGCTTAACAAACGAGCTCAGGGTCGTGAATGCCGGTTTGCCACGCAGCCAGAAGCGGTTATCAGATTTATTGAGCGAGCAATATCCTCATGCAATATGTAACGATGGCAGCACCCACTCGTTCAAGAAGAGGGAACTCGAGTATCTGGCAAGCATTCTAGATACCGTTGAGCAAGAAGCATTGTTATTGCCCATCCTTATAGAGGTAGGTGCAGATCAAGCTGAGGCATCCATAATATGCGAAGGAAAAGTGGAGGAGAAGGTGATATCAAAAGCGCTTGATATGCCGCTAACCTGCGAACACCGAAGGATCAGGATATATAGACCGCAGCTAGCCTTGCTGAGGAGTAAGCTGAAGACGACAACAGCATATGTATTCTCTGCCAGAATCGTTGTCTGAGCTGCCCAGCCACGGCCTGGCTTTCTCATTTCTGTGCCGCCGAATCACATTCGGCTGCAAAGAACGGCGCCACAAAGGTGATCGAGAGGAGCCCTGATGAATCACGACCCATCAGGACGAAGTAATTGCGGTGAGGAAGCGGACTGGCAGGCTCGACTCGCACTGAGAGACAGCATTGAGTGATTTGTGCAGAAAACCGCTAAAAAGCGTTGCCTTCCGGGACAAAGGCCATTGACAAACATCTGCACTTAAGAGATAATCCCCTTATCAAATGGTTAGAATCAGATTACGCCGCATGGGGAGGAGAAACAGACCATCCTACCGGGTGGTAGTTTGCGATAGCCGCTCTCCCCGCGACGGTAAGTTTGTCGAGATTATCGGGCATTATGATCCTTTGACCGAGCCTGCAACTACTGTCATCAACGAAGAAAAAGCTCTGAAGTGGCTTAGATGTGGGGCCCAGCCCTCGGATACGGTGCGCAGCTTGCTTAATAAACTGGGCATTATGGATAAATTCAAGCCGGCCTCAGGCCAGAACTAACTACTAAGGAGGCGAAATGAAAGACCTGGTGGAATACATTGTTAAAGCCATTGTGGCAGAACCGGATCAAGTAAAGATTACCGAAGAAGATAGTGATGACGGCTTATTAATCAAGTTGGAGGTCGCCCCCGATGACAAGGGCAGGGTTATCGGCAGGCAGGGTCGCGTAGCTCAAGCGATGCGTACGCTGCTTCGAGTGAAGGCAGCTAGGGAAGAGAAAAGAGTCAGACTGGAAATCCTGTAGTCAACGTTGATAGCAGTCCATTCCCAGGATTCGTTAATCCCCAATCATACATAAGAGTCTGGGCGCGTCTTCGCAGGAGGACGGTGACGCTCTTGAAAGGGATTATCTGATCGTTCTTCTCGCCGTATCCGGCAACACATTTCTCTCGTCTTCCGAGTAGCGCCCGTGCGGCTCAAACCAAGCTTCCTCTTTGGAGCCAGGTTCTCCATAACAAGCAAGCAACTACAGCTCGTATGCGGTTGACCTCGCTCATAAACAACTCCTCATTCTTGTCCATCTTGGACTTCCTGATGCAGTTGCACTGCGCTCCCGGAGCTCCACCCAAACAAGCGTTGTTATCATCCCTCGCGGTCTGGCTTTCTTATACCTGCGCCGGGAGGGCTTATCGCGCTTCTCGCTAAAGCCAGCCGTCCGATTTTCAATCAAGCACAACAATTGCTACAATCATGCTACAAAGCAAAAGGAGGTGTACATGGACTTTTCGCTTACAGACGAACAAAAATCTCGTAGCAGGGAGTTCTATGACACATGCAAGGACCTCAGCAAGAAGAGACCGCCGAGCCTTGTGGGGTTTGAGGCCATCTACGAACTGGATGAGTGTTGGGAGTACAACATGTATTGCGCTAAGGAATTCGCCAAGAAAGGATGGCTTGCCCTTGGCTGGCCCAGCGAATATGGCGGTAGTGGAGACATGATGAACCGTGTTCTCTTTGCTGAAGCCAGAGGGTACTACGGCACTCCCGGAGTAGATATTTTTGGAGTGCAGATGCTTGCCCCAACGCTGTTGCAGGCCGCGAGCGAAGAGATAAAGAGAGAGTTTCTGCCACCTATTGCCCGTGGGGAGGTTATGTGGTGTGAGCTTTGGAGCGAACCCAATGCCGGCTCGGACCTGGCCGCTCTGGCCGCAACGGCAGTAAGAAAAGGTGATGAGTACGTCATAAACGGTCAGAAAACCTGGAATACCGGCGCTCACCGGGCCCACTGGGGCTTCGGCGTGTTCAAGACGGACCCGGCAGCTCGAAAACATCACAACATGACGTTCCTTCTGCTGGATATGAAGACGCCGGGGATCACGATAAGGCCGATCCCTTACCTGGATGGCAGTGCTCCTTATTGCGAGGTCTATTTCGATGATGTCCGTGTGCCGGCCAAAAACATTGTCGGCCAGGAACACGAAGGCTGGGCGGTTGTAAATCTTCTGGCCGGTTTCGAGAGATCCGGCATAAACGAAATCATGAGCATGATGCGCGGGCTAGAACAGCTGGTGGCATTTTGCAACGAGACCAAACGACACGGGCAGCCACTGGCCAAGGACCCGCTCGTTCGCAACCGGTTGGCTCAACTGGCCTGCGAATTGGCGGCTGCCCGAGCCCTGGCATACCGTGTTGCTGATTTACAGAACAGAAACGAAATGTCCCTCATGGATGCCTCAGCAGGTAAGATCTTCTTCAGTGAACTGGGCGAGCGCTTCGCTTTCATGGCTGGCGATATTCTAGGCCCCTATGGCCAGGTCAGGACTTCCCGATGGGCTCCTTTAAACGGGATATGGGAGAAGATGTTTCACGAGCATTTCATAACCACCATATCTATGGGAACAAATGAGATACAGAGGAACATCATCGCCTGGTACGGCCTGGGCTTGCCCAGGATGAGATGAATCGACTTTCTACAAGGAGGAATGATGGATCTTAGATTTACGGAAGAACAGGAAATACTGAGGCAAACAGCGCGGGGTTTTCTAGCGGCGGAATGTCCCAAGACCCTGGTAAGAGAACTGGAACAAAGTGAAAAGGGATACTCTCCGGAACTGTGGAAGAAGATGGCTGAGCTGGGATGGATGGGGCTGATCATACCTGAGGAATACGGAGGTATAGGTTATACGTTCCAGGACCTGACCGTCCTCCTGGAGGAGATAGGCAGAAACATTCTTCCTGGACCATTCGTAGCTACTACGACTAGCACTTTCCCTATACTCGAGGCGGGAACTGAAGAACAGAAGAAGGGATTACTCCCTGAGATAGCTCAAGGTGACCTGATTCTCACTACGGCTCTCCTCGAAAGCGATGGCGTCTTCGATGCTTCTGGAATCGCCATCAAGGCAGCACCGAAAGGAGATGCCTTCATAATAGACGGTACAAAGCTCTTCGTCGACATGGCTCATGTTGCAGGCCACATCATCTGCGTCACAAGGACAAAAGAAGGAACTGCACCCGAGAAGGGAATTACCCTTTTCATCGTCGACTCCGCGACTGCAGGAATAAGCTGTCAGGTAATGCCTACCACTTCCCAGGACAAGCTATGCGAGGTGCGTTTCGAGAATGTGAACGTGCCCAAGAAGAACGTACTCGGTACAATAGACGAGGGCTGGGCCATCGTGGAAATGATGTTACGCAAAGGCGCCATCGCCAGGTGTGCCGAATCCATAGGCGCCATACAGACCTGTGTAGAGATGACCGTGGCGTACGCCAAAGAAAGGGTTCAGTACGAGAGGCCCGTAGGCGCTTTCCAGGCACTTCAACATATCATGGCTGACATGTGGACCGCGATGGAAACCAGCCGTTACCTGGTCTATGAGGCAGCCTGGATGGAATCGAATGGTCTTCCCTGCACCAAAGAAGCTTCCATGGCTAAGGCATATGTCAACGAGGTCTACAGGAATGTCAGCAAGTGGGCAGTGAGACTACACGGGGCAATCGCCACCAGCAATGACCATGACATACCCCTGTATTACCGCAGAAGCAAGGCCGCGGATACTGCCTTTGGCAGCACCGACTTCCACAGGGAGATAGTGGCCCGGCAAATCGGGCTGGTCTAAAATCCCGACTCACAACAAGCAGCCTATTAGCCCTTCAGAGATGAGGGGCTAAGTCTGTGCCCGTCCGCGTTTGATACTGTCAACGCAAAGATGTGTCTCTGTGCTCTTTGTCAATCGCTATGATATTAGGAGCATTTACAAGTTAGAATCTCTTTGCTATACTTCCACCAGAGGCAGCCTTGTATTCTTGCTCACGCAACATCAGACATCATGGCAATCTCAAGTAATACGACATCAGGAGTTATCGGCCACACGCTGCTGTAGGCATGCGGCTTCTTTACCGTGAACTCGTCCCATCATTCGCTTCTGACAGACCGTTGCCGGGCCAAGAGCGTGAAGAATACGCATCAACATAGTCTGGAGTTTCTTTTCCACCCCAGTTCAGTCGCCCTCGTAGGCATCACAACTACCAACCCCTGGCATTGGACACGCACTTTCCTGGATGCCCTTATCGAATCCGAATTCGATCGCCCCCTCTACCTCGTCAATCCGAAGGGAGGCGAGATCAAGGGTCATAAGGTGCATACCAGCCTCAAAGACGTCCCGGGCAACATCGACTACGTGATCGGCCTGGTCAATGCGCATACTGCTGCCAGGCTTGTGGAAGAATGTGCCGAAAAAGGCGTACGGGCAGTTCACTTCTGTACGGCGGGTTTCAGTGAGACCGGCGAGGATGAGAGAATAAGGCTGGAATCTCAGCTGGTGGAAGTCGCCCGCAGAACGGGAATCAGGATTATCGGTCCTAACTGCATGGGCATTTACTGTCCTCAATCACGCCTATCCTTCAGTCCCTCCTTGCCCAAAGAGCGCGGCCCGGTGGGGTTCATCAGTCAAAGCGGCGGCAATTCCATCTATCTGGTGAGGCAGGCAGCGTTGCGAGGCGTTCGCTTCAGCAAGGTCATAAGCTACGGCAATGCATGTGACATCAATGAAAACGATCTGCTCGAATACCTTGCTAACGACGCAGATACCAGAATAATATGCCTTTACATCGAGGGAGTTAAGGATGGGAGACGATTCCGCAGGGCCCTGGAGAAGGCAACGAAGGAAAAGACAGTGATCTTGCTCAAAGGAGGAACTACCGAGGGGGGAGCTCGAGCAGTTGCCGGTCATACGGCAGCACTCGCTGGAAGCCGGTCCACCTGGGAGGCCCTCTGTAAGCAGTTGGGAATCATCAGTGTCTGTAACCTCGACGAGATGGTAGATGTACTGGTCACACTTCTGTTCTTGCCGCTTCCCAGGGGCAGGAATGCAGTGTTGTTCGGTGCCGGAGGTGGAGCCAGCGTTCTGATCGCTGACGAATTCGAAAACAGAGGGCTAAGAGTCCCGGCACTCCCTAAGGAGATAGTTGCCCGGATACGGGAGTTTACTCCCGCCGCGGGCAACATCCTGCGAAACCCCGTGGACTATTCACAGAACATGATGGATGCTGAGAGCACGAGCAAAACCTTCGATATATTGTCAAGGTGGGAAGGAACTGACTTCGTGGTCACGTTTATCAGGACGGGTCAATTCGTACTGCCCTGGCTTTCGGAATCACGGATAAACATGTTAGTGGGTAGGTTTGGGGCAAAGCAGGGTCATTCCCCCAAGCCGGTGGCAATGGTGCTTGAACCCAGTATTCTGCCCCAAGAGGCGGAGGCCATTCTCGCCGCGATTCGAGAATGTATTTCATCCGGGTTGCCTGTCTACTACTCGTTTGCTGCCGCCGCCAACGCTATCAATCTCGTATTGAGCCACGCGGAGAAGCACTCTGAAACAGCTTGAGGCCTCAGAAGCGAGGCCTTTGAACGCCAATGTTACATGCAAGGGTTTGTTCAGGATTGAGCGTTTGGAGTTTGTGATACAAGGTGGGTACACCCCGGAGCTATCAAACACAAGGTATCGTCTTAAGGCAAAGCAAGCTGGGCGAATTCGACAAAATTGTCACCATCTATACTCCCGAATTCGGCAAGCTGAGGGCAGTCGCTAAGGGAGCGTGTCGTCCCAAGAGCAAACTGGGTGGCAATGTAGAACCATTGACGCATAGCTTGATGTTTCTGGCTAAAGGGCGCAACCTCGATATTGTTACTCAAAGTCAAACGATAAATGGTTTCCCTGCTCTGAAGAGCGACTTGCGGCGCCTTGCCTGTGCCCTTTACATCTTAGAGGTGGTTGATTCCTTTACTGCGGAGGGCGGTGAGAATCGTCCTTCGTTCGATTTGCTGCTCGAGACCCTTGATCAATTGAGCCAGCCTGAGAGCAATGACATTGCTCTACGCTATTTCGAGCTGCACCTTCTTCATCATCTCGGTTACCGCCCCCAGTTACATCGATGTGTTAGCTGTGATTCTCCTCTCGAACCCGAGGTCAACTTTTTCTGCTCCGGCAAAGGCGGAATTCTCTGTCCTCGTTGCAGCTCAGATGAGAGCATGCAATACGAGCGAACAGAGGTGAGTTCACCGAGATCATCTTCTCCCCTGTCGGTCGAGGCTCTGAAGGTTCTTCGTTTGTGGCAAAGCTGTGACTATGCTACGGCAAGGCGGGTCAGAGTAAGACCGGATCTATCCCGGGAGCTAGAGCGGGTATTGCACGAGTACATAAGACATATCTTACAGCGGGAGCTTAAATCGTTGACCTGGCTAAAGCAGGTAGATAAGGAAAGCGCCCCCACGTGATTTTCGTAACTTGACAAGCATTTCATGGGGGGTTAGAATCCCTGGACTGTCGAAGGCGGTGCAATATCACAGTAATGGAAATGGAGAGTGCTTGGTATTCTAAGTAAACCTTCGAGTTCTTCTGCTCATCTGAGCTGCAACTCCCCTTTTCCGCACCAGTTCATCAGTTCATTGAAAGGATGACGAAGTAACTCGCCATCGGAGAGAAGCAATGTATGTCGTAATAGCAGGCTTGAGTGATATAGGGAAGAATCTGGCGGAGCTCCTTGTGAAGGAAGGGAATGAAGTAGTGATTATAGACCGGGACTTAGCGAAATGCACTGAAATGGCGGAGGGGTCTGACGTGATGGTGATCACCGGAGATGCCAGCCAGAAAGCTGTCCTCGAAGAGGCCAGAGTCAGGAATACCTATGCCTTTGTGGCTGCAGCCGGCGATGACTCGGAGAACTTGATGCTCTGCATGATAGCCAAGGAAATGGGGGCAAAAATGGTGATTTCTCTCATAGATGCGACAGAGCACGCGGAAGCATTCAGGCAGGCAGGGGTCAGTGTCCAGGTTAACCCTCACATGGTGGCAGCCAGGCATATTTCCCGCATGATTGCACAGCCTTATGTGAAGGACTTCATCTCTTGCGCAGGAGCAGAGATATTCGAAATAGAGGTTGAGCAGGGCATGAAGTGTGCCGGGCGGAGGATTGCCGAGATATCAACTCCGAACGGCGTGAAGGTTTTGGTAGTGCAAAGAGGAGGAAAATACCTTAGTTCTGACGGCGAGATACGGCCTCAAGACTGGCTGACTCTCATCGTGAATCAGGAATCTGCCAGGAAAGGCACCGAGTTCATGGATAAATGGTTCGCCAAAGGGTAAAACTAGCCCTCCATATCATCGGATCATTCCTGAGGTTCTTCGCCTTAGCCTACATCGTTCCCCTGGTAACCGCTGTTTACTATGGCGAGGACTGGCGGATTTTCTTATACTCACTACTACTCACTTTAGCTATCGGGCTGATTCTTGAATTTGGTTTTAGAACCACCAGGGAAATAGAGCGTGCCGATGGTTTCATCATAGTGGCCTTCACCTGGCTTCTCATCCCTCTCTTCGGCATGCTCCCTTATATACTCCCTCCTGTCGGGCTGGGTTTTCTCGATGCTTTTTTCGAGGCCATGTCCGGCTTCACTACCACCGGGGCGACCATACTGGAGGTGGTAGAAGAGTTGCCCAAGAGTGCTCTCCTGTGGCGTAGCCTTACGCAATGGTTGGGCGGAATGGGAGTGATTGCTCTCTTTGTTGCCATACTACCCAGACTGGGGGTAGGAGGCTCTCAGCTTTTTGATCGGGAATTTCCCGGCCCCTTACCTGAAAAGCTGCGTCCCAGATTCAGAACCACGGCCAGAATTCTCTGGACAATCTATGCAGGGTTTACTGCTTCCCAGATAGCACTCCTCTATTTCCTGGCCAGGCTCCCTCTCTTCGACTCAATCTGCGTCTCCCTCTCCACCATACCTACTGGCGGATTCGCGCCTTACACACAGAGTATTGGCTTCTACGGTAATCCGTTGGCCGAATACATAATAATGGTCTTTATGTTCCTGGCGGGCACAAGGTTCATACTTCACTATCAGGTTTTACAGAGAAACTTGAAGGCAATCAAAGGCGAGGAACTCAGGCTTTACCTGATTATTCTGGCAGCGGCTATCTCTCTATTAATGCTTGCGCAGGGGCTTAGTTCATATAGAGAGGGAATCTTCCAGGCAATCTCGATCATGACTACTACGGGTTTTGTTACCGGCAATTTTGCCGAGTGGAACTCCGGAGCCAGAATGGTGCTTCTGGCTTTGATGTTCATCGGAGCCTGTGGCGGCTCTACTGGCGGGGGGATGAAAGTGATGCGGGTTTTAACCCTGATAAAACATACGGGGGGAATGATGAGGAAGGCCATTTCTCCCAAAGCTGTGGTTCCGCTGAAACTCGGCCACAAGCCTCTCTCAGAAGGAATCATCCGGGATATAATTTCCTTCCTGTTTCTCTATATTCTTGTTGCTGTTCTAGCTTCAATAGCGCTTGGTTTCTTAGGGCTTGACCTGGAGACAGCAATTTCAGCAGTAGCTGCCAGTTTAGGGAATGTGGGGCCTGGTTTGGGTGGCGTGGGTCCCACTCTGAATTATGCCTGGCTCCCCGGCGCAGCCAAGGTCATCCTGATTATCTGTATGTGGTTGGGGAGATTGGAATTGTTTGCAGTTTTCATGATATTCTCTCCCCGCTTCTGGAGAGCTTAACCAGGCCACAGGGGAGGTTCAGAGCAGGTCCAGGCTGCATCTTGCAGGAGGGTGATGCCCGGGCTGCTTGCCGGGGAGAATTCATCCTCAGAACGAGCGCCGGCAGTGGATCTCTGCAATGGGAGTTGCCGCATGATATCGATGAACCTGACAGAACGGCAACTGCGCTATAACTTCGCTCGCAGCTTCAGGTATGTGGCAGTCAACGCTTCCGGCATCACTTTGGTATCGGACAACACCGGCATGAAGTTAGTGTCACCTCCCCACCTGGGCACTACATGAGTATGGAGGTGCTCTGCTATCCCCGCTCCGGCCGCTCTACCCAAATTCAAGCCAATGTTGAAGCCGGTCGGTTTCATCACTTGTCTGAGAAGCTCCAGGACCATCTTGATGATGTCGAAGTGCTCCTTTGCTTCTTCATCTGTCAGAACCTGCAGGTCTGCCGTATGGCGATAGGGGGCGACCATTAGATGACCCGTATTATAGGGAAAGGCGTTCAGGATTATGAAATTGCGCTGACCGCGATAGAGGATAAGATTCGCCTCATCGTTATTCTCCGCGGGCTTCCGGCATAGAATGCAGCTGCTTTCTGGGGTCCTCTGTAGATACTCTATCCGCCATGGCGCCCAAAGGTGTTCCATTGAGCCTATATAGTATGCTCATTCTCGCTTAAGTGCAACGGGAGTCCCTGTTTGATGTTACGAATCCCGGACACGGCAGGAGTTGACTATGGTATTGAGCTCAGAATAGAATACTTCGGGGTTAACATGCTGGAAGTCTTGACCCAGAAGTTGACAGGTGTATTCAGTAAGCTTGGCAGGAAAGGCAAGCTTAGCGAAGGAGATATCGACGATGCCTTGCGCCAGATACGAATGGCGCTCTTGGAGGCAGATGTAAATTTCAAGGTCGTCAGGGAATTCCTGTCCCGAGTGCGGGAGCGTGCCCTTGGCTCTGACGTATTGCGCAGCCTGACACCGGCCCAGCAGATTGTTAAGATCGTCAATGAAGAGTTGATTGCTATCCTGGGCGGAGAGCCCGCACGTTTGGCTTCGGTCACTGACTTGCCGGCGGTTGCTTTGCTTGTAGGGTTGCAGGGCTCCGGTAAGACAACTACGGCGGTGAAGCTGGCCGTTCAACTAAAACATCTCGGGCAGCGTCCGTTACTGGTCGCTGCTGACACCCGCCGACCCGCTGCCATTGAACAGCTCAGATTTCTCGGTGAACAGAACGATATCCCCGTATATAGCGAAGACACTAACGTAGCGTCGCTCATAGTCTGCCAGCATGCGCTGAAGCAAGCCAGGGAAAAGGGATCGACCTGGGTTATAGTAGATACTCAGGGGCGCCTGCATGTTGACGAAGCCATGATGAAGGAATTGGCGGATATCAGGTCCCGTGTACGGCCTTCAGAGGTGTTGCTTACTGTAGATGCCATGGTCGGGCAGGATGCAGTACGGGTAGCTCAAGAATTCCACGGCCAAATCGGCCTCACCGGACTCATCCTTACCAAGATGGACGGGGATGCCCGAGGAGGAGCCGCCCTCTCCATTAGATCTGTTACCGGAGTGCCCATAAAATACCTGGGCACAGGCGAGAAGATGGATGCTCTGGAAACGTTTCATCCGGATCGTCTGGCATCTCGCATTTTGGGCATGGGAGATATGCTCACCTTCATTGAGCGAGCAGAGACGGCCTTTGACGAACAGCAGGTCAAGAAACTGGAAGAAAAAATGCACGCCGGCAACTTTGACCTTGAGGACCTGCTCAGTCAAATGCAGCAGATTCACAAAATGGGTTCGTTGGGGCGACTGGTTGAGATGATACCGGGTTTCTCCAAGTTCTCCTCTCATCTACCGGATGCCGAAGGGGACAAACAGTTGAGAAGGATAGAGGCTATCATCCTGTCTATGACTTATGAGGAAAGGCGCAATCCAGCTATTATTGATGGCAGACGGCGAAGCCGTATTGCGCGAGGGAGCGGCACCACACCGAAAGATGTTAACCAGCTTCTTAATCAGTTTCGCGAGATACAGAAGCTGACCAAGTCCATAACGCGAGGGAAGTTGCCCAAGAACATAGGTGCCATGCTCGACATACCCTCAAGGTGAAATCAGTCTAGATAGCCTTTGAGTTTTCGACTACGAGTGGGATGACGTAGCTTACGGAGGGCCTTGCCCTCAATCTGCCGTATTCGTTCCCGAGTTACATTGAACTCTTTGCCCACCTCTTCCAGAGTCCGCGTATGCCCGTCCTTGAGACCGAATCTAAGCTGCAGCACCTTCTTCTCACGCTCGGTCAGTTCATCGAGAACTCTGTCGATTTGCTCCTTCAGTAATTGCCGTGATGTCGCTTCAGTCGGTGCCAAACTGCCCTGATCTTCAACAAAATCGCCCAGCCGGCTATCAGCATCTTCGCCAATGGGCGTGTCCAGCGATATCGGCTCGCGGAAAAACAGGGCCATCACCCCTTCGACTTTTTCCGCCGGCATGTCCAGGCGCTTGCCGATCTCTTCGTAGCTTGGCTCGTGTCCGAGTTCTTGAATCAACTGCCGCGTCGCGCGTAACAGCTTGTTGATTGTCTCTACCATATGTACCGGAATGCGAATGGTGCGAGATTGATCAGCTATAGACCGACTGATACCTTGCCTGATCCACCATGTGGCGTAAGTACTGAACTTGTAGCCTTTCCTATACTGAAACTTGTCCACGGCCCGGATAAGGCCAATGTTTCCCTCCTGAATAAGCTCAAGGAGCGACATGCCATGGCCAATGTATTTCTTAGCTATGCTCACCACTAGGCGCAAATTCGCCTCGGTGAGATGCCTCTCCGATGCTTTGGCTTCGGTCTTTATCTGTTCGAAGTAGACCCTGAACTCACCGCTATGAGAATCGAGTTGAAACAAGAAACTCTCGTCAGTCACGATGGTTTTTAGTCTCTGCCACGAGATGTTATCTCTAGCCAGGAGCTCTGTTAATCGCGGAGGCAGGAGTTGGCTGCTTATGGAAACGTTTACTATCGCTTCTTCGGCGGCGCTCGTTCCTTTGTCCATCCCCGTCGCAATCGCGGATAATAGCGACGCATCTATGACATCATCGACGGCGGAGCGAAATCTGGCATCCGTGATTATCTCTGCCACGCTACGAGAGGTATCGATACCGATATGCGCTCCGATAATATGAACAACAGAGTATGCTCCAGATAATTGAGAAAGCACCTGAACAACAACCTCAATGACTGAAGGGTATTTCTTGTGTTTCTTGAAATGGCTTTCCTCGATCCTCTCCAGGTATCTACCCATCTCTATCTTCCGGCATAACAACTTCTCTTCATGGACATTAAGAAGCGGCACCCTCCCGATTTCCTGAAGATACATGCGAGCTGAGTCATCAGTCACTTCAAACTCGCCCAGTGGTGCAACCGGCTTGGTTTCTTCAGCATCCTCCGGGAAGAGCTCTGCCATTCCGTCTTTCTCTTCAGCTTCCTCGGTCAAGGCAGCGGCGTCCTCGCCTTCAACTTCGTCGCCGAGTAAGCTCTCAGCCAATGCCTCATCACCGTCCACGTTTATGCTTTCTCTTTTAGTTGAATCCACTGTCTTTTCCCCTTTTTCTCAAAGACTTCCTGGAGTTGTTGCGCAGAACCTATTCCTTGCTCCTGTAGTTTCGATAACTCTGAGCTTATGCCGCCCTTCTCCCTCTCAACTTCAAGTATCGTTTCCTTCTCAGTTTCTAGTTTCCGGTATGATTTTTCTTTTAGACGGAGAATACAGTAGCCTAGCTCAGATCGCCGCGTTCCTTCGCTTTCCCCTGTGCCGGGCGGAAAGACCCTGCCAACCAAACAGCATAAGTGTTCCCTTAGACCGGCGTCGAGTTCCGTTTCCAGGCCTGAAACATCAGACGAATGCTGCCATTTAGCAAAGACCTCACGATTCTCTGTGCATTCGAAGTCTTCCGCTGATAGGCCTCCGGCTAAAGGACGCAGTTCCGGGTACTGAAGAAGAAGCGCTAAGCAGTGTTCTTCAATAGGGCTAGATCCAAGCCCACGGACAAGGCGGGATTGTTCCGCTGGCCTGTCGAGTTTCGGACTCCTCCCAATGGCTTTGTCTTCGCGCAGGGCGGTTCTTATGGTGGACTCCTCAATTCTCAGCTCACGCGCCAGCTTCTGCGCGTAATGGAGTTTTTGCACAGGATCCTTAAGCTCACGAATTGACGGCAGGAGTTTCTGTACGGCTAGCGACTTGTCTTTGGCCTTATTGATATCGACTTTGCTTATTACAGACTGAAACGCGAAGTCTAGAATGGCCATGGCCTGTTCTACCAGTTTTCCCCAAAGAGCAGGGTCGTCTCTTATTACTTCGTCAGGGTCTTTGCCTGAGGGCAACAAAATAACCTCTGCTTCGGCATTGGAATGAGCCAATATCGCTTTGCCGCGCAAGGTAGCTTCCTCTCCAGCTAGATCGGCATCAAGTGCCAGCGTTATGTTATTGGTTAACCCTTTGACAAGCCCCACTTGCTTTTCGGTCAAAGAGGTTCCCATTGAGCCAACCACATTCTGCCAGCCGTGCTGGTGAGCAGTGAGAACATCGGTGTAGCCTTCCACGATTATCACTGCGTTCTTCTTTCTGATGGAGGACTTAGCCTTATCAATGCCATACAGAATGCTGCTCTTGTCGAAAACTGATGTTTGGGGTGAGTTTATATACTTAGGCAGGGAGTCATCTAAGGCTCTGGCTCCGAAGCCGGTGACTCGACCCTGGATATCACATATAGGAAACATGAGACGGTTGCGAAACCGGTCATAACTGCCGCCTCCTTCCTTTTCGAGTATCAGACCTGCTCCCAATAGCTCCTGTCCCTTGTAACCTTTATCCAGCAAGTAGTTCTTGGTTGTTTCCCAGGTATCAGGACTGAAACCGAGACGGAACTCCTTGATGGTCTCGGGCGTCACTTTTCTTCTTGCCAGATAGCTTCTCGCAGCCTCACCCGCTTTGGCACTCAGGAGTAAGTGATGGTAGTATTCAGCAGCTGCCTCGTTAAGTTGAAATAACTCCTCCTCCCCCTCGTGCGCAGCCCTGGACGGCGCCTCAAGCGGACCTATGGCGATGCCTTCCCTTTGAGCTAGAAGGCGAAGAGCCTGGCCGAAATCAATGCCCTCCTTCTTCATGACAAAGGAGAAAATGTCGCCGCCGGTGCCGCAGGCACCGAAGCAATGCCAGGTTTGTTGCTCAGGAAAGACGAAGAAGGAAGGATGTTTCTCACTATGGAAGGGGCACAAGCCTTTGAAGTTGCGCCCTGCTTTTTGCAGGGTGACATACTCGGAGACGAGCTCCATTATGCCCAGTCGCTGCTTTACTTCCCTGATTACGCTCATTGCGATATTTCTTCAGCTAGCCTCAGTGCATATTGATCGGTCATTCCGGCAATGTAGTCAATGACCTTCTGCTCCCTGCTGCCCGGTAAACAGACGAGTTCTCGCGGCAGTCCATCCTCATGCTCCAGGAAATGAGAATACAACAGATGTAATATCTCTCGGGCCTTCGCCACCTCTTCTCCTGCCAGGCTGGGATTGTATACTCTGTCAAACAGAAACTGGCGGAGTATGTTAGCTGCTCTGAGGACTGCCGGGCTCATGCCTATGATCGGCTTGGTTGAATTGCCATTGCCACCAACCGGCCACGAGTAACTAATGATATCACAAACCAGGGTGTTAACTCGCTGTGAATGCGTATGCCCTAGAGTTGCGGTTACCGGCCTGGGCAAGTCACTATGGGAGAGGACGCTGGCTCTTATGGCATCCTCAACATCGTGGTTAACGTAGGCCACAATATCGGCTATCTTGCATATTTGGCCTTCCAGAGTATTGGCATCCCCCCATCCTTCTCCTAAGATTTCAGCTTGTCCTTTGGAATGATTAAGGATGCCGTCTCGCACTTCCCAGGTAAGATTCAACCCCTGGCCCTCTTTCTCCAGCACATCGACTACTCGCAAGCTTTGCTCGTTATGCCTGAAGCCAGCGTGATATAGTTCATTGAGGACCTCCTCTCCTATATGACCGAAAGGCGTGTGTCCTAAATCGTGTCCAAGAGCAATAGCCTCAGCAAGGTCTTCGTTGAGGTCCAGTGCTCGAGCTATGGTCCTGGCTATCTGTGATACCTCCAGAGTATGAGTCAACCTGGTGACATAATGGTCACCTGAGGGCGCGATAAAGACCTGTGTCTTATGCTTTAGCCGACGGAAGGCTTTGCAATGGATGATACGGTCACGGTCACGTTGAAAATCCGTTCTTATGGGGCATGGCTCTTCCTTCCTCAGTCGACCCCGGCTGAACTTGCTCCTGGCGGCATAACGGGAAAGAGCCTCTTCCTTCTTTTCCGTCTGTTCACGTACGTTGATTCTGCTAACCATTGAATCACTGTCGTCATAGCAAGTCAAAGAAAAGCCTTTATTCTAAAACCCGGAAACGACCTCATGCCCTCACGCGCGTTGTCTTCTCAATTCTCGACTTAATCCTCTCTTCCACGTCTGCGATATTCAACCTTGTTGACAATATCACATCCGGGTTCAAAGACATGGAATCTATTCCACATTCAACTAAATAGTCGGCGAACTCGGGAAAATCACTCGGCGCCTGACCACATATTCCTATCTTCCTGCGTGGTTTATGACGGTGTGCTGCATCTATGACTTGCTTTATCAGCCTCTTCACTGCTTCGTTTCTTTCGTCAAATAAGCCCGCAACGAGTTCTGAATCTCTGTCTAAGCCGAGAGTCAGTTGCGTTAAATCGTTCGACCCTATGCTGAACCCATCAAAGACATCGGCGAATTCATCCGCCAGGATCACATTCGATGGTATCTCGCACATCACGTACACTTCCAACCCGTTTTCCCCTTGCCTTAAGCCAAACTCTTCCATTACCTTTATCACCTTTCTCCCCTCTTCTGGCGTCCGGCAAAACGGGACCATCACGTTCACGTTGGTCAACCCCATCTCATCCCTTATCTTCTTTATGGCCTGGCATTCCAGACCAAACGCGGGCTTGAACTTCTCATCATAATAGCGAGAGGCTCCTCTCCAACCTATCATCGGGTTCCTCTCTTCTGGCTCATAGCGATACCCGCCCACTAAATTGGCATACTCATTAGTCCTGAAGTCAGAAAAACGGACGATGACCTCGTTGGGATAGAAGCCCGCCGCTATCTTTGCTATTCCCATTGCCAGGTTGTCGATAAAGAACTGCTTTTTGTCCCTATACGCTATGCTCCTTCGGTCTATCTCCTCCACTACTTCCTTCAGTTTGTCATCTACCTGCGCTGTTTTCTTCAGCTCATCGTATTCTATCAGGGCCATGGGATGTATGCCGATATACGAGTTGATGATGAACTCCTCACGCGCCAGGCCCACGCCATCATTGGGAATCTGACCTTGAATAAAGGCACCATCGGGAATGCCGAGGTTCATCATTATCTTGGTCTTGGGCCTGGGGATCTTACTCACTTCCACCTCATCTATCCTGTATTTCAGATTCCCTTCATAGACTCTTCCCACACCTTGCGAACAATCTGCCGTAACCTGCTTCACGTCCTTCAGCACCTCTGTCCCCGTGACCGTGCTGATTACACAGGGCACCCCGAGTTCGCGACTAACGATAGCTGCATGGCACGTCCTCCCGCCCTTGTTTGTGATTATGGCGCTGGCGATCTTCATGATTGGCTCCCAATCGGGATCTGTCATATCAGTGACCAGGATCTGACCGCTCTTGAACCGATGGATTTCACAACTGCCTTCTATTACATTCACCTCCCCCTGCCCTATCTTCGTGCCGACAGCTTCCCCTGTTAACAGCAGTTTCCCCTTTCCTTCAAGCTTGTAAGTCCTGAGCAGGGCTGCGTCCCTATGCGCATGCACCGTCTCCGGCCTGGCTTGAACTACGAATAGTTCCCCGCTTATTCCATCCTTTGCCCATTCAATGTCCATAGGCAGGCCATAATGCTCTTCTATAATGCAAGCCCATCTGGCGAGAGCCAATACCTCATCGTCACTCAACACAAACCTTCTTTGCTCCTCAACCTTGACTTTCTTTGACTCCGTTCCGGTTCCATCTTGCTTATAAACCAGTTTCTCTTCCTTCGTCCCGAGCTTCTTCTCCACGATGGGCTTGAATCCTTTCTTCAGGGTTGGCTTAAAAACATAGAACTGGTCAGGACTTACAATGCCCTGCACCAAACTCTCTCCCAGACCATAGGTAGCTGTTATGTAGACCACATCCTTGAAGCCCGATTCTGTGTCTATGGAGAACATGACTCCTGAGCACGCTAAGTCAGAGCGAACCATCTTCTGGACTCCGACCGAGAGGTAAACGCTGAAATGGTCAAACCCTTTATCCACCCGGTAGGAGATTGCCCGGTTTGTGAACAAAGATGCAAAGCATTCCATGACCTTCCCCACAAGTTCATCTTCGCCCTGCACATTGAGATAAGTCATTTGTTGTCCGGCAAACGAGGCTGTAGGCAAGTCTTCGGCGGTGGCACTGCTTCTTACAGCAACATCAACATTCCTGCCATATTTCCCTTCCATCTCCCGATAAGCAGCTCTTATTTCGGCTTCCAATTCCGCCGGGCAAGGTGCAGTTCTTATCAGGCTCCTCACCTTTTCACCCCTCCTAGACAAGTTCTTCATGTCATGTGTATCCAGGTCTGCCAAAATGCCCTTGATTTCCTGGCTGATGCCTGCCCTCTCCACCGTATGCCTATATGCTTCGGCGGTAATGGCAAACCCAAGAGGCACATTTATTCCCTTTTTGCTCAGATTTCTTATCATCTCACCAAGAGATGCGTTCTTGCCACCGACCAAAGCCACGTCCCCTGCGCCGATGTCTTCAAACCACTTCACAAACTTCATGATCCTCCCTCCGATCCATACTCAGCAGTGGGGTCAGATTCGTCCGTGCCATCTCCGCCAGATCTGCATCGCTGCCTAAGAGTCGCAAAACCAAGAAGGTAGGGCTGCATTATATCACCTTTCAAAAAAGGTCAAGGTAATGGGCCTCTCTGCCCTTACCTGTTTGGCTCTGCTGTAATCACCCTATCCTCTTACCATCTGTTGCAGTGCCATTCTAATCTTCTCCTCCAGGCTTAGCTCCTCAGAACCTGAGAGCCTGGAGACGGCCCTGGCGGCTTCCGTCAAAGAGTAGCCCAAGCCGGTCAATGCGGCTATGACATCGGCACCCTCCGGAGCCGAAGGCAAGGCTATGTCTTTCCACTCCTTCTCCAACTTACCTCTGAGTTCAACGACAAGGCGGTCGGCCGTCTTTTTCCCAATTCCGGGCGCTTGGCATATGAGGTCGGTATTGCCGCTGGCTATAGCCATGACCAGCTGTTGGGGATTCAAGGCAGAGAGGAGGCCCAAAGCGACCTTAGAACCGATTCCTGAGACAGAAACGAGGTTTCTGAACAGAGCCAGTTCCTCACGGGAGGCAAAACCATAAAGAGAGACATTATCCTCCCTCAAGTGGAGATGGGTATGGAGGAAAACCTT
Organism: Dehalococcoidia bacterium; assembly: GCA_030610855.1. Lineage (GTDB taxonomy): Bacteria > Chloroflexota > Dehalococcoidia > GIF9 > AB-539-J10 > RBG-13-51-36. Next base: position 49,034 of record JAUWQY010000006.1, read on the forward strand.
ACCTTCTACAGTTCCCAATTGGCCTAAAGTGAAGCCGGACACATATACACGAAAACCTATCCCGCCGACGTTTATGATGATAGAATCGTTACCACGATATTCCAGTATCCCTTCTAATGTGGCTATCACTTCGGTCCATGCTCAATGAGCCACCGGTTGAGGCGACTCTGCTGAATGTGGCAAATCGCTACAGCCAGGGCATCAGCAGCATCGCTGGGCTGAGGCAGCTCAGTGAGTCCGAGCTGGATTCTCACCATCTCTTGAATCTGTTGTTTATCGCTCTGTCCATAGCCGGTTATCTGCTGCTTTATCCTGGCTGGCGAGTAATAATAGACAGGCAACCCCTTGTTGGCAGCTGCCAGGATAGCAATGGCTTGTGCTCTGCCAATAGCGAATGCTGACCTTACGTTGCGACCGATGAAGGGATCCTCGATAGCTACTTCGCTCGGTCTGTGATTAGCGATTATCTGGCTCAATCTGTCGTATAGAGAGCGCAGTCTTTCCTCCATGGGAACTCGAGACGAGACATTGATCACCCCACAGTCCACCATATGCATTTCCTCTTCGCCGTCTACTATACCGTAGCCCAGATTCACAGTACCAGGGTCAACGCCAAGAATGAGCATATCACGTCCGACCGCGCAGCTTTTCTGAAGTAGCATCAGAAAAGTCGATATTGGAGAAAACACGCTGCACGTCCTCCAATTCCTCCAGTTGATCAAGAAACCTCAGGGCCTGAACCGCTTTGCCTTCATCCAGCAGCACTGTACTCTTGGGGAGTAGGGACAGCTCTGCCGAAATCACACGCTCTTTCTCTTCAATGACCTTTCTCACCTCTTCCAAATCTTCCGGCCGCGTGTATATTTCCACATAACCCTGTTCGGTCTTGACATCCTCAGCTCCGGCATCGATAGCTTGCAGTGCTATTTCTTCAGCATCCCGAGCACCGCTCTCTACCGTGATTACTCCTCTATTCTCGAAGAGCCAGGAGACACAACCAGTCTCGCCAAGATTGCCGCCGTGGCGGGTCAAGAGCCGACGCACGTCCTGAACAGTGCGATTACGATTATCGGTCAGGGTCTCTATCAAGACCGCTATGCCTCCCGGTCCATAGCCTTCGAATTTCACCTCCATCAAGACAGCTCCCCCAGACTCACCGCTACCCCGCTTTATGGCTCTCTCGATATTATCCGACGGCATGTTATTATCACGGGCTTTCTGAACTGCCAAACGTAGCTGGAGATTGCTTTCCAGACTGGATCCACCTTGTCGTACCGCAACTGTGATCTCGCGCGCAAGCTTAGTGAACAGCTGCCCGCGCCTGGCGTCAGCTACGCCCTTCTGACGCTTGATCTGCGCCCACTTAGAATGCCCTGACATTGTTGCCCTTCACATCAATTTTAACATCGGAGCACCTGAAGGTAAAGCGGATATATTCTTGACTAGTTGCACTGTCTTTGCACTTGTGGCATAATAAGCCAGACCTTTAAACCAGTCCAGTGAGGCTGGTAAGGGGAGATATGCTAAAGCAACCCGCAATAGAAGCCCCGATCAAGACCTCTTGCCAGTTTGAAGGCAGGAGGTTTTTCTATGCCTGAGAAGGTTGTCCTGACCTCAAGGGAGATGGCGCGGGCGCTAGCTCGTATTGCTCACGAGATCGTAGAGAGGAATAAGGGTGCAGAAGATGTTGTCCTCGTGGGCATGCGGACCCGGGGAGTACCTCTAGCCAGACGTATAGCCCAGATAATCGAAGCCTTTGAAGGAATTCCCGTCCCTGTGGGTGCTCTGGACATCGGCCTTTATCGCGATGACATTGCGCCTTCGGAACTAAAGTCGGCCAATCAAAGCCGCACTGATATCCCTACCAGTATCACCGATAGGCGAGTAATCCTCGTTGATGACGTTCTTTGTACTGGACGAAGCATTCGTGCTGCGATGGATGCTTTGACGGATCTGGGGCGTCCGGGCTTCATTCAACTGGCAGTGCTTGTCGACCGTGGCCACCGGGAGTTCCCCATCCGAGCCGATTACGTAGGTAAGAACATACCCAGCTCCAAGGACGAGGAGATACAGGTTCAGCTGGAAGAGACTGACGGCGTGGACGAAGTGGTAATCGGGAGCCTGGCCAGGGGGCAGCTATTCGGAGGACATTGAAGGAGAGGCAGTCATGAAGCTGACAAATAGGGATCTTGTGACCATAGACGATTTATCCAACGACGAGATGGAAGCTCTCTTCTGCCTGGCAGACGAGATGGCCGACTCCTTAGACGCGCAGTACGGACTATGCCAGGGTAAGATCATGGCCAGCCTGTTTTTTGAGCCCAGCACCAGAACGAGGCTGTCCTTTGAAGCTGCGATGCTCCGGCTTGGCGGTCATGTCATAAGCACGGTTGACGTCGGTGCCACTTCTCTGGCCAAAGGCGAAAGCATTGCCGATATGGCCAGAGTGGTCGGGAGCTATGCCGACATAATTGTCATCAGGCACCCCTGGGAGGGAGCAGCCAGGGTCGTCGCCGACTACGCCGGCGTTCCCGTGATAAATGCCGGCGATGGGGGCCATGAACATCCGACCCAGACCTTGTGCGATCTGTATACCATCAGAAAGCAGAGGCGGACCCTTAAGGGGCTCAGAATTGCCCTTTGGGGAGACCTGAAACACGGGCGAACAATACATTCCCTGATCTATGCCCTGGCCAGGTTCGGTGCCTCTGTCCTCTTCTGTCCTGGCCCCGGGCTTGGGCTGCCGGAGCATGTTCTGAGAAGGCTGAGCACGGAATACAAAGGGGAGTTAAGAAGACGTGCAAATCTCAACCAGGAACCTGAGAGGAAGCTCTTCCCTATCGATGCCGTATACATAACTCCGAGCAGCCCGCATCAACTCGCCATGCTGCCTGACATAAGCGTCCGAGTGGAGTTGAAGGCAGGGGTTGATGCGCTTTATGTCACCAGGCTCCAAAAGGAAAGACAGGCACCCACGGTTGAGCAACAGGAGTTGAGGAAGAGGTACCCGGTGGTAGATAAAGAACTCCTCAAGGGAAAGGAGTTTGAGAAAACACTGGTTATGCATCCGCTGCCCCGTGTTGACGAGTTGGCTTGCGAGGTGGATTCCGACCCCAGGAGCATGTACTTCAAACAGGCGGCTTACGGGATCCCCGTCAGAATGGCGCTCATCGCCATCTTGCTGGGCACCAGGGAAGTCGTGATTTCCAGAGAGTATCATTCCTTCGCTCAGAAGATGGAATACCCCGTCTATAAGCGGGATTCCGGATTGAAGTGCTCTAATAGAAGCTGTGTCTCAAACCAGGGAACAGAAGCAAGGTACATAAAGCCTGAGTTCAAAATAGTGAGCCTCGAGCCGTTAACGTTGCGCTGCATCTATTGTGAGCACGAGCTTCATCCCGAATATGTTGCCAGCTCAGATTGGCATCAGGGGAAGCTGGAGAACAAGAAATATCACAACGCTAGTAGCCATTGGGCACGGAGGATTAAGCCGGGGAATTTGATTATCTTCGCTTCGGAAGATGAAGCTCAGGCTCAGCAGTTTAAGCCCAGCAGCTATGTCACACGATGAATAGGGAAGCTATGTTCCTGCTTGTCTGCGGCGGACGCATAATCGATCCCAGCCAGGGCATAGATCGAGTTGGGGACGTGCTCATTGTTGAGGGCAACATTGTGCAGGCAGGAAGCCCCATCATTCAGAGACCTTCGTTTTCTGTCATGCTGAGCAAGGCGCAGCAACTGGACGCCACGGGACTGGTTGTTTGCCCCGGCTTTGTCGACCTCCACTGCCACCTCCGGGAGCCAGGTTTCGAGGATAAGGAAACAATCGCCACAGGGACAAAAGCAGCCGCCACAGGTGGTTTCACCACTGTCTGTTGCATGGCAAACACCGAGCCTCCTCTCGATACTGCTGCTGCCGTAGATCGGATGAAGCAAAGAATAGATAAGGACAGCCTGATTGCCGTTCTTCCCGTAGGCTGTGTCACCAAAGGTCGAAAAGGTAAGGAGTTGACCGTAATGGCGGGACTGGCTGAAGCTGGCGTGATTGCTTTCAGCGATGATGGCGACCCCGTGGCAAGCTCGCAGATTATGCGTCACGCCATGAGTTACAGTCGTAGCCTGGGCTTGCCGGTAATCGACCACTGTGAAGACAGAGCATTAAGCGGCGGTGGAATCATAAACGAAGGACGGATATCTACTGAAACAGGTTTGAAAGGGATTCCCGCAGCCGCCGAGGAGGTTATGGTAGCCCGCGATCTAATTCTGGCCAAGATGACTGAAGCCAGAGTTCACATCGCCCATGTGAGCACCAAAGGCTCCGTGGAGCTTATTCGTCGTGCCAAGGAAGAAGGGACTTCGGTAACCGCCGAGGTGACTCCCCACCACCTGACCCTAACCGAAGAGAGTATTATCGACGAGGCCCGAAACAAATCCTTCGATACCAATGCCAAGGTGAATCCGCCCCTGCGCACCGAAGCTGATATCGAAGCACTGATTAAGGGACTGGGCGACGGGGTGATCGATGCTATCGCCACTGACCATGCGCCACATACCGTGGCGGACAAGAACTGCGATTTGAAGTCAGCTGCTTTCGGCATCAGCGGCTTCGAAACCGCTTTTGGCTGCCTCATGGGCCTGGTGCACCAGGGAGAGATAAGCCTTGTTCTACTGCTCTCTAAACTAACTTGCGAGCCGGCCAAAATCATCGGCAGAGACGGTGAACTGGGCACCTTGAAAGCAGGAGCTCCCGCTAATGTCACCATACTTGACCCCGATCGGGAATGGGTAGTGAATAGCCGCGATTTCGCCTCCAAAGGCAAGAACACCCCTTACGATGGCGTTAAGCTCAGGGGTAAGGTAATGGCTACTATAGCAGACGGCAAGATAGTCTATGTAGATGGCTCGTTGCCGTCGTCTGCCATCTCCCTCGAAAGAAAGAGGATATAGGTGATGGTGAAAGAACGTCATGGCTAAGAAGGCGATTCTGGTTCTCGAGGACGGGTCAGTTCATGAAGGCCACGCCTTTGGAGCCGAGAGTACTGCCTTTGGAGAAGTGGTTTTCGATACCAATATGACCGGCTATCAGGAGATGCTCACTGACCCATCCTTTGCTGGCCAGATTCTGGTTCCTACGTATCCTTTGATTGGCAACTATGGCATCAATGAATGTGATTCTGAATCCAGGCAAATCCAGGTGAGAGGCTTAGCCGTTCGGGAATACTGCTCCCGGCCCAGCCACTGGCAGAGCACTCATACTTTGCATGAGTTTCTGCTGGCTCATGGCATTCCTGGCATCAGTGGACTGGATACCCGTGCCCTGACTCGTCGTCTGAGGTCAGCCGGGGTGATGATGGGAATTATTACATCGGAGATGGCTGCTGAAGGGGCACTAAAAGAATTGAAGAGCTTACCTGGATATGATGTTACTGATTTTGTTCGACAGGTTAGCACCGAGAAGGCGTATGAATGGCAATCCGTTGCGCCCGTGCCTGCGAATCCGATTTCGTCTCCCTTGAAGGGAAGAGATGAAGGCGATGGCGAAACAGAACAACATCACGTCGTGGTGATCGACTATGGCTTGAAATACAGCATTCTGCGCATACTGAGCCGGCTTGGTTGTCGGATAACTGCGGTTCCGTGCACCGCTTCAGCAGAAGACGTCCTCGCCCTGAAGCCCGCCGGGATTGTCTTATCACCAGGCCCAAGCAACCCTGCTCTCCTTGACAGTATGACGAACACAGTCAGAGAGCTTATCGGACGAAGACCCATAATGGGGATTTGCCTGGGACATCAGCTCATAGGTAAAGCCTTCGGTGCCGAGACCTTTAAGCTCAAGTTTGGGCACCGGGGCGGCAACCATCCTGTGCGGGATTTGGCTACGGGCAGAGTCTATATCACTGCTCAAAATCACGGCTATGCCCTGCACGCCGACACCTTGAAAGGAGGACTCTGGGTCAGCCACATAAACCTGAACGACGGCACGGTGGAGGGCGTGCAGCACCGGGACCTGCCCATCCTGTCTATCCAATACCACTGCGAAGCTTCCCCTGGCCCACTGGAAAACATGTATTTCTTCGACAGATTCCTGGAGATGGTGAGGGGGAGCAGCAGGAGAAACAGAGGACATGCCCAAAATATCTAAAGTCCTGGTCATTGGCTCAGGGCCGATAATCATCGGGCAGGCAGCCGAGTTCGATTATTCGGGGACCCAGGCTTGCCGGGCGCTGAGAGAAGAGGGCGTAACAACGGTTCTGGTGAACTCCAACCCGGCTACCATCATGACCGATGAGGGCATCGCCGACATCGTCTATATCGAGCCGCTCACTGTGGAAGTCCTGGCTCGCATAATCGAGAGGGAGCGCCCCGACGGGCTATTGCCTACCCTTGGGGGGCAAACAGGGCTCAATCTGGCCGTGGAGTTAGCTACTGCCGGCATACTTGACAAGTATAACGTGCAGTCTCTCGGTACACCCATAGAAACGATAAAGCAGGCTGAAGAGAGGTCGTTATTCAGGCAACTTCTCGTTGACATGGGCGAGCCTGTGCCTGCGGGCGCCACGGTAAGATCGGTGAAGGATGCGAAAGAACTGGCAAGGTCCATTGGTCTGCCTTTGATCATCCGCCCTTCTTACACCCTGGGCGGCACCGGCGGTGGCATCGCCCGCACCATGAAGGAACTTGAGCAAATTGCCGCCAACGGCCTGAGTTCCAGTATGAGCCATGAGGTGCTGGTGGAGCAATGCGTCCTGGGCTGGAAGGAAATCGAATACGAGGTCATGCGGGATGCTGCCGACAACTGCATCACGATCTGTTGCATGGAGAACATCGATCCCATGGGCGTGCACACCGGGGATAGCATCGTCGTAGCTCCCAGCCAGACTCTCAACGATAAAGAGTACCAGATGCTCAGGTCGGCCAGCTTGAGAATCATAAGAGCGCTGAAAATCGAGGGCGGCTGTAACATACAGTTTGCTTTGACCCCCAGCCCGACAGTGGCAGAGAAATGGGCTCCGGAACGTAAGGGAGCCACAAGAAGTGAATACTACGTAATCGAGGTCAACCCGCGTGTCAGTCGTAGTTCAGCCTTAGCCAGCAAAGCCACCGGCTATCCCATTGCTCGAGTGGCAGCCAAAATAGCCATAGGTAGAAGGCTTGATGAGATACCGAATAGGGTTACTGGCAAGACGTTGGCGTCCTTCGAGCCGGTCCTGGATTACTGCGTAGTCAAGGTACCAAGGTGGCCCTTTGACAAATTCGCTTTGGGCGACAGAGGAATTGGCAGTCAGATGAAAGCCACCGGTGAAGTGATGGCCATCGACAGATGTTTTGAGGCCGCTTTACAGAAGGCAGTCCGCTCCCTGGAATTCGGCAGACGCACCCTTCTTTGGGAAGACCCCACCTGGAGCAAAGGGGAGTCACTTGCTTCCTACCCTCTTCACCCCAACGACTTAAGAGTGTGGGCCATTACGGCGGCGCTGCGAAGGGGAACCGTGCCTGAGGAGCTTTCTCGACTCACCGGCATAGACCCCTGGTTCATCCATAAACTAAAGAATATTGTGGAAATGGAGAAGAGGCTTCTTTCCGAACCATTGGAACCGGAGCTTTTGCGGGAGGCGAAGAGGCTAGGCTTTTCCGACGAGCAGGTGGGCACTCTTGCCGATAGGTTGCCGGAGCAGGTAAGGCGGACTCGCCGCGAATGGCATATTCGCCCCGTGTACAAGATGGTGGATACATGTGCTGCCGAATTCGATGCTGAGACTACCTGTTTCTACAGCACCTATGAGAAGGAGAACGAAGCTGCACCTCTGGAAGGGCAGAAAGCAGTAGTCATCGGCAGCGGCCCGATACGCATCGGGCAGGGGATTGAATTTGACTATTGCTGCGTCCATTCAACCTGGGCACTTCGGGAAGCAGGAATAAAGAGCATTTTGATCAACTCCAATCCCGAAACGGTTTCCACCGATTTTGACACCAGTGATCGGCTCTACTTCGAACCCTTAGATGAGGAAGGTCTCCAAGGCGTACTTGAGAATGAGAGCAGCAACGGCTCTGCTCCGGCATCTATCGTCCAACTCGGTGGACAGACACCCATTAACCTTGTGAATTTCTTAGCTCGCAACAATCTCCCGATACTTGGCTCAGTTGCCGAAGCCATAGATATAGCGGAAGACCGTCGTCGCTTTGAGGACTTCCTCGATAGGTTGGGGGTTCCGCAGCCCCCTGGAGCCGGAGTGTCGTCCGTAGAAGAGGCTCTGAATATAGTTAAGGTTCTGGGCTTTCCTGTGTTAGTGCGACCCAGCTATGTCCTGGGCGGCAGAGCTATGGAGATTGTCCACAATGAAAGCGAGTTGATTCGTTACCTGACACTGGCTCTGGAGATAGATAGTCAACATTCTGTGCTTATTGACAAATATCTGCAGGGGAAAGAGGTCGAGGTAGATGCTATTTGCGACGGGGAAAGGGTTCTCATTCCCGGTGTGATGGAGCAGATTGAAAGAGCCGGCGTACATAGCGGTGATTCCATGGCAGTTTATCCTGGAGTGACCCTGACCAACGGTGAAGTCGATACCATGGTGGAGTATGCTACCAGGATCGCATTAGCACTTCAGATCAGGGGCTTGCTAAACATACAGATGGTGATCGTGCCGGAAAACGGCAAGTCGTCCACATACGTGCTTGAGGTCAATCCTCGTGCCAGCCGAACCGTGCCTTTCATATCCAAGGTTACCGGTGTGCCCATGGTCAGAATTGCAACTAAGGTCATGACCGGCATTAGCCTCGAGGAGCAAGGCTACCAGGGTGGACTGTGGAGGAGACAGAAGCTGGTAGGCATAAAAGCTCCTGTCTTCTCTATGTCCAAGCTGACCGGAGTGGATAGCTACCTTGGCCCTGAGATGAAGTCTACGGGCGAGGTCATGGGAATTGACTACAGCTTTGAAGCAGCCCTCGTTAAGGCGCTTCTGGCCGCTGGATTGATGCTGCCTCAAGGGGGTAGTCTGTTACTCAGCATCGCAGACAGGGACAAGGCTGAATCCCTGCCGCTGATTAAGCAATTGCATTCCCTTCACTACAGACTCTGTGCCACGGAGGGAACTGCTGCCATGATTGAGGCTATGGCGCTCCCGGTAAAAATGGTGACGAAAAAGCTAGGCCAGGGACATCCTAACGTTGTTGACGTCATTCAAGATAACTCCGTGAACGGAGTGATCAACACCATCACCGGCGGGCGTGTCCCATTGCAGGATGGGCTGGCTATCAGGCGCGCCGCGGCAGAGAAAGGCATACCCTGCTTCACTTCGCTTGATACCGTTAGGGTAGCTATAGGAGCATTGGCAGACAGCAGCCAGGTCTTCAACGTTCTGCCGCTCAGAGAGTATCTGAAGGGCAGGAAGTGACAGCCGGAATGCGGTATGATAGAGCTTGAACATGGAACAAGCCCTGTGCACCATAACTTCTAATGTGGAGGTCATGCCCGACGCATACCTCATGCGGATTGAGGCGCCGAATATGGCTCGTTCAGTTCAGCCGGGGCAATTTGTCACACTGCGTTGTGGAGACTTCACGCTCCGTCGTCCCTTCAGCGTGCATCAGTCACGATTCGATCGGGATTCAGGTGAAGGCGAGATTGCCATTCTGTTTAAGTTAACAGGCAAGGGCACGCTCTGGCTATCACAGCGGCAAACAGGCGAGACGATAGACATTCTTGGCCCCTTAGGTAAAGGATTTAGCATTCCCCCGATAAGATCGGGGGAATCACAGCGCTTCCTGCTGGTGGCCGGGGGAATTGGCATTGCCCCGCTCGTTTTCTTGATGCAGCATATCCTCAGGCGATGCTCAGGACATGCTTCGTCACACCGCCAGATAACCTTGATTCATGGCGCGAGCACTGCCGCTCAACTCTATCCGTTCGGCCACGCTGAGGACAGGTCTTCTTTGTCAACCGCTTCTCCACTGTCATTGACCACTTCTCCCTCGTCATTGACCGCTTCTCCCTCGTCATTGCGAGCGAAGCGAAGCAAACTCCATTCCTTGCCGAAAGGAATTCAGTTTGTTCCCGTCACGGAAGATGGTAGCACCGATAAGAAGGGCCTGGTCACGGATCTTCTACCTGACTTCCTAAACCGGGCTGATCACGTGTATGCCTGTGGCCCGGTAGATATGTACAAGGCGATGGCAGAGACGTCATTGCCGGTCCTGAACACAGCCGCAGGGCGAAGCAATTCCGGGTTGAGCAAATGCCAGGTTTCGCTTGAGGTGAGGATGGGATGCGGTTTTGGCGCTTGCTATGGCTGCACCGTGAATACGAGGAAGGGCCTAAAAAGGGTATGCCGCGATGGCCCGGTATTTGAGTTAGGGGATATCATATGGCAGGAGGTAAGGATATGACCACGCACCACGTCATTGCGAGTCCCGATCTGTCGGGACGAAGCAATCTCTTTGGAGGGAGGTAAGACTTTGACTGTAGTAACCAGGGATATCACGCTTCAATCAAAAGGCGATTGCGACATCATCGACATAACCTCTCAGGTAGCAAAGAGTGTGGAGGAATCCGGGGTTAACAGCGGAATAGTCACTCTGTTTGTAGTCGGTTCAACAGCGGGAATAACCACCATAGAGTATGAGCCCAATCTTCTTTCCGATTTCAGGAATATGTGGGATAGGGTGATGCCCAAGAGCATTGCTTATGAGCATGACAAAACCTGGGGGAATGGGAATGGCCATTCCCATGTGCGTGCTTCCACGCTTGGAGCTTCTCTGGTAATACCCTTTGTCAATAAGAGGTTGACTCTGGGCACCTGGCAGCAGATAGTGTTCATAGATTTCGACAATCGTTCCAGGTCAAGGAAGATTGCCATTCAGATAATGGGAGAGTAAGCGAGACTATCGGATATTCTAGCGAGAAACGAGGCCGGAATCCCCACCAAGGAGCAGGGAAAGCAGTTAGGCATGGGCAGTGGCTAAAATACACAGATGGATAAACAAATTGAGGAAAAAATCTGTGTCGAGCGTTTCTTGAATTGGTATAACAAACGGCAGAACAGAGACTATACTTATGAGAAAGCAACGGTTCACTTCCCTTGCCTGAAGAACAAGTTGAACTGGGACTTTGTGGTTTACGAGCGTGATAATCCACAAGAGTGGATTGGAATTGAGGTGAAAGAACTACACAGTTTAAGAAAGACCTCTATAAGCCTTGAATTGTGGCGGCGTTTGTGCTCAGATTTGACGAAGGATTTGCCAGGCAAGGGAATTCAGGGAGAATTCGAGATTAGCTTTCCACCAGTCTTGCGTTTACGACAAAAAGAGAGCCAAACACTACTGGATGCCTTTGGCCAAGTCTTGATTGATAAACAATCAGGCTGGAGGGTAGGCGAAACAAAAGATATTGGCCCTGATGTCAGGAGTAAATTTCCCAACTGGCCTAAAGGCAAAAGTGATGTGGACGAATATGAGAAATGGCGAACGTATCGTCCATGTAAGTTAGAGATTAAAAAGGTTTCAGATTTAGGATGTAAGGTAAGTGTGGTCACTAGCCCGTTGATCATTGGTGACGTGGTACAAGAGGACAAAAAAGCTTTCAATGAAGTGTTTAAGCTGAAGAATAGTGTTATACAGGCAGACAGGCAGCTTGAACTGGCCAAAGAAAAGGAAGCAAGGAAGACCATCCTTTTACTAGCTGGTATCGGTGTCGATGAAGGTCTCACAGAGAATTCTGTACAGAATTTAGACCATGACCTTATTTCTCATATCGATTGCATTTACCTTGTTGATATGGGTAATGGGGATAGCGTAGTCAAACTGTATGCTAGTTAGTGGTGAGCAAATGGGGGTGAAAATCATGGAATCAGCCGTAAGAGAACTGGAAGAAAAGGGAAAGGGACGAGATGAAAGCGGACACTTTTGTACAGGATGATCTGAGAATGAGCGTAAGTATAAAATCCGTCACAAGAATGAGAATTAGAAGATTCTAAACAGTTTCCATGAGTGGAAATGCATAGGGATTTTACCTGATTTCGCAATTCAAGGACTGGATTAGGAGTTACCGTAGGGGGAGGGATTCTGTACGAGATGATGCACCTAGCTATAACTGAAGGCTCGAGTGGGCCTCAAGCTGACCGGGAGCATACACGTCACACGATGCCATCGGCAGAGTGATGAAGCAAGAACAGGTGTAGACAGGCCAATTAGCAGGAGCGGTATAATCTCAAGAACTCGGCTCGGGAGAGCCATATCGCCTTGACCTTCAAGGATTCACGAGAGCGTTTATACCTCTCCTGTCCTCGGATGTGATAGAACCGCATCAGACTTGTGATGTAGAACCACGCCAGCTTCGTCCTCAGAGTGTTTGGCAAGTCAATCACCTGGAATCCAAGTCGCCTGCAGGGAGCATGAAGGACCGTCCAGCCGTACACGGCAACGACGTCGCCATACTTGCCGTTGGCTATCTGTGTGGCAAGCAGCCGAAAGCTCTCCTTGAAGTAGTGCATGAGTCCTCGCGGCCAGTCTGTCGTTCTAGGTCCCGGGCTTGATTGCCGTTTCTCAGTAATCCAGGCATTACCCAAATGCAGTTTGATGACACGGTCACCACGCCTGACCTCACAGCCGTCCGACAGCTTAACGGTACGGTCCTTGTAGCGTCTTAGCTCAACACAGATCAGGCTGCTGCCTGCCCCGAGGGACTTGACGCCGACGGCTATCGTGTAGATCCTGTCTATAATGGGTAATAGGGGCCGTACGATGGCTCTCAATAAAGCATATATCATGTACCTTCTTCGTAACTCATCTCTTGAACCCGGAACGACGCGTCATCAACAGCCACAGTTCGCTTCGATGCCCGTCAACCCGGCCGTCAATGGTTGGCGCCTACAGGCATTGACCGGTCTACGTTGGAGACGATGTTCTTCCACTTTCCCATGTTACGCGAGCGGTCTTCCAGCGTGGTCACCAGCTCGACACTGATAGAAGGGCACGTAGCGCCCAGCGCGTGCAGTTTCTGTGCCAGCTGTTCCCTAACGCTGGCAGCTATGTGTCCATTCCCTTCCGTAAAGACCAGTCGCAGGCAGAGGCCGTCAGGTTCATGGACCACTTGATACTGCCGTATAGCCTCGAAGCTCTCCAGAACGTTCCAGAAATGGACAGGGTGAACGGCAACCTGCTTCCCTGCCAGCCCCTCCAGGTAAATAACGTCGTCATTTCTCCCGTTGATGGCAATAATACGTCGGAATGGTTGGCCACACGGACACGGCTCCGGAGCCAGTACCACCATATCAGATATCTCGTAGCGGATAACGGGCTGAGTGAAGCTGATGAGACTGGTGAACAGGATCTTGTGTCCCAGAGTCCCGTCCGGCACAGGGCAGTTGTCTTCATCTACGACCTCAACAATACCCAGGTCTTCGAAGATATGCATCCCCTGGTCCAGATTGCACTCCATGGCGCGGAGTCCCTCCTGAGTGCCATAGATGTCAAAGACAGAGCTTTGCCACACAGCATGGAGTTGCTTTCTCAGTTCGCCGGTCAGCGGTTCTCCACCACCGGCCACAATACAGGGACTAATATGTAAGCGCCCTTGAAGCTGTTCTGCCACGAGCAGCCCGAGCATGGATGGAAACCCCCGAAGAATGTAGGGCTGCAGGAGATTCAACCGCTGGACCAGCTCTTCGATAGGAGCAGTAGCCGGTAGCACGTCATAACGATAAAGGCCGATATCCATGCTCAAGGGGAGACGACAGCTATCGTGCAGAGGACTGGGAGAACCGATGGTCACGATCTTGGGCCGTCTTCTTGAGAAGGGCAGTACTCCCATCATGCTTGCGATCCGCATGCTTGCCGCCTCCTGGATGCTCCACTCCTTTCGATTGAACACTATCACCGTCTTTTGCCCAGAGCTCCCCGCCGTAGTAAGCACACGATACTCGCCCAGGTAGTACTCGTCCCCAGAAACGTTGGCCATGTGTGCCTGTAGTCGGGCGATGCGCAACCGGGGGTCGGTGACGATTTCGTCGAAGTGTTCCATGTAGGTCTTCTTGTCCATGATGGGGAAGTCTTGCAGACTATAGGGTTGACTCATCCGCTGCGTGGCGCGTAGCTGGCGGTAGAGGGGAGACCGCCGCGTTGCCCAATCAAGTAGTTCTGCTAACCGGCGCTGCTGCAACTCCTCGAGCTTGGTGCGGGGCCAGTACTCATGTCTGATCAATGCCTGACGATAGGCGATTGCTCGAGCCAGATCTTCCAGGCGACGCAGTCTGTCCGGTTTATCCATACAGCACTATCCTCGAATTACCTTCGGGACCTCCTTTGCCATCCAGTGTCCCTTGGCATTCATTGGCTCTGTGGCAACCCTTATCTTTCCAACAACTACATCGCCATACTAGGTATCATCGATTATAAATCGACGATTAACCCTTGTCAACTCCCGGCTGCGGGGGCTGCTTGCGACGAGCAGTACACAGCCATAATGCCGCGGTTGACCTGTCTGTGTCCCCGTCCGAGCTTTCCCGGCTAATCCTTCTTCCCAGGAGAATCTGGCAGGGAATTGCCGAAATACACTTTGGTATGGGGCCACGGCATTTCGATACCCTCGGCATCAAAGGCCTTCTTGAGGCGGAGCCTCAACTCCCCCATCACTGCCCACTGCTCTATAGGTTTAACATCGCCCAGAATCTTGATATCTATTCCCGAGTCGCCCAGATTATTAACCCTCAGCACCTTGGGAGGACTTTTAATCACGCTACGCCATTTTTCATCCTCAGCGAGTTCCTGTCCTACGCGATTTATCACGCTTATGGCATGGTCGAGGTCAGTGTTATATGCTACCGAGACATCGAGATTGACCCTGCCAAAGTGTCTGGTGAAGTTGCTGGCTATCCTGATCTCACCATTGGGTACATGATGTACTATGCCATCCAGGTCACGGAGCACCGTCTTCCTCAAAGTTACCTCCTCCACCAAACCAGCGACGTCGGCTACCCTGGCTACATCACCCACCCTGTACTGGTTCTCCAAGACGATGAATATGCCGGCAATAAGGTCTCTTATCAAGTACTGAGCGCCGAAGCCGATGGCTATGCCGACGATGCCAAAACCAGCCAGGATTGGCGCGACAGCTATTCCCACCTCAGACAGCACCATCATTATGGCAACTATGACAATGAATACCCGCCCCATCCCCTTGAAGATAGATAGAAGGGTATTCGTCCTTTTCTCCATCCCCCCTTTGCTTTCCTTATACTTGGTTCGGGCTATGCTACGGCGCACAATAGGCGGCAGAAACTTGTCTAAGGCGAACCATAACACAGCTCCCATCACCACTATGATAAGGATGCGGATGCCATGGTCTATCAACCA
>JAUWQY010000028.1 GCA_030610855.1 Dehalococcoidia bacterium
GCCTGCTCCGTCCTGATGTCAGAGAACCTCTCTCCTTTAGGGGTGTCCATCCATATCCTACCTCCACCACCGCCACAACATAGGCCATCCTCCCGCGCATCGGGAAACTCTATCAGCTCCAGGCCGGGAATGCTCTTCAGAACCTCCCTCGGCTCATCATAGATACCATTATGTCTTCCCAGATAGCAGGGGTCGGAATAGATTACCTTCTTGTTCATCTTCTTGGAGAGCTTCAATTCACCCTTCTCGATCAGTGAAGCCAGATACTGTGTGATATGCTTCACCTCGAATTTGCCTCCAAGCTCGGGATATTCAGCTTTGAAAGTATGGTAGCAGTGCGGCGAGGAGACTATCACAGTTTTAACGTCATTGCTAGTGAAGAGGCTAATGTTGTTCTGAGCCAGACTCTGAAACGTGTCTTCATACCCGGCCTTTCTGATTGCCTCGCCACAGCACCTGGCCTCGGTGCCTATAAGCCCGTAATCAATCCCCAGCTTATCAAGGATTGCGACGGTAGATCGGGCCGTCACCTTCACATCAGGATCGTAGGATTGAACACAGCAGGGGAAATAGAGCATCTCGGTGCCCGAAGTGAAATCCTTAATCTTAAGCTCTTTGGCCCAATCATTGCGCTTTTCGGGTGCCTCGCCGAGGGGATTGCCCACGCCGGCAATGTTCTTGGCCGAAATTCTCAGGGCATCAGGGACAACGCCGATGCCCAGGCTGGCTACAGCCCGGCGTATAGCCCTTATGACATCTATTATCTCGACCCCTCTCGGGCAGCGCTGGACACAGGCTCGGCAGGTAGCGCAGGTCCAGACATCCTCGCTGGCAAAATCTATTGCCCCGAGCTGCGCTTCGTGCATGATGCGGCGAACGAGAAAACTCCGCACCAAATTCCAGGGACAAGTAGCGGTGCAAAGACCGCACTGGTAACACAGTTTGAGAGGTTCACCACCGGCCTCAAGTATCACATCTGTAGCTTCTTTGTAAGGGCTTAGCACGTCCATTCTAACATTCACCTCGACTGTCCAGAATCATCCGCAAAAAAGGTGGCTCACACTAAAACACTGTGGCCACCCTTTCTCTGTAACGTACGCTGAAACACGGGTTAGAAGTATAGCAGATTCCAGCAGAAAGGACAAAGCTGTGGGCTGGCTTTCAGGCAGGATGATCAATGACCTGTCTTCTAAGGTTTTTCCCGAATCGAGTTCGGGAGCAGATGAGAGGATTCCTTGTGATTGCGCCTTTGGGTGACCGTCCGGTCAACTGCACTAGTTTCACCATGATCCGCTAGCCTGGTGAAGGAAAGGGGTCAGTTACCTTACGAGATACTGACCCCTTAATGTCGGCTAGACCTGTGCCGTTCTTGCGTCACCATTCGAGTTAACCTTGGCCCTTGGCGCTTGCTTCCTTCTTTTGCAGGGCTTCTCTGCGAGCAGATAACTTAGCTAGCTTTCGCTCCAGGGTGTCCTGCATAAGCTGCTCGAACTCACAAGTTGCGCAGTGAAAGACACGGGTGCAAAGCCGATAGGAAACATTGGATTTGAGGGCGTAACGGCAGAGACGCTGAGGTCCTGGCAATTCGGTGAGCTTCTCCACGGCCTCATCTAACTCCGACGCTTCACCGGCGGCTATTTTCTCTTGCATCGTCTGGTCGAACTCGCAGGCGAGGCAGTCATAATCATGGGTGCAGATCCTGTAAGAGACGACTCCAATCCTCGCCCAGATACACTCCTTGACCTTCACCCCTTCTTCGACAGCCCCCTCACCTTGAGGTATCTCAACTCCTGGTTTCGCCAGTGCCTCCTTCGCCCTTCGGACCCAGACTCGAGTTTCTATGTGTCCTGGCGCTACATGCACAATCGACTGGAAGTCTCTCAGGGCCTCCTCATAGCGGCCTGAGTTGAAGTGAGTTTGACCTTGTTCGAGCCGAGCAGGAATCTCCTCCTTGGTTATTGCTATGGCTTCCTCAACCTCTGCTTCCTCAACTACAGGGAGTGCCGCTGTGGCTGCCTGAGGTTTGGTCTCCTCAGGCTTTATCTCCACCTGAACGGGGCCCAGAATCTCCTGGATCGCCCTCTCCAGGGCATCAGGGGCAAATGGCTTCACTATGTAGTTAACTGCCCCCATCTTCATTGCCGTGACTGCTGTCTCGATGGAAGGATATGCGGTGATGATAATGCCCTTGAGCTTCGGATCTTGCGCCGTGGCTTTCTTCAATACCTCCAGCCCGTTTTCTCCCGGCAGCCTAAGATCAAGAACTGCGACACCGAACTCCTTCTTCGCGATTTTCTCCAGGGCCTCTTCACCTTCCTCAGCAGTCTCTACCTCATAGCCCCCGTCCTTAAGCCAGTCCCTGAGCGATTCACGCATGATGGCTTCGTCTTCAACGATCAGTACTGGTTTCATCTCTTTCACCTCCCTTTCCTTTTCTTGTTTTGCTGAGACTGATTGTTTGCTCATTGTTCAACCTCCTTTCACCCTTTGTTAATGCAATTTCCTTGCCAACCCGCTTTCCTTTCCCCGGACCTCCTAACCTTAGTCGACCGGAATCCTTGTGGCAGAACAAAAAAACCACCCTGAATCTTCAGGGTAGTTCCCCTCATCATGCCAGTACACTGAGGGATTAGCGCCTTTCCAGACTATGTAAAGAAATTAGTCAGTAGCTGCTCATTTTCTTTACACCAAGACCATACCCCCTTACCTTATTGTAAAGCGTCATCCTGCTGATGCCCAGGATCCTGGCTGTCTCACTGTAATTCTCACCGGTTTCACGGAGAATATTCAAAATGTGGTCCTTTTCCATTTCCTTCAGGTTTCTCGCTGGCGTGGCTGAGCAGGCCGACGACATACCTTTCTGGGGCAAATCGGCAATAGCGATAAGGCTATCCTTGGCCAGGATGACTGCCCTTTCAATAGCGTTTTCCAACTCACGGACGTTGCCAGGCCAGTCGTAATCGAGCAGACACTCCATGGCATCGGGGGAGAAGCCGGTAACGTCTTTCCGATTCTCCGAGGCAAACTTATCCAAGAAATGCTCAGCTAATAGAGGGATGTCTTCCTTTCTCTCCCTCAAGGGAGGCAATTCGATGTTAACAACATTAAGCCGATAATAAAGGTCTTCTCGGAATTCCTGCTTTTCTATGGCCTTTCTTAAGTCCTTATTAGTCGCTGAAATGACTCTCACATCAACCCTGATTGGCTCATTGCCACCGACACGTGTGAATTCCTTCTCTTCTGAGACCCTTAACAGGTGGACCTGGATATTGGCGCTCATCTCGCCGATTTCGTCCAGAAAAAGCGTCCCCCCATTAGCGAACTCGAATTTACCTTTCTTTTGTGTGTAAGCGCCGGTGAAAGAACCCTTCTCGTGGCCAAACAGCTCGCTTTCCAGAAGGCCTTCCGGCAAGGCAGCGCAGCTAACGGCTACGAAGGATCTGCTATGACGACGGCTTTGGGAGTGGATGGCGCGCGCTACCAGTTCCTTCCCCGTGCCGCTTTCCCCTGTAATCAACACCGTCGCGTTGCTCTTGCCCACAACCTTGATCAGCTCAATGAGCCGCTGCATCTTGGAGCTCTTAGCGATGATATTCTCAAAGCGGTAATGGTCTTCCAACTTCTGACGTAGAGCGATGTTCTCCTCTACCAATTCTCGGTACTGGGACAATTTCTCGACTAGCAATTCTGCCCTCTCAGGGCAGAACGGCTTCTCAATGTAGTCGTATGCGCCTTCTTTCATGGCCGTGATGGCGGTGGGAATGCTGGCATAGGCCGTGATGATAATAACCTCAGTCCCCGGCTGCCGCGCTTTAGCCCTTTTCATCAACTCAATGCCATCCATGCCCGGCATCACCAGATCGGCAATCATGATACCTGGCCTTTCTCTCTCGATCACCTCCAACGCCGTGTAACCGTTTTCAGCGGTGAAAACCTCATGACCGGCATCCTTGAGCCACTCGCCTAGCGACTCGCGGACAATGGCCTCATCATCAACTACGAGTATCTTAACCTTCCTCATCGTTGTGAACCCCCAGGCATACCGTAAAAGTAGTTCCTTTTCCGACCTCACTTTGCACAGTAACCTCTCCCTTGTGCCGCTCAACAATTCCGTAAACCACAGCCACCCCCAGTCCCACCCCTTTGCCCCTTTCCTTGGTCGTGAAGAAGGGTGTACCGAGCTTGTGCAGGTGCTCCCTGGGAATGCCGCAGCCTGTATCCCGGACTTCAACCTTGACCTTATTGTCCTCCGCTGATGTGCGGAGAGTGAGCTTACCTCGTTCAGGCATGGCCTGAATAGCGTTCAACATGAGATTGGTGAATACCTGCTGCAACTGGTCGAAATCAGCCATGACCTTGGGTAAAGAGGGTCTGAACTCTTTCACAACCTCGATGTTCTGAAGCTGAGCCTGATGTCCCACCATGGACAAGACCTGTTCCAGAACCTGGTTTATGTCCAGGAGCCTCAACATGGGCTCAGTTTGCCGGGCAAAATCCAGGAGGTGCCGGATTATCCTCGAGCAGCGGCTCACCTCCGATTCCATCTTCGAAAGGTGACCCAGAGCCTCTTCCTTCTTCAGGGTGTCACCGGCCAACTTCTTTGCCAGCAATTTTGTGTACACCAGGACGCCGGCCAGAGGATTGTTGATTTCATGAGCGATGGAGGCCGCCATTTGCCCCAACGAGGTCATCTTCTCGATTCTGATGAGTTCGT
Source organism: Dehalococcoidia bacterium (assembly GCA_030610855.1). Classification (GTDB taxonomy): domain Bacteria; phylum Chloroflexota; class Dehalococcoidia; order GIF9; family AB-539-J10; genus RBG-13-51-36. The sequence goes on from JAUWQY010000028.1 coordinate 4,715, forward strand.
CCTGAGTACCTTGTAGCCTGTCGACCAGATAAGGCCAGCACATCTCATTCTCAGCCAACCCCTGACAGACAGCAACAGCCAACTCACGGCAAGAACGGTAGCCACAGGCACCGCAGTTGAGTTGGTCGTCGTCTCTCAGCTTGTTGATCTGACTCAGGATTCTGCCAATCTCCTTTTCGTCAGGGATGGGCAATACGGTATGTCGGTCGGTGAATTCGCGACTGAGGTCAATGCCGGCATACTTCTCGATGTCGCTCTGTGTTCGAGCCGCGTCTGTCTCCTCCAAAGCATAGTCGACTATTAGCCTTCTCCGCTCGAAGAGGCTTAGATCGTTACCTATAGCAGGTCCGTCTATACAACCCCGGCAGAAGAATATGTCCAGGAACTTGGTTCTGGCCTTTCCCTCGACGAACTCTCGCAGGCATCCTATGGCGCGGTCAATGCCCTCGGCTACAACGACATCGCTTGACAGAATATCGGCGGAGATTCCTGCTATCTTGAGTAAGCCGCCGGGCACAGGCCACAGGCGACCGAGGCTTGGCCTGGGACCGGATACTTCGCCATCCTCCTCCAAGGCCGGATCGATTCCCTTCATCGCCAACATCTCGCTAAGTTCAGGGAAGGTCAGAACCGCATCAATAACCCCCCCAACCTTCTCATCTGAGCTTTCAGCTTTCTTAGCAATACAGGGACCGATGAAGACAACCTTGGCCTCAGGATTGTACTGCCACTTAACAACTCTGCCCATGGCGACTGCAGGCGACACGATAGGCGCCAGGTAATCGATGAGCTGCGGGTAGAACTTCTCGATGAAAGAAACCATAGCCGGGCAAGTGGAGGAGAGAACAGGCTTCGCTGTGTTTTCGGCCACAAATCGTCCATACTCACGACAGACCAACTCCGCCCCGAAGGCAGCTTCCATTACCTCGCTGAATCTCAGCTTCTTCAAGGCAGACACCATCTGCTTTAGCCTGATTTCTGGAAAAGCAGCAGGGAATGAAGAGGAAAGGAGAGCAATCACCGGCGAAGGCTGTCCCAATAGCTGCCATACGAGGTCTATTTCACTCCTGGTTTGCCTTGCCCCTGCAGCACATATGTCGATACAGTAGCCACAGGTAACACACCGCTCATCCATAACTCCAGCTATCCCCTCCTTCACCTTGATTGCCTTGGCCGGACAACTGCGAACGCAGGCATAGCACCCTCTGCATTTCTCTTCTATCGTAAAAACAAAACCCATGCTTATCCTCCGGTTGTCTACTGCGTAGCTTTCCTTTTCCTTTTCCACGCCGCCGCTACTCTTAACTCGTCCCTTAGACTTGCCACCGAGCGGCGGGAAATGGAAACACCGAATTCCCGTTCCAGCCTAGCTTTGATTGCTTCGTCCGAGGGAAATTCCTCGCCCGTTTCAAGGAGTTGCCTGACCAGTTCCCTCTTGAATCTTCTCGGCCGAGGGAAGAAATCCTTGACAGCCTTCTCCTCACCCCAGGGTGTTTCAAGGCTTTTGCCGCTAATGGCGCGGCTGATCGAGCTCGGAACAAGCCCGATACTTCGAGCCAGCTCCTTCTGGCTAACCGGCAGGAGAGCCCTGGTATTTCCAGATTCGAAATAGGATGCTTGCTTTTCCACGATGTTCTGCAATATCCGGGTTACCGTGTCCTTGCGCGTGTTCATCAGCTCCAGCCTCTTAAACAACTTCCTGATTTCCTTGACCTCAGCCGCGCTGACAGCCCTGCTCTCCCTCAACTCCTCAAACCTTTCATAATCAATCGAATATCTTCCCCGGGCATAAGAAGGTGAGAGGTAGCCGATGACAAATCCCTCCGGCCGCCTTTCTACTGAAGCGACCTTGGAGTAGCGAATTCCATGCGCTGAGCTAAGAGCAGAAGGGTTGTAAAACTCGCTCATAATGGAAAATTGGTTAATGAGGCTATTTATCTTCTCAACCTCCGGAAGTTGCAGGTTGCACGCCTGAGCAATCTCTTCTACGGTTACCCCCGGTTCAGGATATAGAAAATAGCGCTTAAAACTCTCCAGCCCTATTCTTTGTACCTGACGAACTATGTCCTGCTTGTCAGACAGAATGGATTCAATGTCAAGACTGCCCGTGCCGGCGGCGATCTCTTCATTGAGCTGGCAAAAGCGACAGGAAATGTCCGTCCTCGGATATCTTTGATAGCGGATTATTCTCTCGTTACGACATAGCTTCTTAAACAAAGGACTGCTTTCCACCTCGATGGCAAGCCTGTTGAACTCTTCTTCAGGCATCTCCAGGAGATTAGCCTGCTCCATTCCGATGATAAGTTTGCACTCCTGACGCGTGTGGAACGATTGTGTTTGCAGGATCTCAAGCGTACCCATTGTATAATACTTTTACACTACGCAGACGATATTGTCAAGAAAATGTGCCAGGCAGTTTCATTGACGGAAAACGGAAGGCGGAGTAGAATTCCCGGTAATGTACACCAGGGCCGTCCTCGAAAATGGCTTGAGGATCATCACCAGTACTATGCCTGAAAGCCGCTCAGTGTGCCTTGTCATCCTCGTGGGTGCCGGTTCCTGCTACGAAAGCGAAGAGGAGGCAGGCGTCTCCCACTTCGCCGAGCACTTGTTTTTCAAAGGCACGCACCGGCGACCGACAGCCAAGGAGATAAGCCAGGATATTGAAGGGGTTGGCGGCATAATAAATGGTGGCACAGATAAGGAGCTAACCATCTTCTGGTGCAAGGTCGCTGGCCCTCACTTCTCTGTGGCTCTCGATGTGCTATCTGACCTGTTGCTCAATTCCCGCTTTGATAACAAGGAGATAGAGCGAGAGCGTGGCGTCATCAACGAGGAGATCAAGATGGATCTGGACCTTCCCCAGCAGCGGGTACATGCGCTCATAGATGAGTTGTTATGGCCGGAGCAGCCTCTGGGGCACGAGGTCATCGGATACAAGGAGACTGTATCTTCGATTACGAGGAAGAAACTATTAGACCACGTTGCCCGCAGATACTTGCCCAATAACACCGTGCTTAGTATTGCTGGCGACATACACCATGAAGAGGTGCTGGCGCAGATTGCACCCCTCTTCAGTAAATGGGCTGCCGGGGAGTTCGTGACTGGCTACGTAAGCAACGACAATCAAACGCAAGCTAGGTTGCGTATTGAGCCCAGGGACATTGAGCAAGCGCATCTTTGCCTCGCTGTTCACGGTTTTTCTCACTCCCACCCGCAGCGCTTCGCCATTGATCTGCTGAGCACCGCGCTGGGCGGCGGCATGAGCAGTCGTCTGTTTACGGAAATACGAGACCGCAGGGGACTGGCCTATGATATCCAAAGTTATACGGAGCATTTCCTGGACTCTGGAGCATTTACTGTATATGCCGGTGTCGCCCCCGACAAGATAGAACCCGCTGTAGCGGCCGTCCTTGATGAGATCTCCGACATCAAACAGGGCATCACAGCGAGTGAGCTTACCAGGGCCAAGGAGTTGTCAAAGGGGAGACTATACTTGCGACTTGAAGATAGCCGAAATGTAGCGCTATGGCACGGTGGCCAGGAAATTCTGCTGCGGCAAATCTTGAGCATGGATGACGTCGTCGCCATTGTCGATGCCATCACCTTAGACGAGCTAAAAGCAGTGGCCGAGGAGGTTCTCACCAAAAGCGGCCTCAATTTAGCCATAACAGGGCCTATCAAAGAAGAGAAGGCTTTGAGACAATTGCTGGAGAGCTGATGCCACAAAGAAAGAACCGCCTCATAGGCGGTTCTTTCTTTGTGTTGCCAGAACGGTCAGTGGCTATCTAGTATTCGGGATATCCTCCGCCTGGCGGCATTCCGGGCATCTTCTCTTTCTCGGGAATGTCAGTTACGAGCGACTCCGTGGTCAGGATCATAGTGGCAATGCTCGCGGCATTCTGTAGAGCGCTCCTGGTGACTTTGAGGGGGTCTACGATGCCTCTCTCTATCATGTTTACATTCAGTTCATCCCTAAGCGCATCGTAGCCGATGCCGGGCTTGCTGCCCCTCACCTCATTTATCACTACCGAGCCCTCCCGTCCGCTGTTCTGAGCAATGCACCTCAGGGGCTCCTCAAGGGCTCGTCTCAGTATAGCTAGTCCGGTAGCCTCATCGCCCTTCAACTTGAGCTTCTTCAGGGCCGGCAAGGCATTAAGCAGGGCAACACCCCCACCGGGCAGGATACCTTCCTCCACAGCAGCTCGAGTAGCTGATAAGGCATCCTCCACTCGGTGCTTTCTCTCCTTGAGTTCCGTCTCTGTAGCTGCACCGACTTTGATTACTGCTACACCACCCGCCAATTTGGCCAGTCTTTCCTGTAATTTCTCCTTATCGTAGTCTGATGTGCTTATGTCGATTTCGGTTCTGATTTGTTTGATTCGAGCCTCGATATCCTTCGTCTTGCCCTTGCCCTCGACGATGGTGGTATTGTCTTTGTCAGCAATCACCTTTCTCGCTCGCCCCAAATCTTCCAGGGTCACTGAGTCGAGTTTTCTGCCGATTTCTTCTGAGATAACAGTGCCTCCGGTAAGAACGGCTACGTCCTGAAGCATGGCCTTTCTCCGGTCGCCAAAGCCAGGTGCTTTGACCGCCAGCGGAGATAGAGTGCCCCTTAGCTTGTTAACCACCAGTGTGGCCAGCGACTCGCCTTCCACATCTTCAGCAATGATAACCAGGTTCTTGGACAGCTGGACAATCTTTTCCAGAGCGGGCAATATCTCACTTATGGCCGAGATCTTCTTGTCCGTAATGAGGATGTACGGGTCTTCCAGCTCCGCCCTCATTTGTTCGGCGTTGGTGATGAAGTAAGGACTGATATAGCCACGGTCAAACTTCATCCCCTCGACAAACTCAGTCTCGAATTGCAGCCCCTTCCCTTCCTCGACCGTGATGACGCCATCTTTGCCCACCTTTTCCATAACGTCGGCAATCAACTTGCCGATTTCCTGATCAATAGCTGATATGGAAGCTACCTGAGCTACTTGCTCTTTACCGGCCACCGGTATAGCCATCTTCTTGAGCTCATCAATCAGAGCTTCTACCCCTTTGTCAATCCCGCGCTTGAGAGCCATGGAATCGGCTCCGGCGGCGATGTTCTTGAAGCCCTCACTAATGATGGCCTGTGCTACGATAGTGGATGTACTGGTGCCATCGCCACATTGGTCGTTGGTCTTAGTGGCTGCCTGCTTCACCAGTTGCACTCCCATATTCTCAAAGGGGTCGGGTAAATCTATCTCCTTGGCTATCGAAACGCCGTCATTGAGAACCGAAGGAGCCCCCCATTTCTTATCCAGCGCAACAGGTCGTCCCCGCGGTCCCAGGGTTACCCTTATAGCATCGGTCAGGGTGTCTACGCCACTCTTTAGTGCTTTCCTTGCTTCCTCGCCGAAAATAATCTGCTTTGCCATTCACTTACCTCCTTTTGTTAGCTTCTCTTGGCCAGGATGTCACCTTCACGCATGATCACAACTTCTTTATCATCTAGCTTGAACTCCGTCCCAGCGTATTTGGAATAGATAACCTTGTCGCCCTTTTTTACTTCCATGGCTATACGGGCGCCGTCTTCAGTCACCCTGCCTGGGCCAACAGCGATGATTTTCCCCTCCTGAGGTTTCTCTTTCGCTGTATCCGGTAAAACTATCCCCCCTTTGCTTACTTCTTCCTTGGGTGCGGGCTTTATCACCACTCTGTCTCCCAAAGGTTCGATTTTGGACATGCTTCCTCCTTTCCTGCGATTATTCTAGCACTCTACCATTGAGATTGCTAACTTCCCATTATACCAAGAAAAATCAAAAATGCAACAGGTTCTTCCCGAAATCCAGCGAATTTTTCTTGAACTTCTACACTAAAACGTGTATAATTTCCACTGATGGAGCGAGGAAAGAGAAGGAAAAAACAATGGAGTGAAGAGGAGATCAGGTCGCTCAGGCGACATCTGAGCCTAACTCAGGCAAAGCTGGCCGAGGAACTGGGCACGCGGCAGCAAACGATCAGTGAATGGGAAACCGGGATGTATCGACCTCGCGGTGCATCGGCTACCTTGCTCAGCATAATAGCCGAGCGTAGCGGCTTTGCTTACAGAGCCGGCGACAAGCGCAATGAATCAGACTAAGGTCGACTGCTGCCTTTTCCCCCGGGGCAGCGAGGAATATCGCGAGCAAGTCGCAGCCGCGGAAATACGGCAGCCCGTTTGCATGTCCTTTACAGGGACTGCTGAACAATGATCTGCTAAGCCACCGATGCAAGATAACAGGTGCTTTTCGTGCCATGATTACACGTAATCGGATAAAGCTCCCGGAAAAGCAGGTGGCTCTAACATGGCAGCAGGTGGTGGGAAAAGAGCTGACCGCTACTGAAGGCGAGCGAATCGGGGTGATCTATCCCGGGAGGATCAATGGCGATAACGGCCCGGATTTTCGGGATGCCGTTATTGCGAATGAATGTCGCCTGATGCAAGGGGATGTCGAGGTTCACACCAAATCCGGCGATTGGTATCGCCATGAGCATCATTGTGATGCCGCATATAACAATGTCATCCTTCATGTTGTGATGTGGCACGATTGTCACTCAACCACCGTGCTACAGAGCGGTAAATCGGTCCCCGTGATGTGTCTGGCACAGGCATTGCGGCACCAGGCTTATTTGCTACCTCACCAGTTGCCTTGCTTCCGGATACTGAACCGCATGGATAAGGGAAGTTTGGGAACGCTACTTAACGCTGCCGGCGACGCAAGGTTCAAACAGAAGGCGATGCGTTTCCGAACCGAGATTCTTCGCTTCGCTCAGAAGGAGCAGTCAGGGCAGGTGCTCTTCCGGGGCATTATGAGGGCTCTGGGCTATAGCAAGAACACGAAGCCCTTTGAGCAGCTTGCCAGCAGGGTACCCCTCAATTACATCCAATCCATAAAGGGATTGGTCCGGAAACAAGCTCTGCTGTTAGGCGCAGCCGGGCTGCTGCCTTCTCAAAGATGGCGGGACAACTTCGCCGGCGAAGAAGAAGTCCGGGAGTTGGAGCGAGCATGGCTCTCAGTAGATGAAAGAACGAAACCCATGAGCGACGATGATTGGAATCTCTCACACATATACCCCAACAATTCTCCGGTGCGCCGCATTGCCGCCCAGAGCTATCTTCTTGAGCGCTACTGCGAAGGAACGCGTTCTGAGCCTTTTGGAGGGAAACTAGCGGCAGGGCTCCTGCAGCTGGTGAAGGACGCACCATTGCCGGGGGGACATCATGTGCTGGAGGACGGCCTGGCTGTGGCCAGCGACGGCTACTGGCGGGACCATTTCGATTTTGGCGTCAGAAGCAGAACCACGATATGGGCTCTTCTAGGGAATAGCAAGGCAGGCGAGATTGTGGTCAACGTACTGTTGCCTTTTGCCTTCACCCGGGGAAAGATGGCCAACGAGCCGGAATTGGCGAAGAAGGCTGTGCAGCTTTATCATAGTTATCCCAAGCTAGCAGAGAATGAGATAACTCGTCACATGGCGAAGCAGCTTTGCCTGGAATCACCTTCCCATTTCACTGCCTGTCATCAGCAAGGTCTGATCCACATCTTCAGGAACTACTGTCGAGAGGGAAGATGCTCCAGGTGTCCCCTGATTAGCTGAGTGCCCGATGGTCACTCCAAAACTGCGGTAAATGGGGTGTGCCGAATCTCTCTCCAGGTAACAAATCTGATTTTGACACTTGATGATTTTCACGGTATTATGTGCATAAATGCAGGAATATGCATGTATAACCGGGGGATTATATGAGGGATCTGGTTAAGGCTTACAAAGTGCTAGCAGATGAGTCAAGACTCAGGGTGTTAGACCTTCTACTCGAAAGGGAATGCTGTGTCTGTGAGGTGATGCAGGCTCTAGAAATCTCTCAGTCTAAGGCATCGCGCATTCTGAGTGCCCTCTACGACGTCGGCTTTCTCAAGTTACGTAGGGATGGACTCTGGTCGCTTTACTCCATTGACTGGGAGGGAATGGACTCACATTCGAAAGATATTCTGCAAGCAACCAGAAGAGCTTTTGAGGGCAATAAACAGATGGCAATCGACCGCGAGCGGCTTAAAGCGGCCGAGCGTGTCGGGCCCGGCTGCGTTAACAAAGCCGGCCAAGCGCCATTATCTCCCAAAGCTCCACGACCTTGAATAGCTTGTAGCAAAGGCAGCATATCATGGAAGTACTTAGTCAATTACTGCAGGGTGGTTGGAACGCGCTTCTTGAGTACTTATCCGCACATGTATTGACCTGTCTTATTCCAGCGTTCTTCATTGCCGGGGCTATTGCTGTCTTCTTGTCACAGGGAGCCATTCTCAAGTATTTCGGGCCCAGGGCGAATAAACTTCTCTCTTATAGCGTCGCCTCAGTGTCGGGTACAATCCTGGCCGTATGCTCCTGCACCGTCTTGCCCCTCTTCGGCGGCATCTATAAGAGAGGTGCCGGTATAGGCCCCGCAGTTGCCTTCCTTTACTCGGGTCCGGCAATCAATATCCTGGCCATTGTCTACACTGCCCGTGTCCTCGGCTTCGACCTGGGTTTGGCCAGGGCTATCGGTGCTGTCACTTTTGCTGCCGGTATTGGTCTGATTATGGCTCTTATCTATCGCAAGGAGGAATCCCTTAAGGATGCAGCGGCATTTGAGGCATTGCTTGCAGACCCCCAAGGGAAAAAATCGTGGCAGCAGATTGTTTTCTTCGCCGTCCTCGTAGGCATATTAATCTTTGCCGCCTCGAAGAACTGGACTATAACCGGTGTTCTGCTTGCGGGGCTGGGCTTTGTACTCTGGCGCTGGTTTACCAGGAGTGAGATCACCATCTGGATGAAGGAGACGCTGCGCTTTGTTCGGCTCATTGTCCCCTGGCTATTGGTGGGCGTGTTTGCCGCCGGCATTATCACAACATTTGTTCCTCAGGATGTAATCAGTAGTCTGGTCGGCGCTAACAGTATCTCTGCCAACTTCATTGCATCCTTAGTGGGCGCGCTGATGTACTTCGCAACGCTTACCGAAGTTCCTATCGTCAGCGCCTTCACGAATCTGGGCATGGGAAAGGGACCGGCACTGGCGCTCTTGCTGGCGGGCCCCGCTTTGTCTCTGCCTAATATGCTCGTCATTCGCAGCATTATGGGAACAAAGAAGACTTTTACTTACATCATCCTGGTGGTGATCTTTGCTACGGTCACCGGCTATATCTTCGGGCTGATTACCCGGTGAGTTGAATATGTTTGAAGATGTGGTGCGAGGCTTTAGCCCCGTGCCGCACGACCCTGAAGGGTCGCACTGCAGAATCTGGCGGTGAAGACTCTGCGAAGTAGGCAGGACAAATCCAGGTCGAAACCTGGAGCAAGAACAACAGCCTGTAAATCGAAAAGGAGGTGAAAACAGTGAAAATCAAGGTTCTCGGACCGGGATGCGCTCGCTGTCATCAGTTGGAACAGACAGTCACGGAGGTAGTCAGGGAACTGGGCATTGATGCTGAGATTGACGTGGTGAAAGATATCAGGAAGATGATGGAATATCCTATCCTGACCACTCCTGGTCTGGTGATTGACGAGAAACTGGTCTGCTCCGGGCGTGTGCCTACCAAGACAGAGGTCACCACATTCATAACCACCGCCCTGGCCAAGGAATAGACAAACGGAGGACATAGCTGAATCACACGTTTGACCAGAAAGACCTTTCCCCGGCATCTGCAGTAGCATTAGACATATGAATACAATTCAAAAGGAGCGTGTGAAGAAATCCGGCACACAATCCCCGTCATCTTCATAGGAGTGGTAATATATGTGGTGCCCCGGATGCAGGCTTCAATGAAAGACGCTCCAGGGGAGAGAAACTAATGAACAAGAAAAGATGGCTGATAATCACGGTGATTGTGGCGGCTGCGGTGCTACTCTCAATCCTGCTCTGCACGACGCTGGCCAACCATCCGCCAACTATCTTCAGCCTGAAAGCTGAGGCGGAGAGAGTTTTTCCTTCAGGAAGCACTCAGATAGTGTGTACTGCTTCAGACCGCAATGGCGACGAGCTGAGTTATGAATGGTCGGGTATCGCAGGTGAAATACACGGGGAAGGAGCTACCATTACCTGGACGGCTCCTGACTCTGGAGGCTCCTATAATGTTACAGTCACGGTGACCGATGACTGCGGTGGTGAAGTCATGGACTATGTAACCATTACCGTGAGAGCCGTCAGCCTGACAGCCGATGCAGACTGGACTACTCCTTCCGGTAGTCGCCACGTAACATGTGAGGCTGAAGATCCCGACCATGACGAACTGAGTTATGAGTGGACAGCCACCGCAGGCAATATTACCGGCACAGGCGCGGCGGTGAACTGGACTGCTCCGGAGGAAGCTGGCATATACGATATCACAGTTGCCGTCAGTGATGACCATGGCGGCTCAGCTACGAGAACGCTACATATTAGCGTAGTGACAGGGCAACCGCCGGTTATCGAAGCCTTGCGTGTCACCGCTGAACATAAATACCTGAAGGAATACCCTGCGAAGTATGAAGTCGGGAAAGGTAAAGAGTATGATATTGAGTGCTTTGTTTCAGACACAAGCATCGAACTGTCTTACGGCTGGTCATGCGATGGCGGCGAGATTTCCGGAGATGGCTTTGTGGTTACCTGGCTTGCCCCGAATGAGACCGTTACAGTTACAGTCACGGTAATAGTATCTGATATCGCCGGTAATATGGTCAGTGCGAACACAATTCTCGACGTGGTGCCTTGCTCGGAATTCGGCTGATAGGGGATGAACAGCCCTAGTTGAGGGCTCAGCCTTCCACGCGGCGACCTTCACACCGTGTGCCTTTCATATGAAAAAGCCTGGACAGGGGAGGCTATTCTGAGGTAGCATTTGTCAATGTACAGTAGGTTGGTTGGTCTTCTGAGAAACACTTTCCGGGACCGCTTCAGGAGATACTTGCTCCTATCCCTGATAATCCTGGGAATAGTCCTTATCGTCATAAGCCAGCAGGCGGCAGAGCGGCTTCCCAGTCAGGATTTTGAGGTCCATTTCTTTCATGTTACCGGCTGTTCCAGTTGTGATGCACAAAAACCCTTCAATGCACAGTTAGCTGCTCGGCATCCCTCGATTTCTATTGTTCAGCATGATGCCCTTGACGAATCTGCCCTGTTGCGGAAGATGCTCGACGACCGGGGCATAGATAGAACACCACCCGTCCCTGTGACAATCTTTGAAAATCAGGTCTTCACGGGCTGGGAATCAGAGGAAACAACGGGTGCGGCGATTGAGAGTGCTTTGCAACAGTGTCTGGCGGGGGAGTGCCCGCCGCCTACGGGTGAAGAGCCCGGCAGCGGAATCGACCTACCCTTCTTCGGTAGAATAGTGTTTGCCGAGCATTCCCTGGCTGCCCTGGCCGTGATTCTGGGTCTTGTTGACGGCTTCAATCCCTGCGCCATGTGGGTACTTGTGTACCTTATATCCTTAGTGGCGACCTTGAAAGATAGAAAAAGGATATGGCTGATTGTCGGCTCCTTTGTTCTGGCTTCCGGAGTCCTCTATTTCCTTCTCATGACGGCGTGGCTCAATCTTTTCCTGCTTATGGGCTTTCTCAGGCCGGTGACAATTCTCATCGGATTGGTAGCCCTGGGCGGAGGAATATGGCAAATACGGGAGTTCATAAAGGCAAGAGGGGAGGTTGTCTGCGAAGTTACAAGCGAGGAATCTCGAGCGAAGACGATGGCCAAGATGGAGAAGATTGTCTCCTCACCCATAACCTTCGCCACGATATTGGGCATCATAGCCCTTGCCTTTGTGGTGAATTCCATCGAGTTCGTCTGTTCAGCAGCAATTCCGATGGTATTTACTCAGGTCTTAGCTTTGAGCAATCTTTCTACGCTCCAATACTACGGCTACATCCTGCTGTATGTTCTCTTCTTCATGCTTGACAACCTCATTATCTTCGGCTCCGCTGCTATTGCTTTGACGTCCAGCCTGGGAGTCCGGTATGCGAAGTATGCCCGACCGGTAGGTGCCACAATACTGATAATCCTGGGGGCGCTACTCCTCTTTGCTCCGCGTTTGCTGGGCTAGAGGTCAGACACATCCTAAAGGAACCCCCTTCCTCAAACCAGCCCGAGTTCGCCCGCGGACCGGCAGGCTACGGCTGAACTTCTGGCATCAAGAAGACCGGGAGGCGAGAACACCGGTTATATGACGTAGCTCCTAAATCTCTGGTGGATAGCTAGAATAAGCCAATCATCCTCAGCCCTGTATAGACCATAAAGGCGATGAGGATATACCTTAGTCGTTTCGCCGGGAGGGCATGTGCCGCCCTGGCTCCAAGCTGCGCCATGGGCATGCTGGTAGCTATCAGGCACAAGCCGATGGGTAGCAGATTCACATATCCTATCGAATAAGGAAGGAGGTCGGGCACGTCCAGCCCATTTACGATGTAGCCGACAATACCGCCCAGGCCGGCAAATATTATCGAAGCTGCCGACGTTCCTATGGCAACATGCATGGAGAAACCGAATGCCAGCACCAGCACAGGAACTATCAGCACCCCGCCACCAAGCCCGCTCAGCCCGGTTACCACGCCGATAGGGAAACCGCAAGCCGCCACAAGCCCGGGGTTTTCCCGCGGTTCTCGGCCCTCCTTCGCTAACCTGGGCACTAACCCCAGGCTCATCCACAAGGCAACGGCCAAGATCAGCCCTCCAAACCCTGTCTTCAAGACTTCGCCGGGAAGACGGGCAGCCAGGGTGGCTCCGACCAGGGCCCCGACCAGGGCACACGGGCCCAGAACCAGGGCCGTTCTCCAATGAACTGCCTGCTTCTTGTTATGTTTCCAGGTGCCGCTTATTGCTGTGGGCAAAATCACCAGTAAACTTGTCCCGAAGGCTATTCTTATGGCGATATCGGGAGAGATGCCCATGGCCAGGATAACCCAGTAGATGACCGGGACCATAATGAAACCGCCGCCCACGCCCAGCAGTCCACTGGCAAAACCGGCGCCGGCACCGACAGCCAGCAGTATGGAGATATGAGTTGTGATCAGCTCTTTCCCCTCCCCAGTTTGCCTTCAAGCCAGCCAACTTCGATCGGCCGCTTTTCGTGTTTCAAAGGAATATAAGGCTTGATGTCCAAGAGAGGAGTACCGTCTATGGCGTCCAGTCCCTTCACCTTCAGGACATTCTTCTCCCTCGCTACCAGTTCCACTACGGTCAACCCCAGGGGACACGGTCTACGCGGCGATCTGGTACTGAAGAGACCGTGCAAGCTATCTTGGCCGGGCGGTTTCACTAACAGCTCATATCTCTGAGACCTATGAAACCAGTAGATGACGACAATATGGGAGAACCCCTCAATGTCCCGCAGGCCTTCCTCGAATTCCTCAAATACCTCTATCTGAGAAATCTTCTCACGTCTATACTCCTGATTCGGTACTTCTCCCGCATTCTTGTAAGGAGAATGGATTATCCCTACAGGCTTCAATTCCAGACTACGCCTCTCTTCCATCCTTCCAACCTTGACGACCGGACTATCGGTTCTTCGGATTATATCACTAATTCACAACGCACCCCGCGACTGGCACTGCTGCCACGAAGACATGACAACCTGTTTCCCTCGAGCCTGAAGCATAGGCGGGCAGTCAGCTTTAGGAAGTGGAACATGATCTCAAGTGCTATAATTCGGATTGTACTGACATTTCCCCCTCTGTCCGGGCTCAGTATCTGCCAACCAGCTTACCTACGGCAATTGCAATGAGTATGAACCTAGAAGACATCAGCCGGGTTCAGAAACATTGGTTCGTCGAGATTGAGTACTTCCTCAATACATACAAACGGCTTGAAAACAAAGAGGCCGCAGTGGACGCATGGAAGGATTCTACCGAGGCAAAAAGGGTATGGAAGAAGCACTACTCTGTGACATAATGGTCTATCGCGTGATGAACCGGGTTATCGTTGCCCGCGACACTGGCTTGCCTGAAGCAGTGCCGTTCGAAGACGGCCATCCGGAGCCGGGCACGGGCGTCGTCTTCCCGGGTATCAAGCGAGAGAGATAGCCCGATTGATGAGATGATCTTATGCCCGATGACATATTCTTTGAGCTACATGAAGGCCTGCCGAGGCAAAACCCGGGCCGGGACCGGTATACGAGGCAAGCCTACCGCATGCTTCCTCAGATAGACAGGCCCCGCATCTTGGACATCGGCTGTGGCAGCGGTGCCCCGACCCTGGAGCTGGCGAAGCTGAGTCAGGGAGAGGTCATCGGCATAGATACACACCAGCCTTTCCTCGATGAGCTTACACACAAGGCGGAGAAGGCGGGGCTTGCCAGCCGTGTCCGCGCGGTCAACTGCTCTATGTTCGACATGGGTTTTCCGGACGGGAGCTTTGATATCATCTGGGCCGAGGGCTCCATCTATATCACAGGCTTCGAAAGAGGACTCAGGGATTGGCGACCGCTGCTCAAAGAAGGAGGGTTCCTGGTTGTCAGCGAGGCCGTGTGGCTGCGCCTGGATCCGCCGCAGGAAATAGCTGATTACTGGCGAGAGGCTTATCCAGGGATTAAGGTCGTTGCTGAGAACCTGCAACAGGTTTCTCGCTCCGGCTATCGCCTCATCAGGTGTTTTGCCTTACCGGAGGACGCCTGGTGGCGGGAGTATTACGATCCTATTGAGAAGCGTATCAAGAAACTGCGCACGAAGTATGCCGGTAACCGTGACGCGCTGACCGTCATTGATGCCGAGCAGCACGAGATAGATATGTATAAGAAGTACTACCAGTGGTATGGGGCGGCATTCTTCGCCATGAAAAAAGACGATTACCTTCGATTCTGCGCCTGTTGTCCGCCCAATGACCACTCGATCTGAGAAACGCACGATAAGGCACTAAGGACAATCGCTGTCATATCACCGTCTACATCTGGGGACTGTTTGCCCTCACTCCAAAGATAGAGCGTGAGGCAGGATTTCAGGGATGAAGTGGCTTCGCACAGGCTACTCGCTGGCTGCTCTCAAACAATCCATTTGCGCTTGATATTATGCAAACTCAACACAAACAGACCGACGCAGAATGCGCCAAGAATCAGAAAGTTCGCTGTAAAAGACATCATGTTGCCGCCGTGTACTGCACCATGAAGTATATCAACGCCGTAGGTTACAGGCAGTACG
>JAUWQY010000051.1 GCA_030610855.1 Dehalococcoidia bacterium
TGCATGCCGTGAGAAACAATCTGGAAGGCAATCACCGTCTGATGAATGACCTCGATGCCACTACTGCTGGCTATGAGGAGCTGGCAAGCCCGATAGCTAACGAGGGGAAGGGCTGGAAGCCAATCGGATATTATGATCTGAGCCGGGCCAGAGTCAGTGCTTTTATGGGATCTTTCGACGGTCAGAGATATGAGATAAGAGACCTGTATATCGACCGCCCTGACGAAGATACTGTGGGGCTTTTCGGGGTTATTAGCGGTTCCAGGTCGGTCGAAGGCGGAATCGTCAAGAATGTCGGGGTGGTGAACGCTACTGTGACCGGCCACATCTATGTTGGCGCTCTGGTGGGATATAATCATGTTGGCTTATGGCAGCCCGGCACTGTGAACAACTGCTATGCCACCGGCAGTGTGACTGGTGACAAGTATGTCGGCGGTCTGATGGGTTCGAACGATGAAGGCACTGTCAGTGGCTCTTATTCTGTCACTAGCGTGACTGGCCGATACTTTGTTGGCGGCCTGGTGGGACGTAATCTTGATGGCACCGTGATGAACTCCTATTCCAAGGGCAACGTGACTGGCCACGATTATGTTGGTGGTCTGGTGGGACAGATTGAAGAGGGCACCGTGAGCAACTCCTATGCCAGCGGGAGCGTAACGGGAAATAGATGCGTTGGCGGTCTTGTTGGAATGAACCACGACGGCACTGTGATCGACTCCTATTCCATTGGCAGCGTGAGTGGTGATGACGATATTGGCGGCCTGGTTGGAGAGAATGTCGGCGCTGTGAGCAACTCCTTCTGGGATGTGGAAGCTTCGGGGATGGAAGAGAGTGACGGCGGTACAGGCAAGGCCACAGAGGAAATGCAGGACATCGCCACCTTCACAGACACTGAGACCGAAGGCCTTGACCAACCGTGGAACATAGCCGCAGTCGCTCCTGATGAGACCAACCTCGCCTACATCTGGAATATCGTTGACGGTGAGACCTATCCCTTCCTGAGCTGGCAGTCCGTCGTTTAGCGCAATTGGGGCTTAAGGGGTTAAGTCAAAACCATAATATGACGGCCGAACTGCACAATTGCCTGCTTTGTTCAGCGTGATCAGGTTTGCGCCAGGGGAGTGGGGAAAGTGACGGAGGCCGAATAATGCAACCTTTCTTGAGCCGTTGCATTACAGTACATGGAGGGGCATGATATTGCACGATTTGACATCTAGGAGAAACAACGGCATCATGAGTAATCTGAAGGAAGAGAGTAAGCAATGAACAACAAAGCGCTGAAGATCTTGTGAGTGGAGCGCAAGAATAGACAGGAAACGAGGAGACGATGAAACGGACATTTAGCTTTATGTGTGGCTTGATGCTGGTGCTGGGCTTGCTGATGGCGGGAGTTCCAGCGTTTGCTGGTGGCGCGGCAGACGGCGAGCCTTACGTGCTGACAATCGTAGATTGTCCGGAAGACCTCGACGAAACCCTTCCGTCACGGAAAACTGTGCAACTCATCGATGGTACTCTCTATGAGGTGCGAACGTACTACCTCGGCAGAGGCAAGTGGTGCTTCGCCATGGAGGCCCCTGAACAGCGCAGGCTTAGCGCGGAGGAAGCCAGGCAACTGCTGGAAAGGGCTGCAACACCGGATGACCCACCCTTACTGGCGGTCGTGGATTGTCCCGACGACCTCGATGAAACAGTACCTTCGTGGACAGTTATGAAGCACATTGACAACACCCTTTATAAGTGGCGGGAGTATTACCTTGGCGATGGTAAGTGGTGCATCGTTATGGAATCCCCTGAGCACCGCAGCCTCAGCGCGCACGAAGCTACCCTGCTGTGGGAGGAAGTTGCCGCTATAGGGCACGAACCGACAACACCTGATCCAGGTGACTGGGTCATAATAGATCCTGACGATCGTAAAGATCATCCGCTGCCAGCTATGCCTGTACTTCCGGACGACTTCGGCCCACCTGCAGAGCATTCATACTCAGGAGAACCAGATACAGGAGCACCACCACATAGACTTAGTCCGCCGGTAGTTGACTACTCACAAGCAGGGATTGATGCACAGCAAGAAAGACAAGAAACACTTGACTATACACAAGGTGGAGCGACTGAGGGTTATCAGCCGAGCGTCGTTATCGGAGAGGATGAGCGTGTGCGCGTCTCTCTATCTGACATCCAAACTTGCCCTTGGAACACCGTCGGCTTCATTGCAGCAACTTTTCCGGATAATACTACATGGCGAGGCACCGGCTTCCTGGTTGAGGCGCATACAATCTTGACTGCCGCGCAGGTGGTATACAATGAAGACCGGGGTGGTTATGCTGAGTCTGTTCTGTTTGTCCCAGCTCAGTTTCAATTCGAAGAAGGCGAATTTCCTCTCATAGCACCTTATGGTCTCCGTCACGCTGTGGAAGTTAGAGTTAATCAGCAGTACATTGACGTTTGGGCTCCAATCTACAATTGGGACATGATGGAACATGACTATGCTGCAGTGTTCATCGATCAGCCATTCACTGATATTACGGATTACATTACCAAGACATTCCAGAGAGAAGGTGAGGAGCGAGAATGGACAAAGTTGAGGCTCAAATGAACGGTATCCCCTGGATTGACTTTAAGGATATCCCGCACCTCTTTAGACATCTCTATGACATTATACTGTGATGACAAACGGGCAAGGAGGGACAAAACATGGTACTGAATCGTAAATAGGACTATCAGGCAAACACGAAAAGGGAGGAGGAATGACTAAAAGAGTAGCAGTCTTATTGACAGCAGTTTTGCTCATAGTGCTGGTTGCAGTTCTGTGGGTTCCGCGAGCAGCCTCTGACGAACCTGAGCAATACACCGTGACGCCCGCGACGCTGATAAAGGCCCGTGATCTTTTCAAGGAACAGTATGGAGACTTGCCCGGAGTCAACAGCATTTCTGTCAGCGCCCCTAGGCAGGAGATAGACATCACTGTATATACCGACGAGGAGGCAGAGTACCTCCTTGAACTAGTGCCCAAGACCTTTATGGGTCACCCTGTAAGAGTGTGGGCTCCCTCGGCAGCCCCTGACCAACCTGAGCAATACACCGGGCCGCCCGTGACGCTGATAAAGGCCAGTGATTTTTTCGAGAAAGCGTATATACACTTGCCCGGAGTCAATAGCATTTCTATCAGTTTCGAGAGGAATGAGTTGAACATCACTGCACATACCGAAGAGGAGGCAGAGTGGCTGCTTGAAGTAATGCCCAAGACCTTTATGGGTCACCCTGTATCAGTCTTCTATGTACTATACTGGTGGATTTCTTCTTCACAGGTGCAAGACCATCAATACCCGGCAGTATCTCCTTCCACTATCGACGATGTCAGCGATGAAAGATACCACCTCATTAGACCCCTGATTGGAGGTATTACTACAACGGCCGGTCAATTGCCCGGTGGCGGGTCCAATCATGGGGAAATCGTCCCATTTATCGACAGTTTGGGTAGTGGCACTCTTGGTCTAATAACCTACGACAACAAAATCCTGACTTGCGGTCACGTCATTGCCGTTAATCTCCAGCTGCAAACATACCTGCCCATGGGAACGCACGTCTATCAACCCGCCAAGGTATACTCCGACCGGGTCGGCAAACTGGCAGGAAACTTGCTGAATCTATCCGGGATAACCTATGCCGATGCAGCGGTTGCCACTGTCAATTCCGGCATCGATATCACTCCTGGAGAGGTATTCAGCGAGGAAGGTAACTATACTATTGACGGCTGGACCGCGCTTTACAAGGGCGATGTCGTACGGAAGTCCGGAGTAGCCACCGGTATCACTACGGCTACGGTGGTTGGTAGTTACACTGAATGGGTCCCCATATACGGACTACCTGTCCGTTTACCTTGCGGATCATGTCCTGGTAGAGCTACAGGGTGATATCTTCGCCTCATTCGGCGATTCCGGTTCGGTAGTAGACTACGACGGAATGTTCGCCGGGTTAGTTGTAGCAGGCCAAGTCATAGTTAAGTCGACCGGTGAGATTACCAGCAGTGAAGCAGTCATAAGCACAGCATCCTACATAATTTCCGGCCTCGGTATCAACCTCGGCCCTGAGCATCTGAGGGGCGGGCCTGGCGCCAAGCCTCCCATTTACATGTTTGCGGAGCCGCCATTTCAGGAGGTGATGTGACTGAAAGTATGAGAGAATGAAGTGGCACTAGAGACTCATCTAACCTCAAAGGAAATAGGAGCGCTCATTGACGCTGCTCCAACGCTTCGCGATAAGATGATCATTTCCTTTCTAGCCGACACCGGCTGCCGCATCTCAGAGCTGCTACAGTTGAAAGTCCATCATATCGACTTTGAACAGAAGATGGTCCTCATTCCACATCTCAAACCAGGGATCCGGAAGAAGTGCCCGACCTGCGGGAAGTCCACGGGCCGGCGACAAAACTTCTGCCCCAAATGCGGAAACGATATCAGCAAGGTAGTTGCAGAGGGGGACGAGGAGCGGACCCGGTTACTCAATGTCGGGCAACGAACACTCGACATTTGCCAGCAATACATTGAGAAGAGAGGAAGAGACTGAATCGTATTCGCAGTGGTACTCCCATGGTGAAGTGGTTGAGGTTCACCCTCTAGTATTAACGTATGTCGCCGACACCTCAGGAGGGCACAGCGGCGCTCCCGTGTGGCGAGAGTCTTTTTGGTGGTGGCTGCGAGGATTTAGTGCCATACACGCATTTCCCGACCCTTCCTGGAATGCTGGTCCGCGCCTAGTCTCGGAGAACCGGGACCTAATTGAGGAGTGGATGGAATGGGTACCGTCGGGCGTGGACGGCCTTGTATACGATGCCTACACTGGGTGGCCTTTGTCGGGAGCTGCAGTCGACGTGCACGAAACAGGGAAGGTGGCCTATACCGATTACTACGGCTACTATGAAATCCTTCTTCCGCCTGGGAGCTATACGCTGACTGCGAGCTATCCTACGCTCGAAGACAAGACCTACACTGTGGTGGTCTACCCGAATAGGCTTACTCGGCGGGACTTCGTCCTGGAGCAGGAGTACTCCGGGATGCCTATCCCTTTGGTCATTCCCGGTGACGGTTTGGTAGAGGCGGGAGTCTTGCAGCCATGATGGAGCGATGCAGGCAGCTTCCAAACTTAAACATGAGCCACTGGCCTGAAGGGATAGGTCTATCGGCAGCTTGGACGCGGATACCGGAACTGCCCGGCGACGCAGGATGCCATTGTGTTGAGATTTGCAGAGGTCAAGTATGAGGACAATATTCAGTTCGGGGAGATACTCCTACGTGAGAAGAGTCGGCATCCTTTTGATCGTGGCGGCCTTGGCTGCCGGGATGGCAGGCTGTACTCCGCTACCTCCCAGGAACCTGGAAATACGGGATTGGCATGATTTGCATGCCGTCAGATACAACCTGAAAGGCAATCACCGTCTGATGAATGACCTCGATGCCACTACTGCTGGCTATGAGGAGCTGGCAAGCCCGACCGCTAATGGCGGAAGGGGATGGCAACCGATTGGAACCTGGGACCGGACTACAGGGCGGGGCACGATATTTGAGGGGACACTCGACGGTCAAGGGTATCAGATAAGAGACCTGTTCATCAACCGCCCTGATGAGTCAGGGGTGGGGCTTTTCGGCGCTGTTAGTGCCATTTACCGGGTCGAAGAAGGGATCGTCGAAAATGTTGGCGTGGTGAATGCTGCTGTGACCGGCGGCAGCTGTGTTGGCGCTCTGGTGGGATATAGCTATCAGGTTCTCGATCCTGGCAATGTGAGAAACTGCTATTCCACCGGCAGTGTGACTGGTGACAAGTATGTCGGCGGTCTCGTGGGAAGGAATTGGGGCACCGTGAGCAACTCCTATTCCACCGCCAGCGTGACTGGCTATAAGACTGTTGGTGGTCTGGTGGGAGATAATTATGAAGGTACTATGAGCAACTCCTACTATAACTATGATGAGGCTCTCATTAACGGAGAGAACATAATCACCATTGGAGCTTTGTTCGGTGAAGACTTCGAGGAGTGGCTGACCAACGGAAAGCTCCTAGATGTCGATGAAAGGCTTTCTC
>JAUWQY010000057.1 GCA_030610855.1 Dehalococcoidia bacterium
AACATCCACCGTTTTGTCATTAACACCGGTTATAATGTAATTCGTGGACTGGCTGCACTGAGTCAGTCCCTGCACTTTGTCTGTCCTAAGCTGTATATTCCACACAGCATCCTCCACCCCGGCATCGGCGGCATAGAGCTCATCCATCCTTTTCTCATGCACTTGTCCGGCGATAATCCCGGTGCCCATAAAGCCCAGCAGGGGAGCGCTGATAAGCCCCCCTATGAGGAGCAGGACCAGAGCTAGAACCAGCGCCGCCCCCTTTTCATCTCTTATTGCTCCTTTCACGGTGGTCTTCATGACGTCACCTCCCTATGAATACCAGTATAAGGCAATCCTCGTGAACGTCAATCACCCATGAGTAATAGTAAGTTAGTACTGGTGGATTGAGGCCCCACCGTGAGATTGCTTCGGTACCCTTCGATAAGCTCAAGGCGCGCCTCGCAATGACAGGAGGGGTGTGTCAATGACAGCAAGCTGTAGGGGTGGGGCTCGTCGCCCGCCCCTCTTGTGTCATTGCGAGCCCTTCGTTTGTTGTAATTCTGAGCCCTGAGTCTGTCGAAGGGCGAAGAATCTTGCCTTTGCTGAGGGTAAACTCCGCGCGGCAATCTCCTACGTTAACTGAGAGATTGCTTCGTCCCGACAAATCGGGACTCGCAAAGACAGTGGAGGATGAGATTGTGGAGCCTATTCCGAAGCGTGAGCGAGGAATCTCGCTCCTCGCAGTGATGGACGGGGGTCACGTTTCGCAAAGGCAGGGGGGCTGAGTCAATGACAGGGGGGACAGGTGCGTCAATGACAGGAGCGAAAGGTGTCTCGTAATGGTAGAATGGGGAAGCAGTCTCGTGTTACGATACCTGCAAAGGAGCGGAAATCCACAGGCTTGCGCTTGCCGGGCACAGGTGGAAGACCATAGGGAGGGCACAGCAGTGCTGACTACGGCACATGTGAAACCCGTCACCGTCACCTCCGACCCACTCAGAGCAGCCTGTCTTACTCTATCCCAGTCTCGTGGAGAATTCCTATTGCAGGCTCATGGTCCAAGATTGAACTATCCATCGACCCTTTCCCATGAGCCATAGGTCCTCACGCTCACCAATACGCTCGTCATAGAAGACCGTAAAGCCCTTGTCTGATGAGATCGTCTCCTTCGCAACGACTGCCCCGTATACCGTGCAGTGCATCTTAAAGTCGGCTGTGCCATTCGGAGCGAATATCAGTCCATTTATCTCAGCTTCTTTCCAAAACTTAATGTCACCGTACACAGACATTATGGTGTTATCACCTTCTGTACCCCATTCAGACAGCTTGAACAGATCTATGTCGCCTTCGGCAACTATGGCGCCTGACCCCGTGATTTCGTATTCCTTGGCCGCTCTAATACTGCCGCCAACATAGATTGTTCCCTGGAGGTTGATTGTAGCATCTTTCTCGATGTCAAGATTTCCAGGGATATATAGCGGCCCCAATTCCACCACGGCGTCTTGCGCTATCTCATAGTCGATGTCTTCCCAGGTTCCGCCAGCCAAAGCCTTGTCCTTGAACGCTTGGGCGAAGGCAGCAATTTCTGCCTCTGAAGGCCAGTCGTCCTGGTTAGGCTCTACAATAATAGCTCCGTCATGCTCCAGGTCAGCCGGAGGGACAAATCCTCCCGCAGCCCAGATATCGCCTGTTACCTTTGTCTCCCCCTTAAATTCTATTGTTTCCGTGGTGGCAAGGGCATTGTCCCAAAGTGTCCTCCTAAATAGGTATGACTCAACTGTGGTGCTGCTAATACCATCAGTGATAGCGATAGAGGTGATTCTGTAAATTCCTCCACCTCGATATTCTATGTAGACCTGAACCTCTTTGCCATTAACAACGAATATCTCGCACTCAAAGGGCTCTTCCCATGGTGAATCTCCGCAAGGAATAGGCGGCAATCCGGCGACGTCGGGATTCCGTATCTTCCAGATGGCATCCTCCACTCCGGCATCGGCGGCATAGAGCTCATCCATTCTCTTCTCATGGACCTGCCCGGCGATAAGCCCCGTGCCCATAAAGCCGAGCAGGGGAGCGATGATAAGCCCGCCTACGAGGAGGAGTACCAGAGTCAGGACCAGCGCCCCGCCCTTTTCATCTCGTACTGCCTTCTTCACGGTACTCTTCATGGTCTCACCCCCGATGGTACCAGATTATGGTACGTTAGTTTAGCATACTCTTGGCCTTCTATCACGTCGATACAGGACTGATGGCCTATTACCTTTGTCATATTATTAGTCGCTGGATATGTGACAATCCCTCGCTTCCCCCGGTACTTTCGGGTATTTTCCCGGACCGTCGGGCAAATGGCAAGGCGATTAGCAAATGCCGGTGCCCGCCGCGGGATCGCTTCGTCCCGATAAATCGGGACTCGCATCGACGAAGGAGTGTGTCATTGGGAGCCCTTCGTTTGTTGTCATTCTGAGCCCTGAGTCTGTCGAAGGGCGAAGAATCTCGCCTTTGCTCAGGGTAAACTCCGCGCGGCAATCTCATGCCACGACTGCGATTGGGGAGCCTGTTCCGAAGCATAAGCGAGGAATCTCGCTCCTCGCAATGACAGGGTGGGGGTGTGCCTCGCAAGGACAGGGGTGAAAGACGTGTCTCGCAAGGACCGGGGCATTCCATTGCGAGCCTGGGCTTGTTGGGGCGTGGCAATGAGCGGCGTGTCGGCAAACTATCACTATAAGAGCAGGCCGGAGCGACCTGGGAACAGGTGCGAATTATCAGCCCGGTCTGGGCTTGACTTCATACACCCTGGTCTCGCTTTGCCCGCCCACGTTGGCGGTCACCCTGAAAACAAGCCTAGTAGCATTCCAACTACAGCTAGTCTCCCCTGGGTCAATATACTGGGCGACATAAGTCACCGTTGGGACTCCTTCGACAGAACGTCTCCGCTGGAGTCTCGTAGATTCGCCAGAAGGCATGTCCACCAAAGTGTAGATAACCGTAGTATTATTACCAGTCGCCGAGTCAGTCCAGGTTAAGGTGAGGAAGTTAGTAGCTGGGTTCTCGCCAATAACAGGCTCCTCTTGAGCCTGCAGGGCATCTTGGCTGACCCAGTAGCCGGCGCTCTGCACCTGGCGGATAGCAGTCATGTGGTTAGAGGTGCGGGTACTCCCGCTAAACAGGTGAGCAACGGTCATGGTGATGCCCGCGGTGACAATCCCGGCCAGGGCAATAGCTATCATGAGTTCAACGAGGGTAAGGCCCCTCTGATCTTTGCGTATCGACCCCAGCCTGTCAAGTCTCATCGGTCACCTTGTAGCCATCGAGAGTGATCACTGGTTCGGTTCTAGAATGATGACTAACAGTCACAGTGATCTTCTGGATGCCATCATCTATTTCATCCAAGGGCTCAGCCCTGACTTCAACAGCGTAACCATCGTACCCCGGAGGATCATCGTCTGTATAATCCCATGGCGCGGGCTCATAACCCTGGCTTTTGACCAACTCCATCTCGCTGCGCGCAAGGCTTTCGGCAGTGGTTCGCACATCGGCGACAACAAGCGACATGATGGCATTGGACAGGCCGCCCAGAAACGCGACGGCAATTATGCCAATGAGAGCCACGGCTATCACTATCTCGACCAGGGTCAAGCCTCTGGACCGGCCCTGAAAAGCTGTCCTTACCTTATTACTCAGTCTTAGCCTTTTCATTTTCTCAGTGTTTTTCCAAAGACGTGCGTGGCGATTTCACTGCCCCTCCCCGAGTTTGCTTCGTCCCGATGAATCGGGACTCGCAATGACAGGGTGGGTGTCGTCGCTCTAAACCTTTTCTCATTGATAATCCTCGCCTGTTTACCTAGAACTGACCATAGATAGAATACATGGCCGAAATCATGGCCAGGACGATGAACCCAATCAGTCCGCCCATAAGTAGGGTCAGCATGGGCTGAATAAGCGCTATAGCCGTGGCGGTCTTGTCGCTGGCCTCGACTTCAAAGCTGTCCGCTACGGTTGTCAACGTGTTGTCAAGGCTGCCGGTCTCCTCACCGACCTTCACCATCTGCGTCATCAAGGGCAGGAAGAGCTTTCTCTTTGCCATTGGCCCGGACAATCCCTCGCCTCTGATCAAC
>JAUWQY010000009.1 GCA_030610855.1 Dehalococcoidia bacterium
GATGAGCTCGAATTCTGCCTCTTCTCTGATGTCGGCACCAAACAGGAAACTGACTTTGTTCCACGTCAGCTTCAATACTACCCCATTGTTATCTATGTCGCAGCTAGTCCCTTCGAAGAACTCGGGTGGAGGGTTAAGCACTTCAATCTTGATGCCGTTGCCCAAGTCAATCTCCTGTCCTGCCCGAGCCAGGTTATACTCGATTCCTTGATCTGCAACAAGCCTGAGCCATTCCCGGTAGGCAGAAGAATCGTAAGATACTCCAGGCTCAAGCACTTGCTTCACCTTGTATCTCTGAAGAACCTCTACCAGGCCTGTGACATGATCGGCCTGAGGTTGAGTGCAAACCACAAGGTCTATGGTCCTGTTCCAGAAAGGGAGCTTCTCGCTCAGTGCCAAAACAACTCTCTGTGAGTCGGGACCGCCGTCGATTAGTACGTTCTGGCCATTGGGCGGCTGAATCAAGATGGCATCTCCTTGTCCCACATCAAGAAAACTCACATGAAGCCTGTCACCGGGGAGGGTAAGGAACACGGACCACACGAGAGTGGCTACTACGAGGAGGGGAAGGACAAGCCATTTGGCAGGGAAGCCCGAGCGGGGTTTGGGAAGGCCTTGGGTGGTGTTCTTCATGCGCGAAGTCAACCCGGAGAATAAATCGGCCAGCTGTTTCCGGTAGCTAAGGCATGCTATAATCCCGGCCAATATAGCATAGTAGGCCCAGACATGCCAGGCGGAAACAGCAGTCAGTTCTAATGAAGAGTAGGGCAAGGCATCGAAGCCCCGAACCACCAAAACGAGATAGCTGAGAAAAAGCCAGGCCAGCCAGCCGAGTACTTGAGCCACAATCAGGGAAAAGAGCCCTGCGAAGGCGACCAACGCTGATGTAACTATGATGGAGGACAATGCAGGCAGTGATAGGAAAGTCGCTGGCAGGGCAACCAGGGAGACTACGCCGAAGTTGTAAGCTATCAGCGGCCAGACCGCTATTATAGCTGCCAGGCTGGCAGCAAAGACATCGGTCACCATACGGCCCGTGGTCGCCAGCGCCATTTGATCCTCGGATATGGCGGCCACTCCCTTTCTCCCTAATGCCCTGAAAGTGGGAAAGAGGAGAACGAGTCCAGCCATGGCCGAGAAACTGAGTTGAAAAGAGACGCTCCACAAGAGATGAGGTTGGATTCCGACCATCACTGCCGCAGCAAAAGCCAGGGCAATGATGGCGCTTCGCTGCCTTCCCAGATATTCAGCTATCAGAAACAAACTTCCCATTGTTGCCGCCCGAATTATCGGCGGACGCATCCCGACGAGCAACACATAAAGCCACATAAGCGCGAAAGCCAGCCAGATATATACGGAGCGCTGCCTGCCAAAGATAAGGATGCCAAAGCTGAGGAACATGGTTAGAATGATGCCCACATGCAGGCCAGAGATAGCCAGCAGGTGTGCCGTTCCTGTCCTGGAGAAGGCTTGATCGAGAGAGTCAGGTATGTTGCCTCTCAGTCCCAGCAGAATACCCTGAGCCAATGAGCTTTGCGGCTCCGGCAAGGCTCTGGCGAGGGAAGCGGCGAGTCGCTCCCTCAAAGAGTAAATCCACTGCAAAGGTTTGAAACCCTGCCCATGGTCGAGAACTTCCACCCCGGGATAGTAGATCACGGAGCGAATTCCCTGGTGAGCAAGGTAGGTCTCATAATCAAAATCATCAAATTGGGGAGGCGTCTCCAGTTCTCCAACTATTCTGAGCACGTCTCCGTAACGGCAGATGGGGTATCGAGGAACTCGAATTAGAGCGGTTCCCGATACCTCCGTGCTTTCGCCGTCCACAATTACCTCGCTCGCGGAAAATGCCAGCAGGCAGTATCTATCGCGAATGTCGGGCTGCTGTGCCACCGTGCCCTGAATCTCCACAACTCCTGTGTCATTGTAGAAACAAAGAGAATGTTCATCTACTGCGGGCAAGGTTGATGGGAGACGAAGGCCGCTGCCGAAGAGGGCAAAGAGGCACAACGCGGTTACTAGTAAGGCCTTCCTTCTGTTGGGGAGGAGAGGCATAAGCGCGAAAGGGAGAAGTCCCAAGAACAACGTAAGCAGAGGCGGGCTCATCTTTGAACCCAGGAATATCCCGGCGACCCAGGCACAGCTAACGTAAAGCAGCCACATCGAAGAGCCCCATTCCTGGCAACTATGGATGACCTAGTTTACCAGTTTGTCCTGGATCATAGGTAGGCATGATCGCAGTCAGATACCTAAGTCCCACAGAATTCTGCCTGGGCACAGCAGATGACTTAAGTCGGCCAGTCTCACTACGCCACAGAGATGTGGTATACTGACAGAGGAGTAACACACAAGGGAAGTTTGAACAAACAGGCTGCCTCCAAACCGCGCCAGGAAAGCCGGACTGAGCAGGGATTTGCCAGGGTCAGAGCTCTCGAAATTAACACAGGACAGAAAGGGGGTCCTAGAACACTGCGGTAACTGCGAACAAGGCGACCGGTTCCCGCACTAGACTAGATGAGCTTATGAAAAAAGATGTAAGACAGATAAATCTTCTGCCAGAAGACTTGCCGAACAGGTGGTACAACATTATCCCGGATTTGCCTGAACCATTGCCCGCTCCCAAGGGTGATATGACCGCAATGGGCAAGACAATGATTAAGGAATGCCTGAGTCAGGAGTTTTCGGGGCAAAGTTGGATAGAGATTCCCGACGAACTTCAAGAAACTTATCAGCAGATCGGCAGGCCGAGGCCCATTTTCCGAGCAGCGAATCTAGAAAGATTCTTGGATACGCCGGCTGAGCTCTATTACAAGGCCGAGGGGCTTTTCAGCCCGACCGGTTCTCACAAAATAAACACTGCTATAGCCCAGGCATATTATGCCAAGAAACAGGGAGTTGAAAGACTGGTTACGGAAACCGGGGCAGGGCAGTGGGGAACCGCTCTTTCCTGCGCAGCAAGGATCACAGGCCTTAAAGCTACGGTCTACTGGGTGAGAGCGGTTTATAAATGGAAAGAGGCGAGACGTGATCTCATGAAGCTTTATGGGGCAGAGGTCTTTGCTTCTCCCTCGGGGAATACGGAGACCGGCAGAAAGCTATTGAAGGAGGATTCCGAGCATCCTGGTTCCCTTGCGATAGCCATTTCGGAAGGCCTGGAAGACGCTCTGTGTGACGATAAAGCGGCTTACGTCCTGGGTTCGGTTCTGAATCACGTACTGCTCCATCAAACGATTATCGGGCTTGAATGCAAGAAGCAACTGGAAACTATCGACAGATATCCCGATGTTGTCGTTTCTTGCGTCGGGGGCGGAAGCAATTTCGGCGGAATTGCTTTGCCCTTCCTTGGTGACGTTCTGAAGAAGGGTAAGAAGACGAGGTTTGTCGCCGCCCAAACTCGGGCCGCTCCGAATTTGCAGGGGGAGTACCGTTATGATAATGCCGACTATTCCGGAATCACCCCCAGACTCAAGATGTACACTTTGGGACATCAAAGGGATATGCCTCCGGTTTACGGCGATGGGCTCAGGTATCATGGTTGTTCTCCGATTTTAAGCCTTCTAAGAGACAAGGGATACATTGATACCGTTGCTTATCCTACCGATGAGAAATACGTCTTCGAAGCGGCAAAAGCGTTCTTGTCGCAGGAAGGCTTTCTGCCTGCCCCCGAATCGGCTTATTCGATTGCCGCTGCGATTGACGAGGCAAAAGAGTGCAAAGAATCCGGAGAAAGAAAGATCATCCTTTTCAATGTCTCCGGTCACGGTTTCATGGACATGCAGGGCTACAGGCAGGTTCTGCAGATCTAGACCGAAAACAGGGGTGGGACTTATGCCCTCCCTGACACACTACTGTCGTTCTGGTCCCCGTCCCGGGCTGTTTTGAACGAAGCGAAGAGCCTCATAGCGTTCAGACAAGCCTCGCGAGGAATCTCCCTCTCTCAGGCCAAACTCCGGTCGGCAACCCGAGGGAGTAATCCTTTGCTCCGATGTATCGGGGCGTGGCAATCTTGCGGGCCGAATTCTGAATCGTGAAATCCAATCTGGAGACAAGTCCCTTCAGGGCCCAAGAACATATTGTAAAATGCATGGAGCAAAGGCCAGAGTACTTTGGTTTGCGATTGTCATCTTGATCTCTGCTCCTAGGCTCGTGGATTTCCTTGCTGTCGTCATTCCGCCAAGTCACTATAGCCTATGCATGTGGTAAAATGGCACCGTAGCCTTCTGTGTATGATCTCGTGTAGGAGACCCCTCTCCGTTGGAAGGGGAGTTAGACGGTGAATAACAAAGAGCTTTGTGGTGAAGCATAGTCATAAGGAGGATTAGTTGATGGCCGGCGAGTCTGACAAGAATCTAGATAAACTGGAAGAGCTAAAGAGAAAACGGGAACACATCTTGCAGATGGGAGGGGCGAAGGCGGTTGAAGAACGCCATAAGAAGGGACAGCTGTCGGCGAGGGAGCGAGTGGACCGCTTCTTTGATCCGGGCAGCTTCAGTGAGATAGGAATGCATGTCAAGCACAGGACGACTGCTTTCGGCATGGATCAAAGGGAGGTGCCTGCTGAGGGGGTCATTACTGGCTTTGGTAGGGTAGATGGCAGGCATGTCGTTGTTGCTGCTGAGGATTTTACAGCAATGGCGGGGACCTTTGGCGAATACCACGGCAGAAAATTCGTTCGGGCTATGGACTTTGCTAAGGAGAATGGATGGCCATTTGTGGGCATGAATGACTCCGGAGGTGCCCGGCTGCAGGAAGGGATGGATACCCTGGAGAGTTACGGATGGCTTTTCAGGTCTCAGATACTTGCGTCGGGGATAATACCCCAGATAGCCCTGCTTATGGGTCCTTGTTTGGGTGGACAGGCTTATCATCCTGTAATGCAGGACTTCCTCATCCAGACCAGGCACACGGGATTCATGGGCATTGCTGGCCCCGCTTTCGTCAAGACGCAGACGGGGGAGGAAATCAGCCTTGAAGAGCTTTCGGGCTACAAAGCTCATGCCGTTAAATCCGGACAGACACACGTCCTGGCTGAGGACGACGCAGATTGTTTGGACAAGTGTAAGGAACTCTTGTCCTTCTTGCCGTCCAACAACAAAGAGAGACCTCCTCGCATTGAGACGGATGATGATCCAGAGAGAAGAGAAGATTTACTGGGCCTGCTACCGCAACATCCACACGAACCTTTCGATATGTATAAAGTTATCGAGAACATAGTTGATCATGGTCGTTTCTTTGAGACGATGAGACTGCATGCCAGGAATATGATAACGGGTTTTGCCCGCTTCAGCGGGCGGCCTGTGGGAATAGTAGCTACTCAACCGAAATGGATGGCCGGTTGCATAGACATCGATGCTGCCGACAAGGGAGCCAGGTTTGTCAGGTTTTGCGACCTTTTCAACATCCCCTTAATCACTCTTCAAGATTCGCCCGGTTATCTGATAGGTTCTCAGCAGGATTGGGGCGGAATCCTGCGCCATGGCGCCAAACTGCTTTTTGCCTGGGCTGATGCCACGGTGCCCCTGATTGCGATCATAATCAGGAAGTCATACGCCGGGGCTCACTATGGCATGCTTGACAAAGCTATCGGGGCCGATTTCGTCTTTGCCTGGCCTACCGCCCGAATCACCATAGTTGGCGCAGAAACCGCTGCCAGCGTCATCTTCGCCAGAGAAATGAGGGAGGCGAGTAAGCCCGATGACGTACGAGCACAAAGAATAAGAGAATACTCAGAAATCTACGAGAACCCGTACCGCGCTGCGGAGAGAGGCTATGTCGATGATGTGATAGACCCCTCAGATACCAGGAGAGCCATAAACAGGGCACTGGATGCTCTGGCAAACAAATCTGTGGCTCGGCCATGGAGGAAGTATTCAAACATCAATCTGTGATACAGGAGGAAAAGGATGGATTTCGGCTTCACAGAGGAGCAGAACAGGTTTAGACAGGAGGTGCGTGGGTTTCTTGAGGATGAGATACAGAAGGGGTTCTGGGAACCTGCCTGCGATGCCTGGATACAGGGCTTTGATCCTGCGTTTACGAAGAGGGTGGCGGAGAGAGGTTGGATAGGGCTGATCTGGCCCAGAGAGTACGGCGGGCAAGGGCGCAGCCATATAGATAGACTTATCCTGACCGAGGAAATGCTGCGCTATGGTGCGCCGGCGGCTTGCCACTGGTTTGCTGACCGCCAGGTGGGAGGTGCTATCCTCTCCTTCGGCTCAGAGGAGTTGAAGAGGGAGTTTCTGCCCAGGATCGCCGGGGGAGAGGCTTTCTTTGGTTTAGGAATGAGCGAACCTGGCGCAGGCTCCGACCTGGCGTCGCTCCGAACCAGAGCGACAGAGGATGGCGATTATTATGTAATCAACGGTCAGAAGACCTGGACTAGCTGTGCTTACTTTGCCCACTACTTCGATGTGTATGCCAGAACAGATCCCGAGGCACCAAAACACAGGGGCATTAGTGAATTCATCGTAGATGCCAGGTCGCCCGGCCTCAGTCGCATTCCGATGACCGATATTACAGGCACCGAGGCCTGGAGCGACCTCTTCTTTGACAACGTGCGCGTACATAAGAAGTACTTGATAGGAGAGAAGAACCGTGGCTTCTATCAGGTCCTCCATCAGCTTGATTATGAGAGGAGTGGCCTTGAACGCATCATGGGTAACTATCCTCTGTTCGAAGCCATCGTTCAGTTCAGCAAGGAACACAAGCTGTCATGCGACCCAGACGTTCGTAGTAAGCTGGCGCAGCTGCGGATTGAATTCGAGGTGGGACGCCTACTGGGGTATAGAGTAACCTGCGTAATGGAGGAAGGGCGGACCCCGAACTGGGAATCCGCTATGTCTAAGGCCTATTCCACGGAATTTGAGAAACGCCTGGCTAACGTGGCTATGGAGATATTAGGTCCGTATGGACAGCTGATGCCAGGTTCCAGACTGGTACCTCTTCGGGGCATGGCCCCGCATTCATACCTAGGCTCTAAGGGGTACAGTCTCCAGGCAGGCACAACCGAAATCCTGAAGAATATCCTGGCTGCACGTGGATTAGGGTTGCCAGGCTCATAATGTGTCGCCCTGAGCAAAGCCAAGGGTGTCAGGGACTGAAGGACTCTTCGATGTGGCCCGGAATCTGGTTTGGAATGCTTGATACGGGAGGACAGCGATGAAGCTGAGTCTTACTGAAGAACAAGAGATGCTGAGAAAGACAGCCCGTGACTTCCTGGCTGACAAATGTCCGAGAGCATTCGTTAGACAGATGGAGGAGAGCGAGAAGGGCTATTCCACAGAACTGTGGCAGGAGATGGCGGAGTTAGGCTGGATCGGCCTGGCGTTCCCGGAGAGATATGGGGGCGGTGGCATGGGTTTTGTTGACTTGGCGGTGCTGCTGGAGGAGATGGGACGCGCGTGTTTGCCCGGTCCGTTCTTCTCAACAGTTGTCCTTGGGGGTTTGCCCATCCTGGATGTTGGCAATGAGGAACAGAAACAAGAATACCTGCCCAAGCTAATCCGTGGGGAGAGAAAATTTACTTTGGCCCTGACCGAACCGGGCTATCAGAACTACGATGCCTCTTCGGTCACGGTCGAGGCCGTTCCTGATGGTGGCCGCTATATTATCAAAGGTACGAAACTGTTCGTTCCCGATGCTCATATCGCTGACTATGTGCTGTGTGTAGCGAGGAGGAAGCCTGAGAACGGAATCGCAATATTCGTGGTAGACGCCAGGAGCCCACAGATAAATTACACTCTATTGAAGAGCATCGGCGGTGATAAGCTATGCGAGGTGGTATTCGATCATGTGCCGGTACCTGAAGCTGCCGTTTTAGGACAACCAGGCCAGGGTTGGAGCGTGGTGCAGAAGATGATCGAGCGCGCAGCAGTTGCCAAGTGTTGTCAGACGGTCGGGAACATCCAGCGAGTATTGGAGATGACCGTGGACTACGCCAAGGAAAGGAAGCAATTCGACCGTCCTATCGGTAGCTTCCAGGTCATACAACACTATTGCGCAGATATGGCAACCGATGTTGACGGCGCCAGATTCATCGCCTACCAGGCTGCCTGGATGTTAAGCAAGGGGCTCCCCTGCACCAAAGAAGTGGCCATGGCCAAAGTATGGATGAGCGAAGCTTCCCAGCGTGTAATGGATTCGGCGCACCAGATTCACGGGGCAATTGGCGTTAGTATGGAGCATGACTTGCATTTTCACACCAGGCGTGCCAAGGCTGCCGAACTTGCCTTCGGAGGTGCAAGTTTCTATCGAGAAGCGGTAGCCAGAGAGATGGGGTTGTGACCCGTTGAACAATGAGGCATGAAAGGGGTGACTACTATGGAGATTAAGAAGGTAGGCGTTGTTGGCTGCGGATTCATGGGCGCTGGCATTGTCCAGGTCTGTGCCCAGTCTGGCTACGAGGTGATGGTTGTAGACATCAGCGAAGAGACTCTCAACAAGGGCATAGCAACAATGGAGTACTACCTGAACAGGGATGTGGAGAAGGGCAGAATGTCCCGGCATGACAGGGACTTGACGCGAGCCCGCATCAAGGGGAGCGTCGTTCTGGAGGACCTGCATGACCGCGATTTGGTCATAGAAGCTGTCCCAGAGGATTCAGGACTTAAGAAGAAGGTCTTTGCCCGGTTGGATAGGATCTGTCCTCAGCATACCATCCTTTGCTCCAACACGTCGTGTCTATCCGTTACCGAGCTTGCTCGCGTAACCGGCCGGCCGGACAGAGTGATCGGGACACACTTTCTCTCCCCGGTACCGCGCAGCAAGCTACTTGAGATTGTCAGAGCGGACACGACGGATGAGGAGACCCTGGCCACGGTAAAGGAGTTCGGGCGCTCCCTTGGAAAGGAGATCCTCGTGGCAAAAGACACTCCTGGGTTCGTCTTCAACTATCTGCTGCTAGCGTTGATAGGAGCTGCCATACGCCTACTGGAGAATGGAGTGGCCAGCGCAGAGGACATCGATAGAAGCTGGACCCTTGGTATGGGCCATCCTATAGGTCCACTGGCGTTGGCCGACTTTAACGGTCTGGATGTCGGCTATATGGTAGCCTGTGCGATGTATGATAGGAGCAAAGACCCCCACCTTGCCCCGTCCGCTATCCTGAAAGAGATGGTTGATTGCGGTCGCTTGGGGCGCAAGACGGGCGAAGGGTTCTACAAGTATAAAGATGAGAAGTAGTATCCTGAAGGGAGGCCTTCAGGTTGGAGGGACTGTGAAGGCGGCCGCCTTCAATGCTGGGGATGCTGCTTTCGCGAACAGATTTCAGAATTGTGTCGGAGTGGTTTGGCACATGAAGTAGATCAGCCAAGGTCATCGCGCTTGGCTTCCGGATTCCTCGGCCCTAAGCATACCGTCAAATCTCCTCGGGTTCTCTCTATGATACCTCGTATGTTGTCGGTGGTTCGCCTCAAGCCATGAGCGAGCAACTCCGGAAAGTCCATGGCCATCAATACTCTGTACATTTCCTCCATTATGCTCAGTAAGTCCTCGCAACGCGAGAAGTCGCCACGCCTGAGGCTATCCAATACATACCTCCGCAGCTCCCCTACGGACTCTCCCAAGCCATCGAGGTAGGCGGCATTGCTTACATCCAGTGCTCTTGGCTTCGGCAAGTCTTCGCCGGCAATCAAGGCTAAGGTGATGTATCCTTCAGCTAGCTCCTTCTGAGCATCGTGAACGAAACCTGAATGAAGTAGCCTGCCATGTCCAGCCAGGTCGAGGTTTAGCTCACGAACTAATTGATGCGCTGAATCGAGGAGTTGTTTTGCCCTGTTGCGCTCCTGACGGTGGAGGGCGCGTATGGCATCAGCGCTGTAGCGGATTACCTGACGGCAACTACGCAAGGCTTTCTCTCGCGCCTCATCCTCAGCTGCAAAGTAGGGGCGAAGCTCCGCAGCGATAATTCCCAACTCTTCTACTGGTTTTGACATTCGCTTTCCGCCAGGTCCATTTCAGCGACCAATTTCTGCACCGCTCCCCTGATATCTTCCTCGCCCAGGACGGCGCTGATCACAGCTACAACATCGGCTCCGGCAGCCACGACTTCGCCGATGTTACTCTGGTTTATGCCGCCGATAGCCACCAGAGGAGTAGATACTGTTCGTTTGATCTCTTTCAGCATATCTACTCCTACCACGGTGACTTCCTTTTTCGTTGTCGTGGGAAATATGGAGCCTAGTGCAATGTAGTCTGCCCCCTCATTTCGGGCTTTTGTTGCCTGAGACAACGTAGTGACCGAGCAGCCAACTATTTTGTCTATGGGCAGTTCTCTGCGGATTACCGCCAGGGGCAGGTCCCCCTGACCAACGTGAAGTCCA
Source organism: Dehalococcoidia bacterium (assembly GCA_030610855.1). Classification (GTDB taxonomy): domain Bacteria; phylum Chloroflexota; class Dehalococcoidia; order GIF9; family AB-539-J10; genus RBG-13-51-36. The sequence goes on from JAUWQY010000009.1 coordinate 10,317, forward strand.
TCGGCATCAACAGCCATAGCCAGGTCGAGGTAATCATTGACTATGAATAGAACATCAGCTCGACAGCAGAGCTCCTTGAGCCTTTGCGCTATAAGCAGCAGTTCTCCCCTTTTGCCTTGCTTGTCGCGAAGTTGAATCATCCTGGCACCACCCTCAATAATGTGCCTGCCGATTTCCAGTTCATCTCTGTCGGCCAGGAATTGCCTATCCAGAATGACGTAAAGCCCGAGCATCCTCTCTATCTTGTCCCGGCGTGATATTCGGGAAACCAGATCCCGCTCAAAGGTATAAAGGGCAAACCTCGCCTGCTCAAATCTGCTCGAAGTCAGCGTTGAACTCAGCTCCGGCAACTTGGCAAGCTCCTCTATCACGCGGAGAGCCTCTTCTGCCCTTTTGGCGTTGGCTGTAACCAGGTCCGTCAAGCCCGGCAGCGAAGCTGTTCCCATATTTGGTTTTCCCTCCCTTGAAGGGAGAGACACAGAGTGAGGGTGGCCGATATCGTGTTCGGAATCTCGCTGAGATAAGAGCCCTATGCGCAGTGATTTGGTCTCCCGGGCTAGATCATGACGGAGGGTCCTTAACCGCCGGCTCAGCTCCACATCATTGAGAAGAAAACGAGCGACATCTTCCAGAACCCGCAAGCCTTCACTGGAGCGGTTTAGATTGGCATCAATCATACGCAGCGGTTGGAGAGGCACTTCCTATGTCCTTCAGCGGCGCAGGCAATACACCTTCCCTGGCTGCTTGTATCTGTTCCTGAATCTGAGATGGTAGCTCCTGTCCCATGTCCCGGAACTTCTTTTCTGCCCAGCGACCGATATTACGAGGGTCTTTGTAATAACCCTCGCCGGGGTGCATTGTAGGCTCGCCGCTCTCCTCCCATACCGTCTGCAACGACTTATGGTAGGCAAAGCTGGAAAGGGCACGTGATAAGTTAGTATTGCCACAAAGCGAGCATTCCGTCGCAAAGGGAGCAGAAACATCCCTTACCAGAAAACTTAGTCTCCTCTTGCAGTTCTGACAGACAAATTCGTAAATGGGCATGGGACACATCCTCGTTCAAAGGCTCTCAGACTTGGTTGCCCCCTGTCCGAAGCTCTCTTTCTTCTTTTGCTCTATCTGGTCAGCGGGCCATTCACCCCTTTCCATTCTCTCAGTTATTTCCTCATATTCCGGAGGGGATTTCTCACCGCTACTCATTCTTCTGTTCCACTCGGCTAGCGCTCGAGGGTCATTGCGCATCATGCCGTCGGTCAACTGATGGTCAGAAAGTATGTCTTCATAAACATCCCTGTGTGTCTTCTGTACAGAAAAAGTGGAGAATATCCGCTTGAGCTCGCTGTTGTCACAGCGAGGACAAGGTGGTGGAGGTGCAGAGAATCCCGGCCGATATGAGCTCACAATTCGACAACAGGAATCGCACCAATATTCGTAAACAGGCATTTTGCCTCGGCAGGGAGATTCTAGCATAGTTACGCACCTCACCCAAACCATGCTGGAAAAACACAACCATTCTTCCATTTCGTTTGTCTTTGCAAGAAGCCCGGGTGGATGGGGGCTGGCACCGGCAGTTGTGGACGGGTCCTACGTCCTCACTCTCTGCCTGTGAAGAGGTTACGAGACACGCAGATTTGGTTAGGGATAGCCCAATTCTTTCCCCAATACAGCCACTGCCGACACCTGAGGAGGTCCCCCAAAGGTCTGTGATATGCCGAGCCTGACATCCCTCAGTTGACGCTCGGGCGATTCAGCTTTGCCCTGGAGTTGTTTGTAGACTTCGTAAGTCATCCTGAGACCGCTAGCGCCTACGGGGTGACCGAAGCATTTCAGTCCACCATCGCTATTTACGGGCAAGCCGCCGCCAAGCTCAAAGAAGCCAGAATCGATGTCCTCCCTGGCTCTGCCCTCCGGGCTAAAGCCAAGGAGCTCGTAGAGAAGCAACTCTGTGCTGGTAAAGCAATCGTGAACCTCGGCGAGGTCAATTTGCTTGCGGGGATTCTTTACTCCAGCTTGCTCGTACGCTTGTCGGGACGCGTTCATGACCTCCTCAAAGTGGAGCCAATCGAACCCCGGGCGATTCTGGGGAAGCAGAGCAGCATGAGCCGCGCCTATGCCTTTTATGTAGACGGGATCATCCCTGTATTTCCTGGCCTGGTTGGCGGGAACCAGGATGGCTGCGGCGCTGCCATCGCTATTGCCGCAGCAATCAAAGAGACCTAGGGGCCAGGCTATGATGGGAGCGTTCAGCACCTGTTCCAGGGTTATCCGGTTGCGGAAATGAGACTTGGGGCAAAGGCTACCATTGTAATGGTTCTTAACCGCAATCTTGGCAATGGCGCGTTTGCCTTCTTCAGGGCTCAGTCCGTATGTGTGGAAATACCGAGTGGCAATCATGCCGAATGAGCCTGGGGCAGTGCGGCGAGCCTCCAGCACTGTGCTCATGCCTCGGCCAGTTCCCAGGCCAGGAAAGCCAGTATCCTTGAGTTTCTCCACACCCAGTGCCAGAACTAAGTCGTACATGCCGCAGGCGATACCAAAGCAGGCGTTTCTCAAAGCCTCATGTCCGGTGATGCACCAGTTTTCCACTCTGGTCATGGGTATACCGTGCAATTTCAAGGGTCCTGCTAGATGGGTGCAGCCGATGCCGACCACTGGTTGGGTGACGCTCCCATACCAGCAAGCCTGGATATCCCCGGGGTCGATCCCTGCATCTTCGTAGGTCTCGTAGGCAGCCTCTATCACCAGGTCATCAAGGCCAGCGTCCCATCTCTCGCCAAATCTAGTGCAGCCCATGCCGACAATGGCAACTTTGTCCTTTATGCTCTCCATTTGCCTATCCTTCCGCGGTCAATGGTTCACAACTCTTCCTTCTCTTTCCCTTCATAGACCCCGGGAAAAGCTTCCTTCCTCCTGAATCTTTGCCACTCAGGCTTTTCTTTCTGCCAGAATGCATTCTTCCAGTGCTCGGCTTCCTCCGAGGCGTAGTATTTCCAGAGATACTGTGATGAAAGTGCCTCTATGCCCCGCATATAGGTAGTGGCAGCGTTAAAGCATGCTTTGATACCAGCTATAGCCCCCGGGCTTTTTTCCAATATTTCGTCGCACCATCTATCCACCTCTTCTTCCAGTCTATCTGCCGGTACTACCTTGTTCACCAACCCCATCTCCAAGGCTTCTTTGGCAGTATATCTGCGGCAGAGATACCACATTTCCCTGGCTTTCTTCTCTCCTACCACCATCATGAGATCAACGACGCCGAGACCCGGGTCGAAACTTCCCACTAAGGGGCCAACCTGCCCAAATACCGCGTTTTCTGAAGCAATGGAGAGGTCACACATCTGTTGGTAGACTTGCCCCCCTCCTATGGCATAACCGTTCACTGCCGCGATAACTGGCTTGGGCATCTCTCGTATCAGGGTTTTGACCCTCAAATCCTTTTCCAGCATCCCCTTTCGATAGCCGGCTTTCGCTTCCCTGGCATCGCCGCCAGTACAGAACGCCTTGTCGCCAGCGCCAGTAAACACCACTACGCCTACAGTATCATCACTTGCCGCATCCTCAAGAGCTTCGACTAACTCCTCTTGGGTAGAGGTAGTGAATGCATTATATGCCTCAGGTCTATTTAGGGTCACCCTGGCTACCCCAGGCCTCTTTTCATAGATGATATCTTTGAGCTCAAATCCCGGCACGTTTTGCCATCTTTTTTCTTCCATTGTTCATCCTCTCATTGTGATATTTCACCTGATAGGTCGGCTTTTCCAGAAATAATTATACATGCCCGCACCTTCATATAACCTCCTGAAGGTCATCTCCACCGGCATGTCCACCTTCACCTCATTCGGGGCACAATCTGTCATCAGGAGATACGCTCTCGCATTCCGGAAGTCAAACTCCACCCCTATCTGTGGCACTGTGGGATCATCACTTCTCCCAGCTAGGTTATCCAGGGTATAAGTGAATACCCTGGCTTTCTTGTCCGAGAGCCTGACCTCCTCAAAATCGTCCTTGCTTCGGCAGTTGTAGCAAACCCTTTCTACAGGGAAAGTAACGGTGCCGCAATTGTTGCACTTGCTACCGTGCATGCGTATAGCCCAGTTGCGCTCCCTCCAGCTAGTCGTCGCTGCCGGAAAGAGCCTGAAAGGCTCACCAGGTTGAGGCTCTAGCAATCCCCTGTAGCTAAGATATCTTGCATAATCAGAAAGCGGTCTCCTGGAGTTCAGGTATCCATTGACGCCTCTCCCGTCCCTTCTGCTCTCTTCAATTTTCTCCGTCACTCTGAGCAAGAAGGCGTCGCAGCCGCTACCATAGCTGGCCACCAGGATTTTGTCGCCGGCCTTAGCTTGTTCCAAAACAGCCACAAGCATGAGCAAAGCATGAGCACAGCCGGTAATGCCTACATTGTCGATAAGCAAATCCTGAAGCTGCGTCTTAACATCAAGCCCCAGGCGGCGCGCCAGCCCTTGCTGCGCCCTTGCCGTGGGAGCATAAAGCACAGCTTTGGTTATATCCTGGATGGAGAGAGCCTGCTTTCGCATCAAGGCTGACACCGCTCTCTCCATGTTCTCCGTATAGCCGTGCTCTATGATGAAGCGATCTTCCCAGGACTGGACATAGATATCTTTATCCAGTCTCCACACATCGTAGAGTTCGTTGGACAGGGAATAACTGCCCTCCACCATGACAGCAGATTTGGCAGTATTTCCGATTAGCAAAGCTGCTGCAGCATCACCGAAGGTCTGTTCATAGTTTGATCGGGGATAACCTATACGGCAATCAGAGGCGGTTACTAAGACCTGGCTGGCAGAGCCACTGGCTACGGCATCCAATGCCGCTCTGAACGCCGCCGTTGCTGCCCTCAAGCTATTGCCGAAGTCAGCCGTGATGATCTCGGTTCTTAAGTCGGCAGCCGTGGCGACCAAAGTAGAGCATTCCTTCTCCTTATAAGGTGATGTAGTGGAGGCGAAGTACAGGGCATCTACCTTCTCTCGTTCCAGGCCAGCCAGGCAGTCGATGGCAGCCTCACTTGCCATAGTGACAGTGTCTTCGTCGTTGTTGGCCACACTTCTCTCACCTCCGATTGAGGCACTTCCCCAAGCCCCTGCGATAGTATCACGGGCAAGCCGCCATAATGGTATATAGGCACCATACGAAATAATGCCAGCCATGAACTGAATCCTCCCTTATCATTGGGGAAGTCCGCTTCCCATCTTCCTGCTAGGCTCTCGGCCATGGCTGTCATCTGATACTACCAGATGACAGCCACTCCTTTGGTATGCGTCGATCTCCGTATAGACTATGTCCCTCGCCGTGCGGCTGTCAAGGGTAAAGCTTTGTGGCATCGCCTCATTCCTCGCGCAAAGCTCTCCCGTCCAAAGTAGATTTGACCGGCAACCGGCCGGAGCCTCCGGGAGTTTCCTGACACTAACTCGAGTTTGTAGCGGCTACTCCAGAGACAGTATCCGGTTGCAACTACTACACTGGATTATATTACCAGCTTTAGCTTTCTGCCATTGACTCGTAGGTATGGTGATGTGGCATCCCTGGCATCTTCCCCGCTCTACTTTGACCACAGCCAGTTCTTTGGTCAGCCTGATTCGTTCATAAAGGTCGAGGACCTCGGAGTCGATTTGGTTGGCCAGCCCAGCACGGGTCTCCCCAAGCCTGCCAAGCACAGTTTCAACTTCGCTTTTCCTTAGCCCCAGGGTTTCTTGCCTCTGTTGCCACTCTTCCTTCAATCGCCCGAACTCTTCTGCGCCGGCATTTACTCTGGCTTCTATCGCCTCGGCCTGGCTCATTAACCCTAATAAAGGATCTTCTTTCCGGCTAATCTGGCTCCTAAGCATCACGGCTTCTTTTTCGAGGTTAACCAATTCCTTAGGATTCTTGGTTGTGCCACCGTAAAGCCTGCTACTAGTCTGCCTGGCTTTCTCTTGAAGATCTTCCAGTTCCCATTCTGACGTCTTTTGCTTTGTCCTTAGGTCTGCGAGTTGTTCTTCTTCTGAGGAGAGCCTGGATTCGGCGGCAACAAGGGCCTTATTATCGCTCAACCGGTTCTTAGTCTCATCTAGCTCTTGCTGCTTCCTTTGAAGCTCCAGGTCAATCTGCTGAAGCTTATGAAGTTGTTCTGGCAAACTCATATCAGCGATTATTGTAGAAGTGAAGTGGCAGTATTGTCAACGAAACCTCGGCACCTTCCTGTGGAAACCAGGAAGCTAAAGATCCACAATCCTGGGTTTCACGCGGCATTTCTCGGCGGCGATAATGGCATCAATCTGGAATACAACATCATCAAGCCTATCCTGGCGGCTTGTTATGGCATAATCGAAGAGCAGCAGGCTTTCTGCTTCCTCTTTAGCCGATTTCAACCTCAGAGCGAGATCCGTCGAAGACTCACTGAGTCGGTTCCTCAACCTCTTCTCCAGCTCTTCCATCGAAGGAGGCATGAGGAAAATGAATACTGCCTGGGGCAGGATTTTCTTGATAGTAGCAGCGCCCTGAACATCTACTTTCACTATTACATCGATCCCTTTGGATAGAGCCGAAGTGATTTCGTCTCTTGGCACGCCATAGTAGTTGCCATAGACAGTGGCCCACTCCAGAAACCCATCTTCATCTAGTACTCGCTGAAACTTTTGCCGGGAAAGGAAGTGATAGTCCACTCCATTCTTCTCACAAGCACGCTCAGGACGCGTAGTAGCGGTAACTACATAGTGAAAGTGACGGCCTAACTCCCTCATTCTTGCGAGGATAGCATCCTTACCTACTCCCGAAGGCCCGGAAAGAACGACTAGCAGGGGTTGAGACCCGTGGCTTCCTCTCCGCTTCGCCGGAAACTTCGACTCAAAGCCTGGGTCAGGCAGTGCACAGTTCAATTTCTTCCTCACACGGCGCGCATGCAGTGGCCAGTCTATTAGCGATGGTCTCTGCGGTCACGTGAGCCAGTATTATGTGACCAGTGTCAAAGAGAATGGCAGTCTTGGCTTTTCTGCCGCGCGTGGCGTCAACCACAAGTCCGGTCTCTCTTGATTCTCGGAGGAGGCGCTTCGTCGGTTGCTGATCTACGGGAAGAAAAGCAATCACCCTATTTACAGCGATGATACTGCCGAAACCTATGTGAACCAATTCTGTAGCCATATCGCCTCCTAACCTAAGTCTTATAACCCGTTGCGTTGTAACTAGACAGCCTCCCTATGTTACCCTGAGCGACGCTACAGCTCTCTGAGATTCTTCGGTCGCGGACCTTCTACTGAGCGCAGCTGAAGTGCTCCCTCACAATAACATCAGGGGCGAGTAGTTACATTTCGTTCTGCATTTTTGTTATTGGTTCTTAAATGTTGTTAAGCATTCAGGATTCCGTGCTCAGGAATTATCAACGCTCAGCGCTTGTTGCATATGCTGCCAAAAGGCAGGATATGATACCTGCGCTGCCTGAGCATGCTTGATAGTTGTTTCTCCTCTGCTTACCAGTGCAGCCACTGCCAGGGTCATCGCCAGTCGGTGATCAAAATGACTGCTGACCTCCGTGCCCGACAAGGGTCGACCGCCGTATATCACCATGCCGTCCGGCAAAGGCTCGATTCTAGCTCCAAGACGAGAAAGCTCGCTTGACACAGTGGCAATCCTGTCTGATTCCTTCACCCTCAGTTCCCCGGCATCCCTGATCACGGTCTTTCCTCTGGCAACACAGGCTGCTACGGCTAGCACTGGGATCTCATCGATAAGGCGAGGGATGATATCGCCACCGACTTCTACCCCATGTAACTCGCTAGATTCTATCACAATATCGGCTAAAGGTTCACCGGCTTCCAGACGCTCATTATCTATTTTCAACCTGGCTCCCATAGCAAGGAGAACATCGATGATTCCTGTTCGTGTTGGGTTGATTCCACAATCCCTTATCACTATTCTGGCGTTGGGATGAATCGCCCCGGCAACCAGGAAGTAGGCCGCCGAGCTGATGTCGCCCGGAACCCGCAGGCTGACGGGGGCTAAGGAACTGCTCAAAGGGAGCAAGGAAACTAGATTTCCCTGAATTTCTAAATCGGCTCCCATCAGTCTAAGTAGTCTCTCAGTATGGTCTCTGGAAGGGGTTGGTTGGCGGAGGAGGGTATTGCTGCGGGCAAAAAGACCCGCGAGAAGAATTGCGGATTTGATCTGAGCACTGGGCATAGGCAGAGTGAAATCTATGCCGCGCAGCTCCCTGCCTTTGATGACCAGGGGGGCAAAGGAGTCTCCGCCTCTGCCGCAGATATCGGCGCCCATCAACCTCAACGGCTCAATCAACCTGTCCATGGGGCGACTACGCAGGGAAACATCACCGGTAATGATGGAGAGGAAAGGCCGCCCGGACAGAAGACCGCCAAGCAGACGCATAGTAGTGGCGCTATCCTGGGCATTGAGCACACTGGCAGGTTCTTTGAGGCCGTCTTCACCTGCTCCTGAGATCAGTAGACTGGGCGGGTCCTGCGACGCTCTGCTATCGATTCTCACGCCCAGCGCTCTGAGGCACCTGACCGTAGCCATGCAATCTTTACCGGGGCCGAAATTGCTGATCTCGGCTTCACCTTTGGCAAGGCTATTGAGGATGACAGCCCGGTGGGAGATAGACTTATCGCCGGGAAGGGTTATCTCCCCTTCCAGCCTGAGGGAAGGTCTGACCGTTCTCGTTTCCGCTTTAGCTGAAGGCTTTTTGTGATGTCCTATTGGATTTCTCCTGTTTGTAGGATTCAGGCAGGCGAATTGCTCAGCCATTCTTGCCTTGCTTTGACGATACCAGAGCCGCCGAATGGAGGATTGGTGAACGGGTGACGTCTGCTGCCGTGCTGTGATGCTCATCAGCGTCAACGATGAAGAGCAAGACTCCGGACTTCTTGACCACGCCCGTCGCCTTATCTATAGATTCCGGCGAAGGCGGTTGTGCTGGACTGAGGCAGTAAGCGCGACCCTGAAACGGTTCGGCTTCAGCGGCCTGGACGCCATGACTTTCCCTCGCGGCCGTCGGATATCGGCCCGCGAAATCCGCCGTTTGTGTCAGCAGCGCCGGTGCCCGTTTCATACCTTGAGCTCTGGTACTGGCAGTATCGGTGACAATGCAGCCAGAGGGAATCTAGGGAAGTATCTCAGAGAATACCTCCTTTACGGTCAAAACCCGCGTGGCATTGATGAGGAACTCAGCCTGTTTTGATGCTTCCCTGAGGTGTGTTTCGCCGCGCTCGATGACACCTGGCCTGAAGGCCTCCGCTGCTGTTCTCTGGCGGCGACTGTAACCGGCAATTTCCCGGCCTGGCTCTTTCTTCTGCCTGAGACCTGACCCGATTGAGGCACCGATGAGCCCCGGGCCAATAATCGCAACACGCACCTTTCCATTATAGCACGGACCTGTGCCAGGTCAGAGTGTCGTTGCCAGTCAGTGGAACGGCGTGAGAGGCAGGACAAGCCATTGTTGCGCAATGTGCTGACTTCCTTACCAGTACGGATGATATCGCTGAAAGAGCGAAAAACACGCAGAAAATTCTCGAGATCTGCCGAATCTTAACAGGTTCTTAACATTTGTGTGTTAGACTCTATAATCGTATAGGATTCAGATCCTGATAAGACTGAACCGGTGCTGTTGGAATCGGACTTGATGGCCAAGCGAGTGATGGCGGTTGGGGCTGTGGGGGGTAAGGCAGTCTTGCGGGATTAAGGAGAAGAGAGCTGAGAGGAAGGCTCAGTATTCTGTTAACCGCAGTGCTGGTGGTGGGGCTGGGCCTGGTCTCAGCGGCAAGGGCTGAGATTCACGATTCTTGTGAAGCGGCCGCTCTTAGCATCACGGCGGTTGGAGAGATATCGGGGGAGGCACAACGGCACGACCTCGCGATTAACAGCACAGCCGGTGGTGAGGTAACCGTTCCTGGTGAGGGAAGTTTTGCCTACGAGGAGGGCACGTTGGTTGGCTTGGAGGCGACCCCCGATGTCGGCTATGAGTTTGTCAGCTGGATCGGGGATGTTGACACCATAGCCAGTGTCCATGCTGCCGAAACCACGATCACCGTTGAGGGCGTATACTCCATAGTGGCCAACTTTGATAGGATTCCAGAGGTAGTCAATGGGCTCGTTCCACCAGTCAGAAGGGCTCTCATTATCGGAATCGTGGCTGCTGCGACAGTCGTGGGACTGGTGATCTTCTTTGTGCGAAGAAGGAGAACTGCCTAGAGCTAAAGACGCTTAATCGAGCTTTTTCCCCTTTACCTCCAGCGTGATGGTCGGCTCAAGGGGTCTGGCAAGACCCACGGAGCCGACCATCAGGTATGTGGCGAGGAAGGTTTCAGCTTGGTAGAGCGCAAACCCGGGATTGAACGATCTGTAAGACCCGTCGTGAAGCCTGCCCTCCGCTTGGTCCACACTTGGATGCCGATTATGACGAGAACAGAGGTGACGACGATATGGGGTTGCGACATTCAACTACTGAGTACAATCCCCGGCCACGGCCTTCTTCAAGGAACCGTTCCTTTCCCTTATTATCAACGCCCCGGTGGCATCGACATCTATCGCCCGCCCTGTTATCACCTCACCTGGTGCTGTTATAGTTACATCCTTGTTCAATGTCACAGACAATCTCTTCCACTCTTCGAGCAGACTTGCTTCCATCAATGAAGGTTGCCGGTGCTCTATCTCCACTAACAATGCGCCCAGAAACTCCTTCCTGGAGATGTCTCTTTCCGTGACATGTTTCAGCGAGGTCGCCGTCCCTTCAAGTTGGTGAATAGCGGTGTTGGCGTTTATGCCTATCCCGAGGTTGACGAAATTCACTTCGCCCATTTCGGCATCCATTTCGGATAAGATGCCGCAGACCTTCTTTCCTTCGATGAAGACATCGTTGGGCCATTTCAGCCCGGCGTTTAGCCCAAAGAGCTTCCGGATAGTAACTGCCACAGCAACAGAAGCCATCAAGTTTATCCTGGGAGCGTTTGCCGGACTTATTTTGGGTCGGAGAATGAGAGTGAAGTAAATCCCTCCCATAGGTGATAGCCATTCTCGACCCAGTCTTCCCCGCCCATGGGTCTGGGCTTCGGCAATCACGATTGTCCCCTCCCCTGCTCCCCTTTTGGCTAACTCTCTTGCCGCATCCATGGTCGAGCCAATCTCCGGGAAGTAGTGAATTCTTTGTTCGAAACCGGGGAATTCATAAGGAAGCAGCAAATCTGGAGAGGAGACCAGCCTATATCCATTGCGTGAGGCCTCTATTAGATAACCTTCCTTTTCTAAGCTGCGAATATGCTTCCAGATAGAGACCCTGGAGGTGCCAAGCCGATTGGCAAGCGTCTCGCCGGACAGATAACCACTGCTCTCTCGAAGAGCTTCCAATACTCGTCTCTTCATCTCGGTAATCATCGGTTTGTGAATGTTAACGGCCATACTCGTCGTTGTCAATCGCCCCGTATTTGACTATGTCTATTGTTTCGCGCATAATTCTGGGTGATACAATTGGGGCGCGTGGGCTTACTGGATGCTCGTGTCAAAGGCCTGTAAGGCAGCATTTCGAATTTTGCTGCTGGTATCGACGAAGACAGGAAGAATGGTTATCGGTTAGAGATCGATGGATATTAAGTGGCTTGGACATTCCTGCTTTCTGCTTAAGGGGAAGGGAGGAACCATCATCACAGATCCCTGCCATCCTGACACAGGCTACCGCCTGGCCGGGCCCAAAGCGGACATAGTAACGGTGAGCCATTTCCATCCCGGCCATAGCTACATCGAAGGCGTCGCCGGCGGTGCCAAGGAGATCAAGAGCCCTGGGGAATACGAGATAGGGGGTACTTTCATCACGGGAGTGTCTGTTTTCCACGATAATGAGAAGGGAGGTCTGAGGGGCAAGAATACCGTTTATATCACTGAGCTGGATGATATAACTTTATGTCATCTAGGTGACCTGGGGCATCCTCTGGGCCCGCAATTGGTGGAGGAATTGGGGGACATTCATATACTGTTTTTGCCCGTCGGAGAGGTATCTACCATCCCTGTTGACACGGCTGTGGAAATAGTGAGGCAATTGGCGCCTCTTATCGTCATCCCCATGCACTATAGGACCGAGGTGGTAACCCGCGAACTCAGTCCTGTGGACAAATTCCTGGAGAAAATGAGGATTCGAGAGCCAGAAGCGAAGCCGAGCCTCTCAGTTACCTCATCTACTCTCCCCGGCAGCACGCAGGTCGTAGTTCTTAGCCCGGCCTGAGAATCCGCGAGAACTCGTGCAGGTCATTGTTCGCCATCAAGGCAGGCATTTCTCCAGGAGTTCTCTTTCCTTTGCTCTCATCCCGGCTTCTTCCTCCGGTTCTTCATGGTCATAGCCTAAGAGGTGAAGCACTCCATGGATAACCAGCAATGCCAGTTCTCTTTCGGTTGAATGACCTTGTTCTTTGGCTTGCTCCACTGCTCTAGGGTAAGAGATGATTACCTCTCCCAGACGAGTGATGCCATCTGGAGGGAATGCGAAGAAATCATCGCTGCCCTTCCGCGAAAGCATACAGAAGGCAAGCACATCCGTAGGCTCATCCAGCCCCCGGTAGTCCAGGTTAAGCTGTCGCACCGTCTCAGGATCGGTGAAAACCAGGCTCACCTCGTAAGGAGGAGCTACGCCTTCAGCCTCGAGGACTTGCTGAGCTATCTTCCTCACCCAGTCCTCGTCCACCAATCCACCGAGTTTTTCGTCAATAGAGATCGCAGTTCTGGCTAGCAACGCTTATCTCAACTCCTTGAACACGGCCCTATCCCGGGCACATCATCATTATAGAGGCTTCCCCGTTTTTGTTGAAGCCCTCATTGAGGGGGCCTAACTGTCACGCTGAAGGGCAGCAAGAGGTTGTGATTCTGCGCTTCGCTGAGAATCACAACCTCCATCGCGTCATTGCGAGTCCCGATAGCTCGGAACGAAGGAATCCCCAAGCCGTAAGCAGTAACGAATGATAAAACTGAGATGCCAGGCAAAGCTCAAAGCCCAAATGACAAAAACAGCCCCGATTGAATCGGGGCAACCGCATCCTTACGATTTTGAGGTGTCAAAGAATCCTTTGCTTCGGGATTACGATTCTGAGGTATCAAGGAATCCTTTCCTTCACGATTACGATAGAGCAAAGGTAGACGTCTTTGCGTTCTGAGTTATCATCTGGATTTTGATATTTGGATTGCTTCAGGGCTGTGATAGGCAACATTGCCAATGGGCCTGACTTTATATGTTACTGAAGAGCTAGTAAAATAGCAGAGATGGCTGTAACACCTCTCAGGAAACAGTATCTCAGGGTCAAGCAACGGTACCCCGAAGCGATTGTGTTCTTCCGCCTGGGCGACTTCTACGAGACGTTTGACGAGGATGCCAGGGTCGCCTCGCGGGAACTGGATGTTGTCCTCACTTCCCGGGAGTTGGGTAAGGGGCAGAGGGTGCCCATGGCGGGGATACCTCATCACGCCCTGGACAACTATCTGGTTAAGCTCATTAACCGCGGTCACAAAGTCGCTATTTGCGAGCAACTCAGTCCACCGGGCAAGGGATTGGTGGAAAGGGATGTCGTTCGTGTGGTAACGCCGGGGACGGTGGTCGAGCCCAATCTGCTTGAGAGTAAGCGCAATAACTATCTGGCCAGCCTGGTCATTGAAGGCGAGGACGCGGGCATTGCCTATGTTGATATCAGTACGAGCGAGTTTGCCACTACTCAGCTTTCTAGTGAAAGGGTAATGCCTGAATTGGAGCGACTTCAGCCCAGCGAAGTTGTTGCTCCCGAAGTTGGCGATGAATACGCTCAGTTGCCGTTCACCACAAGCCGACTCGATGACTACTGGTTTGACCTGGAGGTTGCCCGGGAAACTCTGCTGGGGCATTTTACCGTGGCCAGCCTGGAAGGTTATGGTTGCGCTCGTCTGCCTTTAGCTATAATGGCCGCCGGCGCCTTAATTCATTATGTCAAGGAAACACAGAAAGAAACTCTGCCCCGGCTGAGCAAACTCGCTACCTACTCTACAGATTCGTTTATGACTCTCGATGGTCAGACTATTCGCAATCTGGAGCTTTTTCAAGGCGGCAGATGGGGAGAAAGCGGTAACTCCCTTCTCTCCATCATTGACCTGAGCAAGACAGCCATGGGTGGTAGGCTGCTCAGGAATTGGCTGGGGCATCCTCTTCTGGATCTCGGCATCTTGAATCGGCGGCAGGAGGCACTGGCCTGGTTTCATCGAGATAGTCTGGCTCGCCAAAAAGCTATTGCTCTGTTATCAGATATTGCCGATCTGGAAAGGCTGGTTAATCGAGTGAGTAGTGGCAGAGTTATGCCACGGGAGTTGATAACGCTTCGCTCCAGCCTGGAAAAGGTGCCGGACTTGAAAGCGACGATGGCAGGTGGGGATGTCACGAACTGGCTGAGCGACGAACTCAAGCCCTGCCCCGACATCGTGGACTTAATCGGCGGAGCGATCGCCGATGAACCGGGGGATTTGGAGCAAGGTGGTGTGATAAGGGAAGGTTTCTCCCCTGAGCTAGATGAAATTCGCGGGAACGCCGGGCAGGCCAGGGAATATGTGGCTGGCATGGAACAGAGGGAGAGAGGGCGCACAGGGATTAGGTCCTTGAAAGTAGGCTACAATCGGGTGTTTGGCTATTACATCGAGGTATCTCGGGCTAATCTCAACCTGGTTCCTTCAGATTATATTCGTAAGCAGACTCTGGCGGAGGCGGAGAGATTTTTCACTCCCGAACTTAAGGAGTACGAATCGTTGATTCTCAATGCTCAGGAGAAGATGGCCGACCTGGAGGCTGCCATCTTCCGGCAACTCTGTCAGCAGATAAGCGCTATGGGTGAGCAGATTCTGGCCAGCGCCAGAGCCATAGCTCAAATTGACGCCCTTGCCGGCCTTGCCGAGGTGGCAGTGCGGCACGGTTATGTCAGGCCAACGTTGACCGACGAGGATGTCATAGATATTAAGGGAGGGCGCCACCCTGTTGTGGAACAAAGCATAGGTCGGGATAGTTTTGTTCCTAACGATGCTTATTTATGTAATAAGAACAATCAACTCATCATATTAACAGGCCCCAATATGTCGGGGAAGTCTACCTATCTCAGACAGGTAGCCTTGATCATCCTCCTGGCTCAGATAGGTAGCTTTGTCCCTGCCGATTCAGCGAATATCGGAATCGTTGACCGCATCTTCACCCGAATTGGTGCGCAGGAGGACTTAGCCGCCGGTCAGTCCACCTTTATGGTGGAGATGACGGAGGCGGCCAATATCTTGAACAATGCTACCTCTCGCTCCTTCATCATCTTGGATGAAATCGGGCGGGGCACCTCGACCTATGATGGACTTTCTATCGCCTGGGCAGTAGCCGAGTTCATCCATAACCGCCCTGAGCTTGGAGCGAAGACTCTTTTTGCTACTCATTATCATGAATTGGTGGAGCTGGCCAATACCCTGCCCAGAGTGAAGAACTTCAACGTAGCGGTGGCGGAGGAAGGAGACGAAGTCATCTTTCTACACAAGATTGTCCCTGGCGGTACCGACAGAAGCTATGGCATCCACGTTGCTCAGCTAGCTGGCATGCCGAAATCGGTAATCGTCCGAGCACAGGAAGTCCTTGCTGAACTGGAAGGCCAGATTTCTAAGAAGGGGAAGGCCCCTCATCGTAGAGCGTCGCCCCAGCTTCCTCTTTTCGCGGAGGGCTCCCCCTTGGCCGATGAAATCGGCCGGCTCGACATTGATTCCATGTCTCCTCTGGAAGCAATCACCCAGCTCTATGAGCTCAAGCGGTTGGCTCAGGAGCATAAGGACCATACGCCCTGATAGAACGGTCGTAGGATTGGCTGGGGAGATTCACAGAGCAGATGCGGTCTAGAAGCTAATATCAGAGGCTCTTGCTGTGGAACTCTGTCTGTGCCTTCCGCCGGATTTGAGCCAGGAAATCGATGCATTCCCTGGCTATTCCCTCGGCATCCAGATGGTAGAGAGAGCGAAGAAAGTCCTGCTTTCCATGGGTTACGAATTCGTCAGGAATGCCTAACCGCTTCACCTTGATGCCCGAGGCCCCGGCCTTCTCCAGCAGCTCCAGCACTGCAGCACCAAACCCGCCGCTAAGGACATTCTCCTCTACTATGACCATGTTCTTCGTGCGATTGGCTGCATCCAGAATCAGCTCTGTATCCAGAGGCTTGGCGAATCGGGCATTAACTACCAAAGCATCAATTCCCCGTGGAGCCAGATGTTCCGCTGCTTCAAGACAGGGCATGACGGTGGAGCCGATGCCTATTATGGTCATATCACGACCCTGCCTTATCATCTCAGCTCTACCTATAGGGATTTGATGAAGCTCGGTGGCCAGGGGAACGCTTGTTCCCTGAGCACGAGGATAACGAATTGCTATAGGATGCTCTGTATTCAGGGAGGTATAGAGCAGGTCCTGCAGTTCATTCTCGTCCTTAGGCGCACAAATGATTATGTTAGGCATCAGGCTAAGATAGGATAAATCAAATAGCCCTTGATGTGTTCTGCCATCGTCTCCGACGATGCCGCTACGATCCATGGCGAAGATGACAGGCAAATCAGGGAGACAAACATCGTGCAATATTTGGTCAAAGGCACGCTGCAGGAACGTAGAGTATATAGCTACGACAGGTATGAAGCCCTGAGTAGCCAGACCGGCGGCTAATGTAACTGCATGCTGTTCGGAAATCCCTACATCGTAGATGCGGTGCGGGAACTCTTTGACCAGGGGGGACAGGCTGTTACCTTCGATCATGGCAGCACTTATCACTACAAGCCTGGGATTGTCCATGAGCAGTCCGCGGACCGTTTTAGCAAATGTCTGACTATAAGTGCGTGTTGTAACCGAGCTCTCACTCTTAGGTGAAACACCGTGGAAGCGAGTGGGATTATCTTCTGCCGGCTTGTAGCCCTTGCCCTTGATAGTCAGGACGTGGACAATGACAGGCTTGTGGTAGTTCTTCGCCCGAACTAGAGCTTTTTCCAGTTCAGCAACGTTGTGGCCGTCTATCGGCCCCAGGTAAGTGAAGCCAAGCTGTTCCCACATCATGGTGGGCATAAATACTGCCTTGGCTCCTTCCTTGAGCCGGTGCAGTGCCCACCGCAGCCTCTTTCCTCCGGGCAAGATTGACAGCAACCGACGTGTCTGTTCCTTGGCTTGTACATAGGGCCTGGTTGTTCGTACTACATTCAGCCGCCTGGCTACCGCGCCGACTGTGGGTGAAATGGACATGCCGTTGTCATTGAGTACCACAATGAGCCTTGTGTTTAAGTGCCCGGCATGATTCAGCCCTTCGTAAGCCATGCCACAGGTAAGGCATCCATCGCCGATGACAGCTACCACGTGATTATCACTGCGAGCAAGGTCGCGGGTCAAAGCCATGCCCAGAGCTGCTGAAATGGAGGTGCCGCCATGTCCCGTCGTGAAAGCGTCATGCGGACTCTCATTTCTATCAGGAAATCCTGAGAGTCCTTGATATTGGCGAAGAGATGAAAACTGCTCCCTTCTTCCCGTTAATAGCTTATGAACGTAGCTTTGGTGTCCCACATCCCAGACTATCTTGTCTCTGGGGCTATCAAACACGCGGTGTAAGGCGATAGTAAGCTCGACCGCTCCCAGACTGGATGCCAGGTGCCCTCCGTTTTCAGTGACCCTGCTTACCAGTAGCTCCCTGAGCTCGGAACAGAGTTCGCCTAGTTCACCGCGGCTCAGCCACTTCACGTCGTCGGGGCAGTTAACTCTCTCCAGTACCTTGGGCATCTCGATCTCCCTCTCTAGATTATAGCAAACATCACTCTTTGCCTGTTCCTGCCACCAGGATTGCTGTTCTAGGTTCGAAACAGGCGATTAACTATACCTTTGAACCGGCCTGCCTTTCCCTTGATATCGGCATACTTCAGTTCGCCCGACATCAAGGCACAGCCAGCTCTCCACGTCGCATCACTCCGGTTGAGCATTCCAAACGCCAGATGAGGGAAGCGGATGAAGAATTTCGAGAGCACACGTGCTATTCTCAACTCGGACATTATCTTCTCCTCTACGGCTTCCTGGTAATCCTCCAGTTTCGCGTTGGCATGCACCAGAGAGTTTTCAATCACCGGTACGGCGAGCTGAGCACTCAGGATAGAGTTGTGGATCCCCTCCCCCGTTAACGGATCAGCAAGCCTGGCTGCATCCCCAAGAAGCAGAGCTTTATCTTGCCAAACAAGCCTCCCCTTTGTACACGTCGGTATCAAGTGGCTACTGAACCTGGAGATAGAATAATCACTGGTGCCGAGTGAGTTCAGGAACTCCTGATGGAGCCTGTTTAGATGCTTTGCCCTGGAGGCAAGACATCCGACTCCAATAGAGAGATGGTTGCGCTTGGGGAATACCCAGGCATAACCCCCGGGAATGCACACCAGTTCCATCTGGGCCCTCGATTTCCATCTTGCCAGCTCGTCCTCGGGCACGACGATTTCCGACCCTATTGCCGCACCATATTCGATGCTCCTTCCCATGCCCAGCTCTCTTGCCACTACGCTATAGGTGCCGTCCGCTCCGGCCACAAGTCGGGAGCGAAGAGTGTTGTCAGCGGTAGAAACCTCGACCCAATCACCGCTCATTTGTATTCGTCTTACGTTTTGACCATCAATAAGCACAGCTCCACGTTGCTGTGCCTTCTTCACCAAGAAATGGTCAAATACATCCCGCATCACGGTGTAAATCAATGGTTGACCATGTTGTCGCAGATAAGGGCTGCGCAGATCAGAAGTGATGCTAATCTCATAGACCACGTCTTCCACTACCTCGGAGATGTCAAAATCGAGGAGTTTCACAGCCTTGCGCGTGATCCCGCCAGCACAACACTTATGGCGAGGCAACTTCTCCTTTTCCAGAAGCAATACCCGTATCCCTCTCTTGGCGAGCTCGTAAGCAAGTGTTACCCCGGCAGGCCCAGCACCGTCAACGATTACATCGTCACTTTGTCTCACCAACAGAAACCCCTCAAAGCGAAGTGATGGAAACCTATCCTTACTATATTATAACCCAGTACGTCGCTTAACAATTCCCCCTCTAGTCCCATTCTCTCATGAAGAGGCTGTTCAAGATAGCACTCCCATGCTGTCATTGCGAGTCCCGACAAATCGGGACGAAGCAATCTCGGTGGGGCTGGGATGGCCACGCCCCGACAATCCTCGGCTCGCAGTGCCGAGTGACGGAGAGGTCAGGATGACAGACAGATGTGATTAAGCGATTTGCTATATAATGGTGCTGCTTGCAGAAATCTGAAGACGTGGCAGGGAATTGTCGAACCGGGTTTACGATGTCATCATAGTGGGAGCGGGGCCGGCGGGAAGCTCGGCGGCCAATGAACTGGCTTCACTGGGTCATAGTGTCGCTGTCTTCGAAGACAAGAGCGCACCGGGACTCAGTGTCTGTTGCACAGGGATCATCAGCACCGAATGCTTCCATTCTCTGGGCCTCAGTACAGACGTGATATTGACCAGCGCAAGGTCGGCCAAGTTCTTCTCCCCCTCGGGGAGATGCTTAAGGCTGCAGACCGAGGATGTCCAGGCTTATGTAGTTGATCGACCTTTGTTTGATGAGGCGATGGCCTCCAAAGCCCGGTCTCAGGGGGCGCAGTATTTCTTTTCTTCTCCAGTCACTGACATCATCCCGGGGAAGGACAGGATACAAGCTGAAACCTTACGCGGCGGTACCAGGGAGGTGTTCAATGCCAGAGCTGTGATCCTGGCTAACGGATGTAGGCCCAGGCTGCCCCGGAGGCTGGGTCTGGGCAAAATCAACAGCTTCTTCGTCGGTGCTCAGACCGAAGTGGAAGTGAAGGGTATTGACGAAGTCGAGGTACACTTCGGCCATGAAATAGCGCCAGGTTCCTTCGCCTGGCTTGTGCCTATTTCAGCGGACAAAGCATACGTTGGTCTTTTGGCAGCCTCCTGTGCCAGGTTGCATCTGCGAAGATTCCTTAACAGCCTCTTTCGCCGTGGTAGAACGACAGGTGAGGAGGTCGAAATCAAGCAGAGGGCTATCCCCTTGGGGACGTTGGCTCGTACCTACGGTGATAGGTTACTGGTAATCGGAGACGCCGCCGGACAAGTGAAGCCAACTACGGGCGGAGGCATATACTTCGGGCATCTTGGTGCAAAGATAGCTGCCGGGGTGCTCGATGAGGCTCTTAACAGTGGCAATTTGACCGCTGGCCAGCTTGCACGTTACCAGAAGCAGTGGAAGGCAAAAATGGGCAAGGAACTCTCCCGCGGCTACCTGGCCAGATGGGCTTATGCCAGACTGAGCGACCGCCAAATTGAGAGAATATTCAACATCCTGGATTCTAGTGGCGCGGCCGAGGCCTTGCTAAGGTCAGGCGATTTCTCCTTCGATTGGCACAGCGGGACAATTCTGGCCGGCCTGAGACGTAGCTCCGCCTATCCCTGGCTGAGAATGCGGCATCTCCTATTTCGTGAGGCTGGTTTATGAGTCAGGCAAATCACCCTCCTCAGCACGTAGCCATCATTATGGATGGCAACGGCAGATGGGCAAACGAGCGTGGCTTGCCCAGGCTTGCTGGACACAAGGCTGGTGGTGAGAATATTCGCCCGGTGGTAAAGGCTTTTGCCGACCACGGAGTGAGATACCTGACCCTTTACGCGTTCTCCACCGAGAACTGGAACCGTGCCCGGGTAGAGGTCGCTGGCTTGCTTGGTCTGCTCGGCAGGAAGATCGACCAGGAAACTCAAGCTTTTCATCAAGAGAATATCCGACTGGTGCACCTGGGCAGATTGGATAGGCTGTCTCAGAGAATGAGGCAGAAAGTAAAAGGGGCAGTCGAACTCACAAAGAACAACACCGGACTGACGGTTTGTCTGGCCTTTGACTACGGTGGACGCGACGAGATTCTCCAGGCAGCGAGGCGTATCGCCAGTGCTGGTATCCCCGGTGGCAGTATAGATGAGTCTGCATTTGCGCGGTACCTATATAGCGCTGACATCCCGGACCCGGACCTGCTCATACGCACTGGCGGTGAGAGCCGTCTGAGCAACTTCCTCCTCTGGCAGGCTGCCTATAGTGAGCTTTACTTCACTCCGGTGCTATGGCCTGATTTTGGTCCCAAAGACGTTCAGGAAGCGCTTTCTGAATACAGACACCGCCAGCGGCGCTTTGGCAGAATATGAGATATTCCACGCCCACCCAACGATGCGGTTCAAGGGGGGGCCTTGCCTGTCTGCCCGAGCGTTTAGTTTCGGCTCTGCCGCGCGACAGCGGCAACTCATCTTTGGTGGAGCTGAGGGGAGTCGAACCCCTGACCTCCTCCGTGCAAGGGAGGCGCTCTCCCAATTGAGCTACAGCCCCACGCTTAGTTATTCTATCAAATACTGCATGAGAGGAAAAGCTTTGATCTGGCAGGTCATCTGTCAACGCGAATCATCATCAGGGGCTCAATACCTCTTATCATTCCGATGCTTGCTCTGGTATCATTCTGATTAGCCGCAGTTACGAGCCGAACGCGTGGCGGGGAGCGAACCAGTCCCTTGCTCCGTCCCTATCTGCCGCTGCGGTCTTCGGCGATCTTCCTCTTCTTGCCCAGGATGCGAGCCAGCACGATGCTGAGTTCGCGGAGGATGATCAGTGGCACGGCCAATATTATCTGGGTCATCGCATCGGGAGGAGTGAGAATCGTGGCCAGAACAAACGCCTGGCGAAGAATAACGGCATAACTCATGTGACGCCTGCTGCGATCGGGCGATTGAGTCCCTGCTTTAAGATTCGTTTAGATGTGAACCTCGTGGGGAGCTTTCTTTCAGATCAGCGTGAATTCCCACTTCTGGCGAACCACTTTCACTAACTCGGGTTCTGGGACTCAACACCTTCTGTTTCAGTGCAGGTTGACCTGTGCTGGCTCCCTCTCTCCTCAGTGCCAGTGATGCTCTCACTACGTGTATTAGGAGTTGCACTGAGTTCCTTTTTGAACTCATCCCTGAACTGGCTGGTCAGCCCTGAACTGTACTTATCGAATTGCCGAAGAGCCTTGCCCAGTCCTCTGGCAATGTCCGGCACCTTGCCTGGGCCGAAAATCAAGAGGGCAAGCACCAATATGACAAGCACCTCTGATATGCCGATACCGAATGAACCCATTACACCATTGCTTCTAAGGATACACTAACTACTTCTTGCTCCCAGACTTCGCCCCGGTTGCCTCTGTGGTCTCACTGCGCACCTTGGCGCTGTCTGTTTGACTATCGTCGTCCATACCTTCCTTCGCCCTGCGGAATTCCCTTATACCCTTCCCTATCGTACCACCGACCTGGGGCAGCTTACCGGCACCGAAGATGATCAGCACTATGAGTACAATTATGACAAGCTCCAGCGGACCTATACGTGGTATCATTATTGTCTCACCTCCTTAATCCGGTCACCATTTGTAGTAGTGCAGTTTTTCTGGGGTTGTGCCCAGTAATCTATACTATATTACCCCCCTTGCACTGTCAGGCGCTTGCCAATCCTATTACTGGCTCCGTGCGAAGAAGGTGTGGTTTGACCTGGCTGTGGCGATCGTTCGCTCGTGTGCTGCACGCCGACTACGCTTCCAGACAGGCAAGCGACTGTCGCACGGCCCTGAGCATGATCTCGTCCTCCTCCGGAAACACAGAACGTGGATCGAGAAGTAGGGCATCCTTCTCCACCCGTGCAACGACGGGTGGTTGGTGCTGTCTCAGCCTTTGGGCCAAGTCTTGAATGCTGGCCTTCCCTGCCAGCCTAATGGCTACGACTCGGGTGGGCATCCTGCTTCCGGGGAGGCTGCCTCCCCCGACCACCGACTCTGCAGGAATCACAGTGGCTGATTCTCCTAGAAACTGTGCCCATCTCTCGGCTCGTCTTTCTACTTCCGATAACGGCGTGGCAATGAAGCGGAGAACTGGTATCTTCTCCACAGCTTCGCCTTTCAGATAATGAGTCAGTGTGACAGACAGGGCGGCAATGCTGGCCTTATCAATACGCACGGCTCTGGCTAGCGGGTGTTTTCTTAACTTGCTAACTAACTCCGTCCGGCCCAGAATTATGCCTGCCTGGGGCCCGCCGAGAAGCTTATCCCCGGAGAAGAAGACCAGAGCAGCTCCAACAGAAATGCTATGCTGAACCTGAGGTTCGGGCTCCAGCCCGTAGTCAGTGGTATCGATGAGGCATCCGCTGCCAATGTCATCTAGCACCGGTATGTTGTGCCGCTGGCCCAGCTCGACCAGCTCTTCGAGCGAAACGGAGTTGGCGAAACCGGTAATCTTGAAGTTACTGGAATGCACTCGAAGCAAAGCTGCAGTTCTCGGGGTAATCGCTCCCTCGTAATCTGCCACATAGCTGCAATTGGTGGTACCCACTTCCACGAGCCTGGCTCCGCTCTCCCGCATTACCTCGGGTATTCGGAAGCCTCCACCGATTTCCACCGCCTGCCCGCGAGAGACTATGACTTCCTTCCTTCTCGCCAGAGCGCTGAGTGCCAGCAGCACGCCGGACGCGTTGTTGTTTACTACGAGAGCAGCTTCAGCATCGGTGAGATGGCAGAGTATCTGGTCCACGTGAGTCTGGCGAGAGCCTCTCTTTCCGCTTGCCAGGTCGAACTCCAAGTTGCTATAGCCTCGCGAGGCTAACTCTGCCGCTCGTAGCGCCTCAGTGCTGAGAGGAGCTCTCCCAAGATTAGTATGGAGAATCACGCCAGTAGCATTTATCACCGGCTGCAGGCTGAGACTCGCCATATCATGGGCTTCGCTCACAATCGAGTTTACTATTTCCTCAAAAGATGGTGCTGGGCCTCCCATACCCAAGGACTTGCGAGTCTCCGACAGGCGGTGGCGAATTAGAGCCACAATCGTCTGACGGGCAAAAGCTTGGCAGAGTGTGCGTATACGACCGTCACAGAGCACTTCATCCACGCTGGGAAGCTGGCGAAATTCGGACTCGCCCATCACCTCAACACCCTTTGATCGCCGACCCTGCGCGTTATCCTTTGGCCATCAAGGTGTTCCATCAGTGCTTTAGCGTATTTGCGGCTTGTCTGGAAAAGGTCACGCACTTCAGCCACGGTTATTGTTCCCTGGCTCTCGATGTGCTCGACAACCCGCTTCACCATCTCCTCGTAGGCTGAGGCAGTGAAGATAATCCCCTCATCTACCTTGACCACCTTTTTCTGCTCCAACAGCAGATTCAGTAGTTCAGGTTCCAAAGGCGAATCGGTAGGCGGGCAATAAGGGGATTCGGCCAGCATTCTCAGGAAAGCATCCACTCTGGTCTGTTGCGCTGGGGAGAGTCCAACACTATGCGAAGGAAGCCTCACCACTGCCCCCTCATCTGCAACGTTTCCATGTTCTGTGAGTTGTCGCACAATCCCGTTAAGGTGCTGGGGTTGTATCCTGAGGCGGCTCCTGAATTCCTCTCTGGGCATGCCCTGCCGGAGGGAGAATGAGGAATGATAGTCTTGCAGTAGCTTTGTTGCCTCCGCAACGAGATGCTTCCAGTAGCTGCAGGAAAAGAAGAGCTGACGCCCTTCGCCGCTGCTAACCAGCACTGCCTGCCCGGCTCTGGCTAGAGCTGCCAGCACCTTCCCGGTCTCCACTTCGGGAAGGCAACACTGAAGCGCAAGCTCCCTAACTTCAGATGTCCCCTTGGCCTCTAAGAGGGCAAGCACGGCATCCTCGACTGTACCTTCTCTAGCCTTGAGGCTCTCTGTCACGGCAGCCTGATACCGACGGTGGCGCTTGGGGTGAGCGTCCACGATGTCGCCGCCGCCCAGTGTTCCCCTGGGAGAACGGATGACGAAAAGGTCGCCTTCTACTGCTGCTACTGCAAAAGTCAATCCTATCTGTGCCCAACCACTCTCGGTTGCGCTGATTTTCTCTTTATCCAAGAGCCGGATTTTCCCAGCCACTTCACTGGCGCCCGTATGAAATGTGATAGACATATTGTGAGTTACGGGGCTGCTCAGGTCCGACACCGCTCGAAGCTTCACATCAAGCAACCGGGTCGGTTTGAGCCACCCTGGAGAGGCAATGACCATGCCGCGATCCAGCTCCTCAGACTGGATGCCGCCCAGGTTAATGGCCACGCGGCTGCCCGGAAGAACAAGGTCGGACCTATGCTTGTGAACCTCGATCCGCCTTACATGGGTTTCCAGCCCGGCCGGCAAGACTTCCACCTGCTGCCCAGTCCGGAGCGTACCATCAATCAGGGTCCCGGTGACTACAGTGCCGAAGCCCTTCATGGTGAAGATACGATCGATGGGAAGCCTGGGCCTGCCGATGTCCCTCCGCTGGAGGGTGTGATTCAGAAGATTATCAATTACTGCAGTCAACTCAGGCAGACCATCTCCAGTCACTGAAGAAACAGTCACGATTGGCGCTTCAGCCAGAGTCGTGCCTTGTATCACCTCCTCAGCTTCCATGATGGCCAGGCCTAACCCTTCTTCATCAACGAGGTCCTTCTTGGTGATAACCACGATGCCCTTCTTGATGTTGAGCAGGTCAATGATGGCCAGGTGCTCTCTGGTCTGAGGCATGACCCCTTCATCTGCGGCGATTACCAGCAGAGCCAGGTCGATTCCCCCCACTCCGGCCAGCATGTTTCTGACGAATTTCTCATGTCCGGGGACATCAACGATGCTGACTTCCTTTCCCCCGGGAAGCCGAAGCCACGCAAAGCCCAGGTCGATGGTCATCCCCCGCCTTTTCTCCTCGGGCAGACGGTCCGGGTCTATTCCTGTTAGGGCGCGAACAAGAACCGATTTCCCATGATCTACATGACCTGCGGTCCCCAGTACATACATGGCGATCTACGTTACTCTTATCTTGCCTTTGGGCTCTGCCACCACATGTCCGACGATAGTTGCATCATTGATGCCCTCGTCATGCATTCTCCTGACCAGTACTTCTCCGTCTTTTGCCGGGAGCGAGATGAACAGGCCGCCGGAGGTCTGAGCATCAAAAAGAATCAGCATCATCTCGTCAGATACGTGGGCCTCTATCATGTGGGCGCGAAATCCCCTGTTGCGGTGTGTTCCGCCGGGAACAAGTCCCCTCCTGACGTACTCCTCGACCTTAGGCAGCAGTGGCACCGAGGGTGCATGTATTACCATGCCAACGTTAGCCCCTTGAATCATCCCGCAGGCGTGGCCGAGGAGACCGAAACCTGTAATGTCGGTGCAGGCATGCACCGTAACATCAAGCATCAGCTCTGACGCCCTCTTGTTCAGAGTAACCATCTGTTGAGTGAGCTGGGCCACAATTCCTTCCTCTGCGATGCCGGCCTTCATGGCCGTGCTTATGATGCCGCTCCCCAGAGGCTTAGTAAGCACCAGCACATCTCCTTCCACAGCTCCAGTCTTGGTTATCACTCTCTCAGGGTGGACTATGCCTATGACACAAAGCCCATACTTAAGCTCACGGTCGTCCACGCTGTGTCCCCCTACCAGCGACACCCCTGCCTCTGAGAGCTTGGCGATTCCTCCACGAAGGATTTCCCTCAGTATAGAGATATCCATGCTTTCTCTGGGAAAACAGACTACGTTCATCGCTGTGACAGGGCGACCACCCATAGCATAGACATCGCTCAGGGCATTGGCCGCAGCGACCTGTCCGAAGGTGTACGGATCATCAACTATAGGCGTGAAGTAATCAACGGTCTCGATAATAGCGAGATCCTCCCTTAGCCGATATACCCCGGCATCGTCGCGTCCTTCCAGCCCGACGATCACATTCGGGTCAACAGGTAGCTCAAGCCCACAAAGTGCCCGGTCCAGGTCCCCTGGCCCCAACTTAGAGGCTCAACCTGCCCCTCGCACCGTTTCCGTCAACCGCAGATTAGGCTTGTTCTCCATCGCTCACTCTCCTTCTCTTTAGTAGAAAAACAAAGCTTCGGCATTATACTCGACAGACTCCCTGAATCTCTACTGCACTCCCATAAGGATGACAAGGGCAGCGAGTGCCAACAAGAAATGGGCTGGACGTACTGAACGTCTAGCCCAGGACATTGTACAAACGGTGCAGCTTAGGCTTTCACTGAGGTAATACAGTAACCTGCCCCAGGAACTCCTGGCGTCTCCCCAGACGATATGCCTGCCAATCCTCTTGGAGGCTAGCACGCGACCCTCTGTCGTTGTGAACCGCTCGGCCATAGAATTCCCTTTCACTTACAGCGAGACACGCCCGCTGATCAATCCCGACTCAATTCCTTCGCCTACCTATTATCATCATCACATTGCCTTTTCTGGCCGGTCACTACCTAGGCAGCATACATTTTAGAGGAAATTGTTGCTTCTGGCAAAGCGGGAGCGGGGGGAGTCGAACCTCCATGGACATCGCTAAATGCCCACCAGCGGATTTGAAGTCCGTGAAGCCCACCGGGGCTCATCCACTCCCATCCTGCGTGTGAGAAGGTGCTATACATCATCAACTGCATATCTCCAGCCAGGGATACGTATGTGAAGCGCTCACGATTGAATACACCGGAGGCCTGTCTGAGCAGTTCTGCGATCGCATGTGCGCGAGGCAGTTACTCGCTTCTCTCAGCTCTGGGGTCTGCGAATGCCTTGGCAATTGTTCAAGAACCTGGAGCATTTTCGTAGTCAATATTCTACTACTTGAGGTGTCTTCGAACAAGCCCTCGATTTGAATCATCTAAAATCTAACCCAAGAGGGAGTTGTCAAATCACAAAGAATCTAACTGAAGAATGATGATTCAGCCTGGTTAGTACTTTTAAAGGAGGTAAAACCGGGCTATGGAAAGGATGGACATGCATTCAAGAAATGAATACCTGAGGCTATTAAGGGAAAGGTACCTCAAGGCCAAGGCCAGGAAAGAGAAGACGCAGCTCTTAGACGAGTACTGCCGTAATACCGGACAATCAAGGAAGTACGTCATCTGGAAGATACACAGGGCAGTTCTTAAACCGAGGCAAAGGAAGAAAAGGAAGGAGATATATGACGGTCAGGTCAAAGCTGCCCTGGCCAAGATATGGGAGATCTTCGACTATCCATGTGGGCAGAGGCTCAAGCCCCTATTAGAGACAGAGATAGAGAGACTAAGGGAGTTTGGGAAGGTTGAGATAACTGACGAGGTAGCTTTGAAACTTAAGACAATGAGTCCGGCAACAATTGATAGAAAGCTTAAGCACGAGAGAGAGTTCTTGCACCTTTTGAGAGCAAAAGGCGGACCCAAGGCAGGCTACCTTCTGAAGCAGAAGATTACATAAGGCTTACCGAGTGGGACACCTCACAGATTGGTTATGTGGAAGCAGATTTAGTTGTTCATTGTGGCTCATCTACACTGGGAGAGTATATCAATACAGTGAGCAGCACAGATATTTCCTCCGGTTGGTGGGAAGGTGAAGCTATCATGGGGAAGTCTCAGGAGCATAGTTTTTGGGCTTTAAAGGAAATAAGAAAGAGGACTCCCTTTGAATGGAAAGGGTTGGACTCGGACAATGGCAGTGAGTTCATCAACCAAATCTTGTACAAGTATTGCCGGCGGGAGGGGATTGAATTCACCGGGTCGCGGGCAACCAGGAAGAACGATAATGCCTATATTGAGGAAAAGAACTGGATCCATGTGAGGAAGATATTTGGCTATCTAAGGTACGACAGCTATGAGGAGCTAGCTATAATGAACGATCTTTATCGTAACGAATTAAGGCTGCACAAGAACTTTTCCCAGCCGGTGATGAAGTTACAGAGCAAAGAAAGAATAGGGGGCAAGGTGAAGAGAAGGTACGAAGTAGCGAAGACACCATACCAGAGGCTCATCGAGCCAAGCCAAATCCCCGAAGGGGTTGAAGAGGAACTCAAGGGAATATATCTGAGTCTGAATCCTGCCCAGCTGAAGAGGAGTATAGATGCCAAGCTAGCTAAGCTGTACCAGGCTTATGAGGAGAAAAAGAGAAGCCTATATGTCGATCCCCACGAGAAGCGAGTACCTCATATAGTTAGAAATTATATGATTCAACAATCCCCTGTTGGGTTAGGTACTTAAATGATTTGACACGCTTCGCACACCTCTAGCAACGTCATTCTGTGTCGTCCATTTCGCAACTTCGCTGGCTACTCTTTCTTTCCAGCCCTGTGGGCTATTCTCTAGTGCAGGTTTAGTCATCACAATCTCCCTCCTTGCTCGAACGGTAGTAGGTCATTCTCGCCTACTGATACAAGTACCTTAGCACCCGCCGAATAGTATTCCAGATGAGCCACCTATTTGAAGGATACTTGTAACAGGTGTGTAGAGCAGGAAATACAGGGGTCATAGGCTCTGACCAGCATCTCCAGAGTATGCCTGATCTCATCTTCAGGGCGACTGAGTATAAGAGGCACCAGAGTTTCCATATCCTTCTGGATGTTGTTATGGTTCTGGTTGGTGGGAATAACACAGTTGCCCTCAGTCAGTATTCCGTTCTCATCATAGGTGTAATCGTGGAACAGGATACCCCGGGGGGCTTCCACGGCGGCGATACCTCTACCTGCCCTGAACTTGGTTAGGTTATCCTCCTCTTCCAGTCCTCTAGCTAGCATCTGGTCGATAAGGTAAATGCTGTCCTCAACAGCGTGAAAGGTCTCGACGACTTGAGCCACAGTTATCATAAATGGGTTATGGCAGGGAGCATTCAGGCCGAGTTCTATGGCGGCTCTTTTGGCTCGAGGCAGGAGCTGGTCATGATTGATATTGAAGCGCGCCAGAGCCCCCACCATATAAGAATCCCGCTTGTTCTTTGTGTACTTGGCGGTGGAATGGGGGACACAGAACTCGTTAGTTACCTCAAGGTACTTATCCACAGGTACAAGACCCGCGTCGGTTGAGGCAATCTGACCACTGATAAAGGCATACTCTTTAGGGTCTTTCAGGGCAATATACTCCGTTTCGCGATTAAAATCGGGAATTTTCAAGGTCTTGAACAGGTCCACCGTGATATCAAGGTCAGCCAGTGCATCCTCAAGTCTATTCCTAAGAGCTTCCAGTTCACTAAGCTTGGGTAGCTTGGCAAAGCCCCCAACCATGCAGGATAGCGGATGGGTCTTCCTGCCTGCCAGCGCCTCAGCCAGATTATAGGCCAGCTTCTTCAGACGTAGTGCCATCAGCACTACATCTTTATGCGTTTCTACCAAGGGGAAAACACTGCCTACTCCCAGGAAGTCCGGGGCAGCCAGGAAAAGGGCATGTAATACGTGGCTCTCCATTATTTCGGCGTTATAAAGAAGTTTGCGTAGGAGTAATGTCTGCTGTGATGGCTGGACACCGAAAGCAGCTTCGGTAGCCTGTATAGATGCCGTGGTGTGGGATATAGAGCAAATACCGCAGATCCGGGAGGCGATATGGGGGACGTCCTGATAGTTTCTGCCACGAAACATAGCTTCAAAAAATCGGGGTGATTCCGCAACCTCCCATATGAGTTCCTCAATCTTACCATCCGTGGCATTCAAAACAATGTTGCCGTGGCCCTCAACCCGAGTCACCTGATGGACGCTAATATTTATCTTTTTCATTTGGTCACCTCAGCATATGTATTGTAAATCTTAAACTTCTCAACCGCCTGTTCTACCGTCAACCCATACTTCTTAAGTATATCCTTCTCTGAGTCAATGTTGGGGTCATCAACCAAGCCACGGCAGCCCCAACAGTGTCGACCGCTGTTGACGCATATAGCATCGCAGCCAGCCCTAGTTACCGGACCTAGACAGGTCATGCCTCTTTCAAAGACACAGACATTGCCTGCCATCTTGCACTCTACACATACAGGGTGGTTGGGTATATCCGGTTCCTTGCCCAATAGAAGCGCCTTGATTACCTTGAGAAGCTCGGCGGTAATCGGAGGACAGCCTCGTACATAGTAGTCTACCGAAACGACCGCATCTACAGGGCGGGCTGGAATGGTATCGTAATATTTGGCGTCCTTCCCGTAGACTATCTTCAAGGCTTCTTCCATGGGTAGGTGATTCTTCAGGCAGTTGATTCCGCCAATACAGGCGCAGGCGCCTAAGGCGACAAGGACTTTCGCCTGTTCCCGTATCTTTTGCAGCCGTGGTATCTCCGACTCCCTGCTTATGCTCCCTTCAATGAAGGCAATATCGTAGTCATCTTCCCTCTCCGTCTTGACCTCTCTGAAGTTGACAATGTCCACCGCGCTAAGCAAATCAATAAGCTCTTCTCCGTCAAGATTGAGCACATCTAACTGACATCCTTCACAACCAGTAAAATCAAAGAACGCTACTTTAGGTTTCATTATACTGCCTCCCTTAGATTTCTCAGTTGGGCCAGGGTAAATACCGGTCCCTCCTGGCATACATAGACACCATTGATCTGACAGTGTCCACACTTGCCCACCCCACACTTCATCCTTCTCTCCAGTGACAGGATTATGTTCTCATCGGGAAGGTCTCTCTTCTTGAGTTGCCCGATGACAAAGCGGTACATTATGGGTGGCCCTACCACCACTGCCATGGTCTTCCTGGGATCAATATCGACCTTCGGGATAAGGGTAGTAATAACCCCTACATTCCCCATCCAGCTCTCATCTCCTCTATCCACTGTCTCGTGAAATTCGATTTCTGGGCTCTTACTCCAGGCAGCAAGCTCGTCCAGGAATAACCGCTCTGCGGGCGACCTGGCTCCAAAAAGCAGGATGGCTCTACCAAAAGAGCTCCGGCGGTCAAGGACATACTGAACCAGCGAACGCATCGGGACGAGACCAATGCCTCCAGCTATGAAGAGAATGTCCTTGCCTTCAAGAGCCTCTAGTGGGAAGCCATTCCCGAAAGGACCGCGAATGCCCACCATGGCTCCCTTTTTCAGATTGTGCAGAGCGTTGGTCACATCGCCTACTTTTCTTACCGCCAGTTGGAAAGTCCCGTCCCTAGTTGGTGATGATGAGACGGAGACGGGTGCTTCCCCAATACCCATAACTGAGACCTCGACGAATTGTCCCGGTCGGTGCCCCAGGGCTTTACCGTCCTTGAGACTGAACTCAAAGACTTTCTCCCTTTCAGTCAACTCCTCGACCTTCACTAGTTCAGCAAGCCGAGGTGCGTACAATTCAATCTCCGGCCTCACTTCTCTGAAAATGCGCATGGCTGCTTCTTTGGCCTGGACCGATTCCACTATGGCGTTAAACGCCTCCAGCGGGCTTGCAATCTCAGCCAGGCAGGCGGTAGCACACCGACCACAGCCCACACAGCCAAATCTACCATATCTCTCCAGAATGTATTTCCCCTTACGAAATATCCGATGCCGAAGCCGGCTGGCTTTGTCATGCCGGAAATTTTCACCGGTGGCTACCTTGGCAAAATCAATCAGCACGCAGCCATCCCATTGCCGTAACCGCTGCCCGTCTTTCAGGTTCAGCGATACATTGTCTTTGACATCAAAGCAAAAACAGGTGGGACATACCATAACGCAGGAGCCGCAGCTAAGGCAGCTCTCGCTTCTTGATTCCCAATATGGGTCATCGTAGCTCTCTTCCAACAGCTTCGGCAACCTTTCCTTGGGTATATCAAGGGAGAGCTTATATTTAGCCAATGCCCCGTCTCGAACCGCTTTCTGTTTAGCTATCTCATCGCCAGTGGGTTCTCTTAGCTGGGCATGCTTTGCTAGGAGGTCGGCGCCCTTTTCTGAGCCTACGCTTACCATGTAGTCAGCGCCAATATTTGTTAGCAGTAGGTCAAAGCCAGTTTCAGTTAGGTGAGTATCCATGCTGGGGGCAAAGGATTTGGGAGACGGATTAAGGCAATCAACCCCGATGACGATGGTATTCTGCCGCCGGGCAATGTAGTTAGGGTCGGGATTGGTAGTCATAAACACATCATCCAGTAGCTCGATAGCCTTAATATCGTAAGGGTGTATGCCGATTATAGCTCTAGGGATGGCTTCGATCACCGGCTCAACCTTTGGCTCGTCCCCGATCTTGAACTTAAGCAGGGTTTCCCTTGCCGGCAGGAGATACTTAGTTGGTGGCGTAACGGCAACATCATAATCAAGGTGGAGTTCCTCAAAGCTAGCTATTCTATCGTAAACATACTTGCCATGCCTAGACTTGACCCCAACTATCTCCATGTCTTTAGCCAGACTTTCCACCATGGATTTCAGACCTTCTTTAGTGATGACCAAGGACTTCTTAACCGCAACTACTTCTACAACAGGAGGTTTAGGTCGTATTTCCACCTCAGTAGTAACCGTCCGTTCCCGCCCTGCCGAATCAAGGGTTTCCCGGACAAGCCTTTCCAGGTCATCACGGGCAATCGGCCTGACTAGATAATGAACAGCGCCAAGCTTCTTTGCCTCGACCGTTGTTTCTGCTGAAGGATAAGCAGTCATGATAATAGACTTAATCCACGGCCGTTGTGCCTTCACCTGCTTCAGCACCGCTATCCCGGCTTGCCCCGGCAACCCTATATCCAGAACCATAACGTTGAAGTCTTGTTTCTTTATCAGCTCCAGGGCTTCCTCGCCGCTTTCAGCTGTCGCCACCTGATAACCAGCATCTTTCAGCCAGTCCCTGATTGACTCACGCACAATGGGCTCGTCATCTACAACCAGAACTGAGTTCTCTTCCATTTCCGTAACCTCCTATTCTTGGCTTTCGCATTTAAGAAGCGTTTCTCGTATCAGCTCTAGGGCTTCCTCACCGCTTTCGGCTGTCGCTACCTGGTAACCAGCCTTCTTAAGCCGGTCCCTAATTGACTCCCGCACGATTGGCTCATCATCTACAATTAAAACGGTTTGTTGGTCATGTTTTCTAATCCTTACAACGCTACACAATCATTGACGAGCAAACCCTCAACTTGTCGTTTCATTTCGGTTTACTACACGCCTCACGAAGCACCACCCGCAAGATGCTTTTTGTGCCGTAAACAAGCTATGCATTGGAATGCTCACTCAGCTCTTGACAAACGATTCTAACACAATTAGGGATTGCCTGCCTTGCTGCGGCTGTACACTTTTCACTGAAGGAATGTGCATCTCCGACCTCGATGGCAAAGATGACAATCTGTCGCGGCAAAGCCAAACCGAGTCTCCTGCCAAGCTCAATAGCGATGACAAAGTCGAGGTCGTGTGACGTGTTGGCGTATCCGTTGGTATCAAATGCCTCGAGTTCGAGACGATAAATCTGGCCGGTCTTCCCTTCCATAGTGTGAATGGCATCGATAATAACAGCTCTATCGTATCCAGCCAACAACTCCAAGCAGTCCATACCAGTCCCACTTGCCTCTATCACTGTTATATCTAGCTTGTTAAGCTTGTCTCGCAAAGCTCTGACGGCGTGGAGACCTACACTGTCGTCACCACGCATCGGATTGCCCATGCCCAATATTATCGTCCTCACCTTACCTATTATCCTCAAAGGCTTTTTCAAAACCATCGCCACGGCCAGAGATAACCATAAGCCCATTTACTACAAGAGTTCTCTACCTTCAGTGGGAAATGAACCTCTGTCTGCTTTGAGTCCCAGATTCCCACAGCGAATAGCGATAAGGGTTAGGGAGGCTAGAGCTTGCCTTGCATTGAATATAGTGGACTGCATATTGCATCGCCCACTGTCAATAGCATAATCTTCTAGCTATGGCTTGTCCTTACGGAAAAAGCGTAAGGTTCCATAGCGGCAAGACTTTTCGCCGCCAGACAATTGCTTAAGCTCTTTCACCTTGTCTTCACTGAGAAAGAGGTATGTGTCGTGCCTATCCATCACCGCTGCTTCGAGAGGGCATGAGGAACATTCATAGTTACGCCTGCAAAGTCCATAAGGGCCGGCACCGAGCGTCAGCCAGAGGTGTTTATCGTATACTTTTCCCCCTTCTAATTCCTCTAGGGCCTTACCTATTATCCTCTCCAAGTCCGGAACCGTGAAAGGCTTAGGTAGGAAGTCGAGCACACCTAAACTCTTAGCCTTCTCGTACGTTTCTTCTGACGAATAGGCTGTAATGATCACTCCCTTTGTCTCCGGTTTGAGCGCCTTCGCCTGCTCGAATACTTGCAGGCCATCAATGCCTGGTAGCCTTAAATCAAGAACAATAAAAGCGAAGTCCTCATTTTTGATTCTCTCTAAGGTACCTCTCCAGTCTCAGTGCACTCTACCTCGTATCCGTCCTCCATAAGCCATTCCCCCGGGCTTTCCCTCACTCATTCGTGATCTTCTACAATCAGAATCTTCTTTTTCTTCGGCTCCATCATTTCTTGCCTCCTTTCACAATATCCTGACATTAGCTGCTCCTGAAGCCATAAGACCAGCTATGATACCGGTTCACAAGTTACCCAAGTTCACGCTGACGGCTGCCCGAATTTCGCCTTTTGCTGTTTCAATCGAAACAAAAGCCTTCGATATGATCTAGACTACCTGCTCTACCACACTGAGTATTCGTCACCATTTGCCTTGTGCCAATCCTACATTTATCCAGGTTTCGAGATGCTCGCCCAAATCTCCAACCCATGACTCTATCTTCTCAAGATTCCCATTAGCCAAAGCTGCTCTGGCTTCCTAAGTTGCTTCAACTGGACGCCGAGTGGCTAGGAGATCGTGCGAACCTATCTTCCCGACCTCCATGCTCACTGAGGGTGAGAAGAGCTTGCGTCACCTAGGGCTCCTAACGAATTCGACTTCTACATCACCCTCTGGGTATAAGCCTCAACACTGCGCCGAGGTCTCCTGCCCCGAAGGTCATGCTCTGGAATATCGTGTGCTAAAACAACACATTCTAGCTTGTCAAACCTCATCGTAGTCCTCTAGGATAGTCAGTAACAAACCTTAGGAATACCCTCCCCTTTAAGTATTGTAACCAAGATGGTTACAATTTGCACTGTTTGACTAACATATGCGAGGTAGCATGTCGCCCGTGAGCATATCAACTATTCTAGTGCCGCCAACTCTTGTTCTCATTATAACCCTCCCCTTGGGGCCGGACAGCACCTCGCCGATAATGGTAGCCTCATGGCCGTAACGTGCCTTCCGCATTACTTGCACCATCCTTTCGGCGTCCTCAGGTGCAACACAGGCAACCAGTTTGCCTTCGTTAGCCACATAAAGGGGATCGTAGCCTAGTATCTCACAAGCGGCAGCTACCTCCTCACGGATAGGAATTTGTTCCTCTAAAATGCAGATACCGGCCTTCGACTGCCGGGCAATCTCATTTAGTGTGGTGGCAAGACCGCCTCGGGTAGGGTCACGCATGGCATGAACCTTATGGCTTGTCCTTAGCATGGCGTCTACCATATGGTTGAGAGGGGCAACATCGCTCTTAAAGCTGTTGCTGAAAGTTAAGCCCTCCCTTGCGGAGAGGACAGCGATACCATGGTCACCGATGGTGCCTGACACTATAACCATGTCTCCTGGTTGGGCATTGCTACCTGAGATTTTCACTTCTCCAGAGAGCAAACCTACACCGGCAGTATTGATAAAGAGACCATCAGCGCTACCCTTCTCAACTACTTTAGTATCACCAGCCACAATCTTTACCCTAGCCTCCTTTGCTGCCCTCTGCATTGAGGTCACAATTCTGCGTAGGGTTGAAATCGGGAGTCCTTCTTCTATGACGAAGGCAGCCGATAAATACAAAGGAGTAGCACCGACCATAGCCAAATCGTTGACAGTGCCACAGACCGCCAGCCTGCCAATGTCCCCTCCCGGCCAGGAGAGGGGGTTCACTACATATGAATCGGTGGTAAAGGCTATCTCATCTTCAGATAGCTGTCGCCTTTTAGAAATCCTATCGCTGTCTGTTAAGGGAAAGACGGCAGAGTCATCGCCGGCTTGCAGAATAGGATTGATAAATCGAGGCATAAACAATGACTCAATTAAGTCGTGGCTGAGCTTGCCGCCACTGCCGTGGCCCAGGATTATTCTGGCCTTTCGCATAACCTTACTCCTTCAATGTAACTGGTTTGTTGTTCGCCTGGGGTTCTCCTGTTTGTGAGAGAGCCTCACCTTCCTCCTCATAAAGATACCAGACAGAGCAAGTTCCCTCGGTTGAAACCATACACGGACCTACCGGATGTTCAGGGGTACAGGCTTTAGCGAAAAGGCCACACTCGTGAGGTGTAGATACACCACGTAGTATGTCCCCGCAGCAGCAGCCCGCCGCTTCCTTCGGAGGCCTGGTAACGATTTTAAAGGCACAGTCGGCATCGACCCGTTCGTACCGTTGACCTAACTTCAAACCGCTTTTAGGGATGATGCCGATTCCCCGCCAGCGAGCATCGGTAACATCAAAGACGGTACTCAGATACTTGAGGGCTATGGGATTTCCCTCTTTGCGAACGGCGCGACGGTATTGAATGTCCACTCGTGGTTCTTCAGCGCTGATCTGTTCCAATAGCATATCAATCGCTTGCAGTATGTCTAACGGTTCAAAGCCAGCAATAACACAGGGGATGCCATATTCTCGGGGAATGAATTCATATGGCTGTGAGCCGATAATAGTGCTCACATGCCCGGGACAAATAAAGCCGTCGATATGTACCTCATCGGAATCAAGCAGAGCCCTCATGGCTGGTGGGATCAATTTATGGACAGAAAGAAAGAAGAAGTTGTCAATCCCCAGTCGCTCTGCCTCAAGGATGGCGCTAGCTGTAGTTGGGGATGTCGTTTCAAAACCAACGCCAAGAAAGACCACTGATTTACGGGAATTATTTTCGGCAATCTTCAGGGCATCTAGAATGGAATAGACCACTCTAATGTCAGCGCCGACAGCCTTAACTTGGGAAAGGCTGGAATAACTTCCTGGCACTTTCATCATATCACCGAAGGTGGTTAGGATCACTTGGGCATTTTTAGCGAGAGCGATAGCTTTATCAATGTCAGCGTTAGGGGTTACACACACCGGACAGCCGGGACCGGAAAGCAGGTTGATCTTTTCTGGCAAGATTTGGCGGATGCCATGCTTAAAAATGGCGACGGTATGGGTACCACACACCTCCATTAGATTGGTCGGGCGCACCTTCTTTTCTTGTATTCTCAGCGCAAGGCCTCGACCTGCGGCAGAGTTACGAAACTCGTCAATAAATCTCACCCGGTTTCACCTCGGACAGATCTGGGTTAATCGCCCATCCCTTCAGCAATCTCCTCAAAGAGGCGTATTGTTTCCTCTGCCTCCTTCTCATCCAGCTTCTGAATAGCAAACCCAGCGTGCAAGAGGACATAATCGCCCACCTGGACATCAGGCACAAGCATTATGCTTGCCTGGCGGGCGAGCCCACCGACCTCTACTAATGCCTCTAGACTATCTATTTGTAATACTCTAACCGGTACCGCTAAGCACATGGGTACTCCCCCTTCTTAACTTGGGACTGGTAACTTTTGCGTTGGCAATCACCGCTTGACCCAAAGCAATGCCTCCATCGTTACAGGGTACCTGGTGATGAATATACGGTGTAAAGCCCTTCCTCCGCAGATGACCCAGAGTTCGTTTAAGGAGGTAAATATTCTGAAACACACCTCCACTGAGTGCCACTTTGCTTAGACCCTCTTGCTCCCGAATCAGACAGCAGACCACAGAGACCATCTCGGCCACGGCATTATGGAATTTGGCAGAAATAGTAGCGCTGGGAACTCCAGCTTTTAAATCGTGAATGATACTGCAAAGGAGAGGCTCCTGGTCAATAACAACAGGAAGCTTACCTCTTGGCAGGGGCCAATAATATCCCTCTTTAATGCTCTTATCGGCAAGCATTTCCAGTTCAATCGCCGCTTGTCCCTCGTAGGTGATGACATCACATACACCTAACAGAGAAGAAACGCCATCAAAAAGCCGACCGCAGCTAGAGGTGAGGGGAGAGTTAAGCCTTCCCTCAATCTGTCTTCTGACAATCTCAAGTTCCACGGGGTCTATCCGGTCAAACAGGGTAAGGTCGCTGGTCAGATTGCGTGGAAGATTATACAGATAGCTGATAGCCATGCGATACGGCTTTCTAATTGATGCCTCACCACCGGGCAGCACCACATAGTTCAAGTGAGCACGACGCTCAAAATGCTGAAAATCACAAACTAGAAACTCGCCACCCCAGATTCGCCCATCCTCTCCATAGCCGGTTCCATCAAAGGCAACGCCTATTACCGGCTCCTGCACTCCATTCTCTGCTAGGCAACTGGCAATGTGGGCGTGATGGTGCTGTACAGGCACAAATTGCGCTCCTCTAGGCAATTGCTCAGCACTGTTGCGTCTTAATTCGAGGGCATACTTCGTAGAGAGATATTCAGGATGGAGGTCATAAGCAATCACCTCTGGCAAGACCCGGAAAAGCCTCTTAAAGTGTTCTATCCCTGATTCAAAGGAGCTTAGGGTCTCTAGATTTTCCATATCGCCAATGTGCTGGCTAAGGAAGGCATAATTTTCCTTGGTAATACAAAAGGTGTTTTTTAACTCAGCTCCGCAAGCGAGCACCGGTCTCATTTCGAAGTCAAGTCTCACTGGGAAGGGGGCGTAGCTCCGTGAACGCCGAATAATAGCCTCTTTACCTTCGAATACCCTGGTTACCGTGTCATCGCAACGAATGTGGATATCACGGTCATGTAGCAGGAAAACGTCGGCTAGCATCCTAAGACGCTCCAGTGCTTCCTCATTACCTATGGTGATGGGCTCCTCGCTCATATTGCCGCTAGTCATAACCAGCGCTAGATTATCCGTCTCGTCTCCTCTTCTCTCCAGAAGCAGATAATGCAGAGGTGTGTAAGGTAGCATGACGCCTAGGTAGGAGTTATTGGGAGCGACCAAAGCTGAGATAGGTGATTCTCCTTTATGGCGCAACAGCACAATGGGTCGCTGCGGCGACTCCAGAAGCTGCCTCTCAGCATCACTGACATGGCAATACCTTTCTACTGCCTGACAATCAAGAGACATGATGGCGAATGGCTTGTTCACCCGGCCCTTTCGCTCCCGTAGAAGAGATATCGCTTTGCTGTTGGTAGCATCGTAGGCTAAGTGAAAGCCACCGAGCCCTTTTACGGCGACAATGGCACCTCGACTAAGTAAGTGACGTGCCATCATGAAAGCTTCCTCACCCTCAGCGAGGCTGTCGCCTACGGCCTCCCCGTTAACCAGCCACACCCGGGGGCCACAAGTCGGGCAGGCGTTAGGCTGAGCATGAAAGCGACGGTCACTCGGGTTGTGATATTCCTCTTCACAGCTAGGGCACATCTTAAATGCCGCCATCGTGGTCTTTGGCC
Organism: Dehalococcoidia bacterium; assembly: GCA_030610855.1. Classification (GTDB taxonomy): domain Bacteria; phylum Chloroflexota; class Dehalococcoidia; order GIF9; family AB-539-J10; genus RBG-13-51-36. The sequence goes on from JAUWQY010000009.1 coordinate 50,495, forward strand.
TATCGTAGGGAATATCTTTAATGATGGTAAAACGGGGTCCACAATTAGTGCAGTTAATGAAGGGATAGCGATAACGCCGGTCTAAGGGGTCGAAAAGCTCCCTGAGACAATCCGGACAAATACAAATGTCGGGCGAGATTAATACGAACTTGTCTTCCTGCTCCTGGCTAGCTTGAATAATGAAGGACTGGTAGCCGACAGGAGGCAGAAGACTGCTCTCAATCCGTTCGATTACTGCTAAGGGTGGTGCCTTGAGTGTGATATCCGCAATAAATTCCTCTAACCTATTTGTGAGGCCTTCAACTTCTATGACCACTCCGCCGGTAGAGTTGAGCACCCAACCTTTCAGTTCGTGGTCATTGGCAAGGCGGTAGACAAAAGGTCGGAAACCAACGCCTTGCACTATACCCCGCACGATAATCCTGGCTCTGATCGGCTCAACGCCTACCGCCTCTGCCCGGCACGTTATGACAGGTGAACCTATCTCTCCCCTCTCAACAGCACGCCCCGCCAAATTTCCCCAGGTTGCTCGCTTCATAGAGGTACTTACTCCCCTTCAAAAGATACCAGTGTCAAAGCATTCCCTGTTGAGGGCTCTATTTCCAATACTGCTTCCCTGGCTATCGTTTTTTCACTTAGCAATTGAAAACAGAAGCGTAATGAGTCTTCGGTTATATGACTATCCTCACCTAATTCAACCTGAATCTTTGTTATCTTGCTGATTCGGGTCTCTTTCGCTTGGGTGCAAACCCGGTCCTCAGCGCTAAAGACAAACGTGGCTCTGCAATCCGAACGTTGGAGAGACTTATCCTGAAAGCTCATTGGATGACCTCCTTTTTTCTCAAATTTTAGTTAGAGTTCGGTCATCCAATGCCAATATAGCCTGAAGTAACTTCAAAGAGCTTGCAACAACCTAAGCTTGAAACTAATGAGTGGATTGTACCCCCAAGGAATCTCTTTGTCAAACGAGAGCATCGTCCAGGTCACACAGAAAAAATGGTGGCTCATCTCTGGTGGAGTATTTCGCGGGCAGCAAATCAAGGAGCAAGGCCACAGCAAAGGCTCCGGTCTTACTCCTCAGTGACGATAGGCAATGCCCTTATCGGTTGATTTAAGCTTCCTTGCCCCCATACTTGAAGGAGATCCGCACCTTCGCACGATAAGCGGTAACCTTGCCGTTCTCGATCTGCATGTCCAGCTGAAGAGGAGTATAGATGCCAAGCTAGTTAAGCTGTACCAGGCTTATGAGGAGAAAA
>JAUWQY010000039.1 GCA_030610855.1 Dehalococcoidia bacterium
CAAGCTCGTGCAAAATCACATAGTCCATCAGTTCTTCCGGCAGGCGGACAATCTTCATATTCAGACTGATGTTGTTTCTGTGAGAGCAACTGCCCCATCTCGTCTTCTGATTTCGAATGCATACCCTGTTGAAGGTGAATCCATGTTTCTCTGCCAGGTGTTTGAGTCTTCTGGTTAGCCTCCGTCTAGCCTTCGCTCTATCGATATCATCAGGCACGACTGAGGCAGCTTCGTCATGTTCTTCGTATTGTTTCATCCTGTCTAAGTGCCTCTGTATCCAGTCTGCCTTGGTATAGACGAATGCTTCGGCCTTCCGGAAGGACAATCCATCAGGAATAGCAACCCGGACCCCTGTGAATGGCTTTACGGAGATGTTGATACGTTTGGCCCTCTTGCTACGTTCAAACAGAACCGGCCCCACGCCAACAATCTCAACAGTATTTGAATGCGCCATCAGCTATACCGCCGTTATCGTGACTTTCATTGATTCTGGGCCACGGAGCTCTTTGACCTGCTCTTTGGTTAGATAGACGGTCATTGGACGGTCTTCTTCATTCTCATTGTATCCCCAAGTGTTTGGCGTGTCTTTCTCTTCCACGCCAAGCTAAGCATGATTGTACTTCGTCTTGGACTAGAGAAACTGTAACAAACAATGCCTTGCGTTGAACTGTTCAACAACCTTCAGCAGTTCCGTGTCCAGCCTATTTTTAACTTCCTCAATGATGTAAGCTGGAATTGTCTGGTAGTAGGCTTGGGCAATACCCCCTGTCATGCAGCCAAGTGTATCGCTATCGCCACCCAGCGAGATAGCCTTCCTGACTGAATCCTCAAAGTTGTCTGACTCTAAGAACGCTATGATCGCCTGTGGCACTGAGCCCTGGCATGTCTCGTCAAAATAGTAGCTAGGACGGATTTCCTCCAAGGTCCGGTGCAGATCATAGCCAAGATTATCCTCGATGAACTTCTTAATCTTGCTCTTACTCTCTTGTTTCCGTGCAAGTAAAATGGCAGCAGCAATTGCCTGAGCCCCTTTTATGCCTTCGGGGTGGTTATGAGTAACTTCTGCACTTCTTTTAGCTTCAGCTAGTACCTCATCCATGGTATCAAAGGCAAAGCCAACTGGGCTCACACGCATGGCTGACCCATTGCCAAAACTGTTATAAGGTGCGAGGCTATCGCTACTCACCCACTTCAAAAACATACCTCCGAATCCAGCATAAGGGTACTTTCTTGCATAGTGTTTGAATGTGGTAGCGTAATCTTTACCGTGCAGAATGCAATCAGCCACGGCTACGGTCAGTACGGTGTCGTCGGTAAAAGTGGAATTGGCGGTGAATATCGCAAATTCCGTTGTTTTCAAGCAATGGCTCTCATAGACTGAGCCGATGACATCACCAGCAATCGCTCCAATCATTCAGCTTACCTCATCCTAGTTTCAGGTGACGGAGGCCTGAACACACGAAGTTCACGCCTGAGAGAAAATCCAGACGGGCTTCTCTAATTGCTGATGACGAAGGAATTAGCTTCATATAACTCCAGTCCGCGATATCGGGATACATTGTGCCATTTGATTGAGTGGGCGTCAACGAAATCACACGTTCTTCCTAGTCCCGTGATTGTAGGATTGCACAAGTCGCTAAAACGTGAAATTAGCGTTTGTAGTTTGGCTACGGATGCTTCCGGTTCAGTCGTTGACTATCAGCTTGATTGTTGGCTTTAAAATATAGGAAGAACCCGCTACAACCACAGCTTTGCGAACATCAAAGTCCGCGGTAACCACCACAGTTCCATTGACCGGCACTTCGAATCGGCCTATTCCTTTATAGCCTGTCTGTCCACCGCTCGGGACGAAGAGAGGCTCTGTGGAGTTATCAGCAAATTCGATATAACAGCCCGGATTGGATGGGGGTGCACCTATTTCTTGAATATCCAGCATGAAGCGAATTTGGGTGTAATTCCCAGATGGTAATGTCAACTCACCTAATAAAGTGGAATTCCCCCCGGTTAATTCCAATAAGTCATATTTTTGAGGGCCTACAAATTCGTCGCATGTTATCCATTGACCATCTCGATGATATTGGATTTCATCAATAGTAATATAGACACCTGTAATATTCTTAGCGTCTGTCGGCGCATCGCAAAGATAGAGTTCTAGGATTCCTGTTTTCGTTGCTTGTTCTGGAGCTATATCATTTCCTCCTGGAGCAGCCATCACCACCAGAACAATTGACGTGAAGGCCACCACCGCCAGAATCGTCGGTAGTAAGAATTTCTTCATGTTCACCCTCCCTTTTCACATTCAGGACTGTTTAGTCCAATGGATTTTAGTCATTGGACATTATTTGGCATTTCCCTCCAAGACTATCGTACAGCGTAGTCTTCTCTGCTGTCAATCACCCGTTAGTAAGAGCAGTATCCAACTATTCACCTCACCCACTTAGTCCATTAGCGGCGATGATTTTGATCCTCCGTTCATTTTGGAGTACTTCGAAAGCCTTACATCCCCAGGTTCTTTAGTTGCCTCGTTTGTCAGGCACAATTGCTTAATAGACTGGGCAACTACTTTTTGAACAGCCTTCGATTTAGAAAGGTAGGGTTGGCCTTGCTCTGGTAGGAAAAAGGAGCCTAGTTCACATATCTACATTTGCTGGACTGAGCATCGTGAGAACTACCGCAATCCTCTAAGGCACACACGTGACCACCCAACTTGATATTAGTCTTAAAGTTCTGCTTCTTCTAGAGGCTACTCTTATTGATACTATTATATCGCTATCTAAGAAATTGTCAATAGTCTCTTGTGAGGTATCCAAGACATGCTATAGAGTTAAGGAGCAACGATACATCTCTTAATGCAACTAAGTAACAACCCAGGCAATTGTGCAGTTCAGCCCTCAGGCATACTCTGTACCTCTGTCTCGCCGCCTCTTTGCCCATACCGCCAGTGCCACTGAAACCAGCACCAGCAACCCTATTATGGCCGCCTTCTCGGCCGGAGTGGTGTTGACGGCTACGGTGCTCATGGCCACAGCTGGCACTAGCCCAGCCCTCACTATTGGTTTCAGGCTGGGATGCTCAGTTATGAATTCGGCCATCGGTGGGCTGAACCTGTAATAGAGGTCTACCAGGGTTTGCCCCACGGGGCTGGTCAGCAGATATTCATCTCTGAACTCACGTAGAATTTCTATTTCCTTGGCCATTGGGGTGCCGTAGGCTGCGGTGGCGATGAAGCGCCCCACAGGGGATGGTGGCACCTCTTCAAAGTTGGCCGTTATGGAATAGTCTCCGTTCATGACGATGGTGGTTGTGGCGGCATCAACATCGGCAATAGTGCCCGCATCGCCGGTCCACTCATCAAACCGGTAACCACTATCTGGGGTCGCCACCAAGTTGACCACCGTTCCTTCATCATAGGTAGAAGTCCCCTCACCAGGAGCGGTTACTAACCCCCCGTTGGTGCTGGATATAGTGAGGTCATATAGGGCCACAAAGTTGGCCGTTATTGAGTAGTCTCCGTTCATGATGATATTGGTTGAGGCGGCGTTCACATCAGCAATGGTACCCACATCACCAGTCCACTCGTCAAACCGATAGCCAGCACCGGGAGTCGCCACGAGGTCGACCACTGTTCCTTCATCATAGGTAAACACGCCCTCGCCAGGAGTAGTTACCTCGCCACCATCTGTGCTGTCTATCGTGAGGTCGTACTCTGGTATCTCTTCTACCTCAGCCCTTATCTGATAATTGTATGTTTGTCCCTGGAATGCAGAAAAGGTGTACTGGTCAACGCTCCTCATATCAGCCAGGGTAGTGCCTCCTGTATCCTGGAGTTCAAGAACGATATAGCTGGCAGGCACACTGCTTATATCTGGCCAGCTTATGGTCATCTCGGCACCGCCTGTTTCCCCGACCATCTTTACCACCAGAGGCCAGGTTATTGAGGCTGCCGCACCAGTGACACTCGTGATGAGATTCTTTTGGAAAGGTGGGTTAGCTGGATAATAGAAATAGGCATTGATTCCGGCCATGGGATCTGGCGGTGCAATCTCATCTCCTTCCCCTGAGTTATAGCCATCACTTGCGCCATCCCTGGCGCCGAATCCGAAGTTAGAGCCACCGCCAGGGACGCTACCAACGTTTGGGTCTGTGGTCACACTCATGTATACGACCCAATCTTCGCTACCGGAAACAAGGGCGGAATTGGGGAACAGGAAGATAGCTACCAGAACAAACACTCCAAGCAATCTTATCAACGTCTTCATTCTATCTCCTTATGTTGTTGTCTCTTCTCTTCCGACTCCTCTATGCATTATGGTCCAGGTGGTTTAGGGACCACAGAAATTGAGAAGTCGCTAAAAGCTAGTAGCCAATAGCCCTCCCCAGGTCTTACGTCGTCCAGAGGCCTCGCTATATAGCTCAGCGTCTCAGGGTCCCAGTGATAGAGAAAGCCATACACACTACCACTGCCCACGTTTACCTGTGCCTCTACAGAAAGGCCCCCTATCATGTGCCAGCCTTCACAGTCGCTGCTAAGCTGGTATTCCTCTACTGGAGTTCCATATATGGTCTCGGTAACATCTTCAAAGACCAAAGCCCAATAGCTTTTACCAGGGACAATTTCACCGGGGCTGTTGTAGGATGTGGTCGCGCAATTCCAAGTATATATTACCTCCACATCTGGTAGAATTACGTCTGGGTCACTTTCTCCCGTGCAGCTCTCAAGAGGCAAGCTAACCATATTCCAACCACTCTTAAGTGCGAGATCAAACTTGTAGATAGTGACGAAGGTAAATGGGGAGCTCCACGCACTTTCATTGTTCTTAGCGTCTCTAGCCTTCACTCTCCACCAGTAAACCTTGCCATAAGAAAGCGCTGTTGTCGGTGTCCAACTAGTAGATTGCTGCCAGCCACTCTCCTGGAGATCCTGGGTGAAAGCCGCATCAGAAGCGATTGCGAATTTGTATTCGATAGGAGCGGAATTGTCTGAAGCAGTGGAACAAAGAAGCGCTTCATCCATGGAAACGCATTCTGCTTCATCTTCGGGGGAAGCACAGCCATAGCCTGTCGGTGGGGCTGTGTCCAGGTCGAAGGTGTTGCTCTCTTCGCTATCACTGCCACCGGCACCGTCGCCGGCTGTAACCCTGACCTTACAACCTGATATGTATGCTGCACCAAGCTGAGCTTTGGCGTCCCAGGTCGCGGCTTTACCCATGCCGGTATTTATGCCGGGGCCGACATCGCCAGCAGTGTTGGTGCAGGAATGCCAACTACCATCCCAGTACTCAAGTGCGACATCTACTGTAGATTGCTCGTTATCCGAGACGTCGTAGCTTATGTCCACTATACCTGACCCATCACTCCTCTGTGTAGCGGAAACACTGGAAACTTCGGGTGGGGTGTTCTCGAAGGCAACGATTTTGAAATTGTACGCGTGCCCCTCCAATGCGGAAAAGGTGTAATGGTCAACGCTCCTCATATCAGCCAGGGTAGAGCCTCCCGTATCCTGGAGTTCAAGAACGATATAGCCGGCAGGCACGCTGTTCATGCCTGGCCAGCTTATGGTCATCTCAGCATCGCCTGTTTCCCCGACCATCTTTACCACCAGAGGCCAGGTTATTGAGGCTGCCGGACCAGTGACACTCATGATGAGATTCTTTTGGAAAGGTGGATTAGCTGGATAGTAGAAATAAGCATTGATTCCGGCCATGGGGTCCGGCGGTGCAATCTCGTCTCCTTCCCCTGAGTTATACCCGTTGCTTGCGTCATCTCTGGCACCAAACCCAAAGTGAGAACCTTCACCAGGTACGCTGCCAACGTTTGGGTCTGTGGTCACAGTCATGTATACCGTCCAATCTTCGCTGGCTAAGATAGGGGCGGAACCAGGGAGCGTGAAGATGGCTACCAGAATCAACACTCCAAGCAATCTTATCAACGTCTTCATTTTATCTCCTTATGTTGTTATCTCTTCTTTTCCGACTCCTCTGTGCATTATGGTACAGGTGGTTTTGGAACCACAGAAATTGAGAAGTCGCTAAAAGCTAGTAGCCAATAACCCTCCCCAGGTCTTACGTCGTCCAGAGGCCTCGCTATGTAGCTCAGCGTCTCGGGGTTCCAGTGGTAGAGCGAGCCATACACATTGCCACTGCCCACGTTTACCTGGCCGTCGACATAAAGCGAACCAACCATGTGCCAGCCTTCATAAGCGCTGCTAAGCTGGTATTCCTCTACCGGAGTTCCATATATGGTCTCGGTAACATCTTCAAAGACCAAAGCCCAATAGCTTTTGCCAGGGAGAATCTCACTGGGGCTATCGTAGGAATTCGTCTCGCAATTCCAAGTATATATTACCTCCACATCTGGTAGGATTACGCCTGGGTGAGTTTCCCCCGTGCAGCTCTCGAGGGGCAAGCTAATCATATTCCAGCCACTTTTGAGCGTGAGATCAAACCTGTAAATGGTGACGAAGGTAAATGGAGAGCCCCACTCACTTTCATTGTTTTTAGCATCTCTGGCCTTCACCCTCCACCAGCAAGCCTTGCCATAAGAAAGTGCTGTTGTCGGTGTCCAACTGGTAGATTGCTGCCAGCCACTCTCCTGGAGGTCCTGGCTGAAAGCCGCATCAGAAGCGATTGCGAATTTGTATTCGATGGGAGTAGAATCGTCTGAAGCAATGGAACAAAGAAGCGCTTCATTTATGGAAACGCATTCTGCTTCATCTTCCGGGGAAGCACTGCCATAGCCTGTCGGTGGGACTGTGTCCAGGTCGAAGATGTTGCTCTCATCACTACCAGTGCCACCAGCACCATCGTTGGCTATAACCTTGACCTTACAACCTGATATGTATGCTGCACCAAGCTGAGCCTTAGTGTCCCAGGTCGCGGCTTTACCTGTACCGGTATCTATGCCAGGGCCAACATTGCCAGTAGTGTTGGCGCAGGAATGCCAACTACCATCCCAGTACTCAAGTGAGACATCTACCGTAGACTGCTCGTTGTCCGAGACGTCGTAGCTTATGTCCACTATACCTGACCCATCACTCCTCTGCGTACAGAAAATAGTGGAAACTTCGGGCGGGGTGTTCTCAGGGGCAAAGTTGGCCGTTATGGAGTAATCTCCGTTCATGGTGACGGTGGTTGAGGCGGTGTTGACATCGGCAATGGTGCCCACATCGCCAGTCCACTCGTCAAACCGGTAGCCTGCATCTGGAGTCGCCACCAGGTCGACCACCGTTCCTTCATCGTAGCTAAAAGTCCCTTCACCAGGGGTGGTTACCGACCCTCCAGTGGTGCTGGAGGTGGTGAGGTCATATACCGCCACAAAATTGGCCGTTATGGAGTAATCTCCGTTCATGGTGACGGTGGTTGAGGCGGCGTTGACATCGGCAATGGTGCCCACATCGCCAGTCCACTCGTCAAACCGGTAGCCTGCACTTGGAGTCGCCACCAGGTCGACCACCGTCCCTTCGTCATAGCTAGAAGTCCCTTCACCAGGGGTGGTTACCGACCCTCCAGTGGTGCTGGAGGTGGTGAGGTCATATATTGCCACGAAGTTGGCAGTTATCGAGTAATCTCCGTTCATGGTGATGGTGGTTGTGGCGGCGTTGATATCGGCAATGGTGCCCGCATTGCCAGTCCACTCGTCAAACCGGTAGCCTGCACCTGGAGTCGCCACCAGGTCGACCACCGTTCCTTCATCGTAAGTAAAAGTATCCTCACCAGGGGTGGTCACCGACCCTCCAGCCATGCTGGAGGTAATCAGGTCATATGTCTTCACAAAGTTGGCAGTTATCGAGTAATCTCCGTTCATGGTGATGGTGGTTGAGGCGGCGTTGACATCAGCAATGGTACCCACATCACCAGTCCACTCGTCAAACCGGTAGCCTGCACCTGGAGTCGCCACCAGGTCGACCACCGTCCCTTCGTCATAGCTAAAAGTCCCTTCACCAGGGGTGGTTACACTGCCACCCGATGTGCTGGAAATTGTCAAACTATACTCGGTTGGAGATGCTAGATGGATAACAGTTACTGCATAAAGATCCATGCCTGCGTAACTGCCTCCCCAAGTCATGCTATGGATATTGTTGTCCCAAGTATCGTGGATGTAAATACTGTTCGTTGCTGTATCATAGCCTATACCGACCATGGTATGTCCTATAACATGAATCAATACTGGACGTCCGGCGTTGATTTCTGCTTGGAATTCCGCAAATGTGAACCCATTCGAGTGTTGATTATTCGTTAGCTGATTATAATTAGCATCTACGCTATATCCCCGGGATTCGGCAAATAACCTCATTCCATGGCAACACGATGTTGTAGGGATGCCGTAGACAGGTCCAAGGTACCAATCATAAAGCTTTGAGCCGTCGTTATAATTCCATACTGTAGTAGCTCCGTCTATATTGTGATCTATGCTGCCGTCAATACTTGGATAAGAACTGTAATCCCATTTCCACTGGTTAGTTCCCAAGAAGTCTGTTGTGCAGAGTTCCCACGTGTGTTCAGGCCAGTTTCCCTCCCAGGGATCAGGCCCGGCACTACCGTAGGAGATCCAGTAGTCATCAACATGAGCATTGGAGCTTATTCCATCTAAACCATTCTCTGTAGATATGATGTAACACGAACCGGGAATGGGATATCGTGGGTTTGTGGGTTCCCCCTGTCCCAGATCAGTCAGCGGACACACACCCCCGTTGGTTGATCCTGTATACATATTTGGGTAGCCTGTCCTGTCGTAATAACCGAAAAGCATCCCTGCCGAAGTGGCCGTACATCCGTAAGTCCACTCTGACGTAGGAACATCATTCAGAATAACTGCAGACTCAGTCAGATGACCGATATTCACTACAGTGTGACTCACATTCACCGGCGGTGTTGGAGGACTATCTATGAGCATCATCTCAATTTCATCGCTGCTTGGAGTAGTTGCATACAATGACAATGTACCTATTGTGTATTCAGAATCCAACTGATTTGATGTTGCCGCCGTGTTAGCAGTACTTCCGCCCACAGAGCTGGCAGAATCCAGATGGTCTTGGTCTACAGCAGTATCGAGCTCCCCACCATCCCAGCTCTTGCTTGCCTCAGAGAAGGTGCGCTCCTCTAGCCTACTCTCGCCGTCGCCAGCGGTTGTTACTTGCGTTATCAATGGAACATTGATTACTAGTACTAGCGACACAACGATTATTACGCCGAAGAGCCTTTTGAGATTTGTCATTGTGCATCACCCCACTGTTTAATCTACTTGCTTTGGCTAGGTGTCCTACCATTTATCATCAGATCGCCGCACTTCTAGCTTCGACAGCAAAAAAGGCAGCGGTCACCTTCTTGAGTTAACAGATCCACTGCTCTTCCTCCCATTGCAGAGTATCTCTTCAGAAGTTTTACGAATAGGGATCACACGAAAATTAGAATGGGTCATACTGTAAAAATAGCTGCGATATAAGTGATTTAACAATAACATTTCTTGGAAGGAAAGCCAATGCCTCGATTTGACACATACTCAATAAGCGACCCAGCAATCTTAGCCCTTTACACTTCGGCGTCTTCTCAGCTAGATTACCGAAGGCTGAACTGAATCTACTATTCAACGCTTAAAAGTGACTAGGAAACTGCACAATCCGCTACTTTGTGCAACCTGATTCTGCGAGTCGTGAACTGCGTCTATGGGAGAGAAGCTTGAATATACACTATACAATAGATTTCGTGGCAGGGATTGAAATTAGTCAATATTAGTTGTATTATATTTGTTACATTGACATATGGTGTTAGGCGGGCAGAGGATGGATAAGCAGGAGAATACTAAAAGCATAATTCGACTGATTCATAACCTCACGCTTTCGGCCGAGGCTCGGGATCCTCATCCCTGGTTGCACCTTGAGCTGACTAGGGAGCAGCTGCGCGTCATCTTTCTACTCTCTTTCAAGGGACGGGTTTCGCCGGGTGAGGTGGCCGAATCCTTCGGCGTGCCCAAGGCCAATGTTACTAGCGTTGTAGATCGGCTAGTGGCCAAGGGGCTAGTCAGCCGCCAGGAGAACTCAGACGACCGCCGCAGCTACATCCTTTCTCTTACTGAAGAAGGCAGGAGCCAGGTGGAGCGGTTGCGAGAGATAGGCACCGCCAGGATTGGGAGAGTGCTGGAAAGAATGCCGAACAAAGCCCTGGCTTCTCTGCGCATGGGTCTGGAGTCACTCATCACGGCACTCAAAGAAGAGGGGGAAGACAATGGATGTCATTGAGACCTGCAATCTGGTAAAGAAATTCGGCGAACTGGAAGCGGTCAATAGGGTCTCATTCACCGTTAAGGCAGGGGAGGTTTTTGGCTTCCTGGGGCCCAATGGCGCTGGCAAGACGACCACCATCAATATGCTGTGCACACTTTTGAAGCCTACTGCTGGGCAAGCTACTGTCAACGGCTTTGACGTAATAAAGGAGCGCAGCCAGGTGCGCGAGTCAATCGGGCTGGTTTTTCAGGAGCCAACCTTAGATGACTACCTGACGGCAGAGCAGAATCTGCGCTTCCACGCCTATGCCTACGGCATTCCCAAGAATATCCTGGAACCGCGCCTGAAAGAACTTCTAGACATGGTGGAGCTGTGGGACAGACGCAAGGGCAAGATAAGCACCTACTCCGGTGGTATGAGGCGCCGCTTGGAAATCGCCCGTGGCTTTTTACATCACCCAAGGGTGCTTTTTCTAGACGAGCCCACCTTAGGTTTGGACCCGCAGACGCGGCACCGCATCTGGGATTATATCCATGACTTACGGAAGCGTGAGAATCTGGCCATCTTTATGACCACCCACTATATGGACGAGGCGGAGAACTGTGACCGTATCGCCATCATAGATTATGGCCAGATTGTAGCCCTGGACACGCCAGAGAGGCTCAAGAATGCCATTGGCGGCGATGTCATCGCCATCAAGACGGAGGACAATGAGGAAGCGTTGCGCCTGCTCGAGGAGGAGTACAAGTTCGCGCCGAGCGTTGAGAATGGAGTGGTCAGCTTTACTGTGCCCCACGGTGAGGAATTTCTCCCCGGCTTCGTCTCCGGCTTCCCCCTGCGGCTGCTCTCCATAGGCCTGAGGCGGCCCACCTTAGAGGATGTCTTCCTAAAGCTTACAGGTCATGCCATCAGAGAGCAGCAGGTCGACCCCATGCCCCGGATGAGAAGAATGATGAGGATGAGGGGACACTAAAGACAATGGCTAACCTCTTTCGTTCTGTCTGGGTCATAGCCTACCGCGAGCTTCTGCGCTTCATCCAGGATAGGCCACGGATGGTCTCGTCATTCTCTATGCCGCTTCTTTTCCTGATAATTTTCGGTGCTGGATTCGGCAGGCTTATCGGCCAGATGATGCCCGGCGTGGACTACATCCAGTTCATGTACCCCGGTATTCTAGCCATGACGGTGCTGATGACCTCTGTCATGTCCGGTCTTTCCATCGTCTGGGACAGGGAGTTCGGTTTCCTAAAAGAGGTGCTGGTCTCCCCTTTAAACCGCAGTGGCGTGATAGTCGGCAAGGCCGTCGGTGCCGGCATTATCGCCATCATCCAGGGGGCCATAATGCTGGCGTTGGCGCCCATTCTCAGTGTCCCCATTGGTCTGGGTACGGTACTGGCCCTTTTGCCGCTCCTCTTAATCCTCTCCCTCACCCTTTCCGGGTTGGGGCTGCTAATCGGCGCCCGCATGCGCTCGCAACAGGGATTTCAGATATTGATGCAGTTGGTGATTTTCCCTATGATGTTCCTCTCCGGCATCTTCTTCCCCGTCTCCGGTGTAGCCATTTGGCTGGAGGTGCTCTCCAAATTGAACCCGGTGACCTATGGAATAGACGCTATACGCCAGGTCTTTCTGGGTACTGAGGTGGCCGGGGTTACCGTCTTTGGCCACACCATGGGCATCTTGGATTCAGCTATTGTGGTAGCACTGGCGGGAGTGGTGCTGCTAACGGCCGCCATCTGGGCTTTCAACAGACAGGAGTGAAACGGGGCACCTAGACAAACTCAAACTCCCCTGAAGTTAGTTTTGAAGACCATCACTCTATCCGATGAGCTATAGGCACCACATGTTTTCGGTAGCAGGCGAATTAGGCGAGTTGAACAAAATGAGTGATTGTTAGGAGTGCGCCCTGTCAGTGAGAAGTTAAGCGAAGCCGAATTTGGATGGGGCAACGCATAGTCTTTTACGTGCTGTTGGACAAAGCTCTATTGTGAATCTGTTATATTTGCTCGCTGCTTACTAAGAACGCCTCCCACCGCCT
>JAUWQY010000026.1 GCA_030610855.1 Dehalococcoidia bacterium
TTTCTGTTTCTTAGCCAAGAATCACAACCTGACAAACTTATGTTTTCTTTGCTGTGACCAGTATGATAACATATTACTGAGGGCAAAGCGACGGGGTGTAGCGCAGCCTGGTAGCGCACCTGAATGGGGTTCAGGTGGTCGGAGGTTCAAATCCTCTCACCCCGACTTTGAATCTGAAACAAGTGGTCAGATCACCTAATACAGTGGAAATAGGGCGGGTCCGCAAAATGAACAATGGTTGCATCAATAGGACTGGAGGTGTCACCAGGGGTGTCCCTCAAATCCTTGGTGAAGAGACTTGTGCTCACAAAACGAACAGAGGGGAAAAGTCCGAGGACGGCTCATTGACGATGGCACGAAGCGAGTGTAGAATGCCCCTGAAGAGACCGTTGGGAGGCGAGCTATGGCAATGAAGATATCACTCCAGGAAGCCAAAGAACGTGCTGTTGAACTCATGGAGAAGGGCCATCACTGAGGGCCAAGCGTCCTGCAAGTTATGTGGGAAGCGTATGGCCTTGAGAATGAGGATATCCTGTGGACTTGCACTGCCTTCACTGGCGGCATAGCGGGCCATCAGTCAGCGCCCTGTGGAGCGGTATCAGCTTCGACAGTATGCCTGGGTTTGCGTCACCGTTGCCCTTTGGCTGACAGGCAGAGGGCAAAACAGGAGCGTTTCGGTGCGCGTGAGGACGCCGGCCAGCTTGTCACGAGTTTCATCGAGAGGTTCGGTACTATCACATGTCGTGACCTCCTTGGCCTTGATTTTTCCAAGCCAGGGGCATACCACACTTTCCTGGAATCGGGTATTTGGAAGGATAAGTGCAGCAAGTATGTGGAGTTCGTGATAGAGAAACTCTGCGAACTCGATGAGAAAAGAAGCGTTACCCGGGCGCGGTAGAAGATTCTTCTCTACACCGGGTCCTGTTGTCCACGCTGTGCTGAGGATAAACGAGCCGTTGAGGAACGGGGATTGCCCCGCGAAGAGACCGGCATACCGATTAACCCCAAGGCTGTCGACGAAGCAGGGCTTGTGCCCTATCCGGCCTAAGAGCATTGACTAACTGGGCGTGCCGCATTCAGTCACTTCAGTCCTGAGGGAGATGCTGCCAAGCTGGGCTAGACAGTACTATGCCCAATTGCTGCGTCAAAGGTAACACCACAAGCCGAAATCATCTGGCGTAACTTACTGCGATTCTGCAGCAACAGCTTGGTGTTTCTATTACATGGTCACAGTCGTTCGTGGGAGTGTTTGTTGAGCAGAGTCAAGTGGAGATAAGTCAAACAGCCCATCCATCGAGTCTGGTTCTCTGTTAGAATATAGTACTGATATCCTAGTACGTAAGAAGCATTGACAGCTCCGTCATAGATGCGATAAATTCAGTGTTGCCCCGAGTAGCCGAGCAGAGCCCTGGCATAAGAGTTGGGTTTTGGCGAAGGCTGAAAGGCGCAGCTAAGGGACAGCGCAAGGTAAGTAGATAGCCGCCCGGACGAAAGCTGGTAGGGCACATAAGGTCACTCGGGGCGTGTGTTTTGCTCCAACTTAGCGTCCCGGCCTTGTCTGAAATGTGCACGTATTAAACCTGTTGGATTGGGGCTGTTAGCCAAAGTCCACCATCTGCACTTCGATTTCCGTCTGCTCCTGTTTACTAGTGTCATGACAGTTGCAGATCTCAAGCGGCAAGTTCTTTCACTCTCTGGCTATTGACACAGTGTAAGCCAATAGCCTACTATCTACTCCCAAGAGAGGAGGGTCAAATGCAAGCATACTGTATGAAGTGCCGTGCCAAGAAAGAAATCAAGAATCCCAAGAGCATTATCATGAAGAACCGCAGGCCGGCAACCCAGGGCATCTGCCCGACCTGTGGCACGAAAGTGTTCAGAATCGGCAAGAGTTAGGCTTGCTCCTGCACAGCCTAACAGGACTCAGAAGGGCTGGATTTTCCCGATGTTGGGATATCCAGTCCTTCTATTTCGCCCAATCACACTTAACACTATATTGTTATCTCAGCTTCACAATCTGGAATTCTGTTCAATGAGGCATCATCGGTTGAGGCTGGTCGGGTTCATAACCCGATAGTCACTGAGCTTATAATTCATCTATCTGATTTGTTGTGACTATTTGTCCAGGAGATAGCCGGCACATCAATTGCCAGGGCTTGGCTAGTAGACACGAGCTGATGAAAGGATATAATCAGCAATCTTCTGGATACTTGCCCAATCCTGGTTTGTTGGCTCAAATCGCCTATCCACCTGCAACGTCCATCCTTGAAACTCTTTGGCGTAACTATGGATTACCAAGTTGCCAATCTTCTTGGCTAGGTTTCTTACTGCTTCATCGTTGGAAAGGACTGCGGCTAGTCCAGTATGATGATCCTTACCTCTCCAAGTCACATCGACTACTTTACCGAACAAAGGAAATGCCTTTCTTCTTATTGTCTTGATGTCAACCGCCTGGTGCTTTGAGAGTGGCCTCTCATCCGGTATGCCGAGGATGACCCACCATAGAGGAGGGCTTTTACCACTCCCATCTTCTTTCAAGATGTTTATCCAGCTAACCAAGCCGTCTCGTATGTCTATGATTCCCAAAGAACGTTGATACCATGAATTCTCCACTTTCTCTTCCGCTCGGCCACGTTCAGCCAAGTCCGCTCTAATACCCAAGGAGTTGAGGTTCTGAGCTAATTTGTCTCTTGATTTATCACGGAATAGTTCTTTCATCTGTTAGTATCATATTATAGCGTAATGAAGGTAGCAATTGAACCGTTTTGTTTCTATAGAACAAACATCGGGATGCCGGCGTGCACTCAAGAGTGAGAAAGTCTTCTGCTTATTTGAAATAGATGTCACGGAATGAGCAGTTGTTAACAATCCCGAGGGGTGTTAACTAGGGTTGCTTATTGAACTCGATGTCGGTACTCCTATCCATCTTGGCGTCCTATTCATATATTCACGGTAGGCGTTACCATATTTCCCCAGACAGTAGTGTTCTTCATCGGCTACAGACAAGCTTACCTCGATTGCCAATAAGGCTGTTAATAACAGAAAAACCCAGGAAGCTGAAGCTATGCTAACACTGAGATATATCAGGAGGAGTGCTACGTAAATCGGATGTCGTGAGTAACGATACGCTCCTCTAGTAACAGGCTCACTCATTGGGGTACTGGCAAAATTGATTGTAGCAAATACATTCATGATCAGACCTGGCAGGAAAATGGTAAGACCTATAGGAAACCATATTGTGCCTAGTTCAAATGGCAGGAAAATGGAATACGCGGTAGCCAAAAGCCACAATGGCATAGATATAAAGCTGAGTATCTTGTACTTTTGACTTGGTTTCATGTCAGGAGGTTGCCCAGCTCTCCGGTACAAGTCTTTGCTAACCAGCCTTACTCCAAAATTCTGTATTAGTAGCCAAATCATGAAAATCCAGGCATTCCATACACCGATTTCACAAGCTGGTATAAGTGACATTGGTTACGCTCCTCCGCGGGCTCCATTGTACAGCAGTATTCCTACTGGTGGAACAAGGCAGAAGGAAGCTGCAACGGCAGAGTGAGCAATTGTCAGAAATGTTGGGTTACAACACACGCTTCTGAGACTTAGCTGCCCATAATGGACCTATGGTTGTTGAGTGTCCTAATATCATGCTTAGGTTGCCTTCCGTAGCAGCATCTGCTTTCCAGCAGGCATTACCAGCTATTGAGTTCCTGGAATTTCCTTTCGAAGGCCTTTCTTGAGCCTTCTACAAGGCCCTTTGCGCCGCCAACAACTATCTCATATTCGTTATTCTTGAGAGCTTCCATGGTCTCTGTGGCAACTTCGGACGGCGGTATACCTCTGTATTCTCGTTCTGAATGCCTGGTGGAGCCTCTTCCCAGTTCCGTGTCAACCGCAGGAGGCACTATTTCGAATACTCTTACAGAGGTTCCTGTCAGTTGGTGCCTCAAGGATACGCTGAATATATGAATTCCCGCCTTGGTAGCACAATAGACAGGCATAGCAGCTATCGGAACAAAAGCCAGCCCCGAGGAAACGTTAATAATGGCTGCATCTTTCTTATCCATCAGCAGCGGAGCAAAACACGCCGATAGATGGATGGGGGCAACAAAGTTGACCTGAACTTCGTCTTCGCCCCGGAGCAAATCAGCTGCCCCTTTCCTTATATCGATAGCCCTTTGAATTCCGGCGTTATTTACTAAGATGTTCAGGTCTTCATATTGGTCTTTCACCCAATTGTAAAGGGATTCGCGGTCCTCCTTTTTGGAAAGGTCGCATTGTCGCACCTGTATCTGAGGTAGCTTCTGTTTTGCCTCTTCCAGCTTCGCTCTCCTTCTTCCGCAAATTAATACCTTGTTACCCGCGTTGACGAAAGCTTTAGCCAGAGCGAAGCCGATTCCCGTAGCTCCTCCAGTTACTAAGACGGTATTGCCATTAGTTTGCATGAGTTACTCCAATCTCAAGGTTCAACTGACCCACTCAACATTATACTAGCTGCTACGATTCTAGACCAGAAATGGCTGGTATAGATTCAACAAAACACATAGGCGGGCGCTTTCATGTCATCTTCTTCTAATCTGGGCGCAAGACTGAACCAACAATCAGGAATGTTGGGTCACTTCTCGATGTCCGGTGCAACTGATCTAGCGTTGGAGCAAATTCAGTCAACCACTATGTACTTGCCCTCTACTGCCCCTAGTCCGTGCCTTAATGCGGTAGCAATTTGTGGTAGTTCCCAAGGATTGGCAGGGATCTTGTTGGAAGCTCCGTAATCTAAGAGCACCCTCATTGCCTCCACATCTATGGCAATAAGGTCACCAGAAGCAAGCACTAAGCCAGGCTCAACCAATTGGCCCTTATCTGGTCCACCAGATACGAGGGCTTTCCTGCCATCCATGACGATGAGATCGGGCTGCCAACAAAGACTTATTTCGGCCAGCTTCTCCTGTAAATGACCGAGGTGAAAACTGCGCCGTTGCCCAGGAGCAACAAAGCCGAAGGCAAGTTTGATTGCACCAGAAAACGCACCAAGGCTGTGAGTCTTCATGCACGGCAGATAAATCATCTTATCTGCTTCATAAGCTGAGCGAGGCATTATGACTTTGCTTAAGTAGTCTCCGTTGACGTTGATCTGTACCCAGTCATCAGGCCTATCTTCAAAAGCAACAAGTTCAACACCTAGCCTTCGAGCTAACTCTGGGACACCGAGTTGATTGAAGACCTTTCTAGTTGGCCGCCAAACGCCACCGGAGCTCTCACCAATGGTGGCTTTAGCACCAGCTTCCAGGATAAGTTCAACCACGACTTGAAGAAAAGCCAAGTCAGTAGCTGCCGGAAGTGGGTCCGGGCTGTTGAAATTCGGTTTTACGAGAACCCGGTCACCCCTACCAATGATCTGTTCTAAATCACCCATCAACGCAACAGCCTGGCCAACAGCTAACCGAATATCCCCTTTTGCCTTCACTTTGGCTACGAGCGGCTGGTTATTCCTAAGCCACGGATTGCTCCTTCGTGGCCTTGGTTCTACGCACGGAATACCCCTAGGTATCCTGTCGCCTAGAAAGTGATAGACTCCAACAACTCTGTCAAAGAGAACCGTCATATGACATCCGGAGCACAGCCAGATATTTCGTAACCTTCGAATGGTCTGCCGAATTGATTATGCAGCAACTGTCAGTCTCTGTCCAGCCTTCTATAGATCCTCAGGCGGCTATTGCTTCCTGGAACCTAATAGACTGTGGGCTCTTCTAACAAAATGGCGTTTGGTGCGATCGCCAATACATAGATACGGAGGTTTCCATTCGCTGCCGTTGAGTTCGCGCGTGGCCTACCAGCTTCATTGCAGAACCACCAAGGAGGATAGAATCAGAACCACACTGCAGTTGGAGGTACTAATAATGGCCACAAGTTCATACATAATGCAATTGAGCAAAGACGAAGGAATCTCAGTCCGCGGAAAGAACTGTGACTGTAGACCGGATGATAGAGAAGCTCCCTAGACTGCTTCAGGGTCAGGATATTGTTCGCACCCAGTAAGACTGGAGTTATGCGGACGTGGTCAACCTTCTTTTCTGTTGTGGGCCCATGGAGTTCCGCAAGCTCGATGAGAATGTGCAGCGGGCCTAGCTCAAGTCTCTCAGAGAGGAGAGAGTGACCCCAGATGTTGAGTGTATTGTCAAAGAACTAGGATAGGAGGTGGATATGGTATAATGGAAGCAGAATTGAATCTTGTTTGGAGCGCAAGTCTCTAAGTTAAGGCTGGAGAATTGTGACTATTAGGAGGGATAGTATGATGGGAAGAAAGCGGCAGGTTCTGTTAAGCATAATGGCGATTGGGCTGTTTTGTCTAGCCGGTTGTGGAGGCATAGCTCCAGCTCAGAGCCCCATAGAGGAGCCAGACCTACTGGCTTTATTTGAAGGCGCCGTGGAGGAATCAGACCTTCTGGTTCTAGCCGAAAGCGCCACGGAGGAATCAGACCTACTGGCTCTAGTCGAAAGCATCACGGAGGAGTCAGACCTGCTGGCTCTAGCTGAAAGCGCCATGCAAGAGTCACCCCTCCCCACTCTGGTGGAGCGTAAGGTTCAGCTAATTGAGAGGGTCTTGCAGAGGCTTGATAGAACGATGGAGCGAGGTCAGATTGCTGAGGAGCGTAGGGCGCAAATCCTGGAGCGTGTCACGATGGCGGTAGAGGGCAACCTCAGTGATGAGCATAAGGCGCAAATCCTTGGGCGGATTGAGGCCAGGATTGCCAGGGCGACAGAGCGAGGTCTGCTCGCTGAGGAGCATAAGGCACAAATCCTTGGGCGGGTTGAGGAGATAACTGCTAAGGCAGTAGAGCAGGGTTGGTTAAGTGAAGAGCGTAGGGCAGAAATCCTGGAGCGGGTTGAAACTAGGATTGATAGGGTGATAGAGCGAGGTCAGATTGCTGAGGAGCGTAGGGCGCAAATCCTGGAGCGTGTCACGATGGCGCTAGAGGGTAACCTCAGTGAGGAGTGTAAGGCGCAAATCCTTGGGCGCGTTGAGGCTAGGATTGACAGCGTGATAGAGCGGGGCCGGCTTGCTGAGCAGCGTAGGGCTCAAATCCTGGAAAGCGTTGAGGCCTGGCTCGGGAAGGCGGTGGATCAAGGGTTTCTCACTACAGAACAGAAGGAGCAGATTCTCCAACGGCTTATGAATTAGAAAGAATCTCCGTCACTATTGCGAGCTGCTTTCAGAATCTGAAGCTGGGAACAGAATAACGGAAAAGGAACTCAACGAGATTGGTGAAGATTCGGGTTGTACGAAAATCAAGATCTCTAACGGAGAAGTTGATAAAGGCGTTGTGCTCACTATTCCCATCTATTCATCCTTGAAAAGCTTCTATTCTCCGGGGCCCTACAAAGCCAACAGACTTTGTGGGGTGTAAGAGCGTGAGGCGAATTCTTGATGGCTTACTAGGTAGCAAGTCCTGCCGCTTTCAGGATATCCGGAACCATCTCCTCCCGGCCTATAGCCATAACATGGACTCCATGGCATATGGATTCTTTTTCCAGAGTCGCAATCATCCGACCCGCGATTTCTATGCCCCTATTGAGTGCCTCGCCTTTGGGGGCACTAGCCAGTTCATCAATCAAGTTCTGAGGTACAAGGATGCCTGGGACATTCTCGTTCATATACTTCGCCATTCTCGCTGACACAAGCAGAATGATGCCAGCCAGTATCTTGACCGGGAATTGGCGGGCATATTCCGTAAACTTACCGAAATTGTCCAGGTCATAGATGGCTTGAGTCTGGAAGAATTCGGCACCGGCTTCAACCTTCTTTTCAAACTTGATTAGCTGAGGCTCAATCGGCTTTGCTTCAGGTGTAACTATGGCTCCGGCGCAGAACTCAACAGTCCCATCGAGATCATTGCCCCCCGAGTCCTTGCCCGATTCCATCTGCCGGATTGTCTTCAGTAGCTGGGTTGAATCAAGGTCAAAAACGCCCTTGGCCGCCTTATTGTCACCGACCAAAACAGCATCTCCAGTTAGACAGAGGACATTTCTTATGCCTCTGGTGTATGCGAAGAGAAGCTCGGCTTGAAGGGCAAGGCGATTACGGTCGCGACAAGTCATCTGCAATATAGGCTCGCCACCTTGTTCTTTGATAGTCAGGCAGCCACCAATGGATGGAAAGCGCATTATAGAACTCTGGTGGTCAGTGACATTCAGCGCGTCTACTTTATCCTTGAGAAGGTCAATATGGTGGAGCATCTTCTCAATGTTTGTCCCTTTTGGCGGACCGATTTCGCTGGTTATCACAAATTTACCAGATTTGAGAACTTCCCTAAAACTCGACGCCATAGCTCCTCCTTCATGTAATCTTGATCGTTCGCGGCCTGGGTGCCACGTTGCAATCTCTGGGGGGATGATACTTACGCATCAAATCAAGCCGGCCCTGTTCTTTTAGTCGCTGATATATGAGAGTCCAGGCACAATCCTTTTCCTTATCCACCTCGCACTTACCATTGTCGGTGCCACCACATGGGCCGTTCAGCAAACCTTTGTGACATGCCGTCAGGGGACAGATGCCAGCAGTCTCTCCCAGGACGCACTGACCGCACTGGGCACAAACCTCTTGAAAACAGCCCGGACTATCCTCGACCCCTATGAAAAGAGTATCCAGGGCTGGAATGACTGGCTTGTCAATATAGGTACTCAGCTTATGCACCCCTAAAGCACAGGACATGACCAGAATACATTTGGCATTCTGAATGGCTCCATTATTTTCTTTAACAGCTACTTCGGTCATCTCATCACAGGCGGTAGGGATAACTATCCAGCCGGTGACTAGCTTGCCCAGTTCTTGTAGACGCTCCCTCATTTCCAAGACCTCTTCCCTCCCACCAGTTTTAGTCATTGTGGTGCATGTGCCACAACCCGCAATATACAACCGGTCAAACCCGTCTAACTGCTGCTCGATTTCCTTAAAAGGCTTCTGCTTAGTAATAGATTTCATGCCTAACCTCCCACGTCAAGAATAAAAATGCAAACTTAAAATTCTAAGCCATTGCGAGCGGAGCGGAGCAATCTCAGCATCAACCTTCGAGATTGCTTCGTCGCCAAAGCTCCTCGCAATGACACCCGGTGAACGCTTACCTTCATTTCTCCAAGTCGCATCTTAAGCAACGCCTAGCCTCCTGTCTCGCCTTGTCCTCAGAAAAGCTCAGCTCTATCTCTTTGAAGCTACCTTTCCTATCCTCAAGAGGGAGATGAGGTGTTTCTGGCCTGAATTGTGGTTCCCAGCTTTCTTCTTCCTCTCCACTTATTTCTTCCTCAATAACGCTGGGCTTCAGGTCATACATCTCGACCCGTGAAGTATCGCCCTGGAGATATTTGTCTATGGCGCTGGCCCCTCTCCGGCCAGCCGCAATAGCTTCTATAACCATGCCTGGCCCGGAGACAAAATCCCCCCCGGCAAAGACCCCGGGAACATTAGTAGCTAACCTGTTTTCATCAACCGCCAGCCTTTCCCACCGGGTACGCTCAAGAGCACTATCCGGGGGTAAGAACGACAGGTCTGGAGCCTGCCCCACAGCAGCAATAACGGTATCCGCCGGAGCAAAAAACTCTGAGCCAGGAACGGGAATTGGGCGACGGCGTCCACCGGCATCAGGCTCACCCAGCTTCATGTGGACACACTGCAAACCGGTCACTTTCCAGTCGTTGCTTTCTAGGCGGGTGGGGCTGACGAGGAAATTAACCTGGACGCCTTCAGCCAGAGTCTCATCATACTCCACCTCAGTTACTGGCATCTCTTCCCGCGACCGACGGTAAAAGATACTCACCTCATCGGCACCAAGACGAAGAGCTGTGCGGGAGGAGTCAAGAGCTACATTACCACCGCCGATAACAGCTACCCTGCGTCCAATCTTAATAGACTTGCCAACCTTCACATCTCTGAGAAATCTCAAACCATAGTAGAAGCCTTCGATGTCCTCCAATTCTCCGGGTATGCCAATGCTCTGGCTTTTTTGAGCCCCAGCGGCAATAAAGACAGCTTCAAAGCCACTATCTTTGATATCTTCTATGGTGAAATTTACGTTGATTGGCGTGTCGTATTTTATCTCCACTCCCCGCTTGGCGATATAGTCTATCTCCTTTTCAATAACCCCCCGCGGCAGGCGGAAGTCAGGTATAGCTACCGAGAGCATACCTCCGCCTATGGGGAGGGCTTCGAAGACCGTGACAGGATAGCCCATTTGAGCCAGAAAGTAGGCGCAGGACAACCCTGTAGGTCCCGCCCCTACCACTGCTACTTCTTGGCTGTGAGTCCGGGCAAAGGGTTCTGGTTCAGGTAATTCCCTAATGTGGTCAAAATACCAGTCGGAGGCAAAGCGCTTAAGCGCCCTGATAGCTACGGAGTCGTCGAGTTCCCCGCGGCGGCACCTCCCCTCGCAGGGGTGATGACAGATGCGGCCGCAAATAGCGGGGAAGGGATTACGGTCCCTGATGGTATTGACGGCTTCCAGGTACTCACCATCGGCAATGTGAGCCACGTATTTAGGAATATTGATGCCCACCGGGCAGGTATGCTGACACGGTGATATCATGAGGGCATCGCACACAGCGGCCGGGCACTTCTTCTCTCGTATGTGGGTTTCATATTCATCTCTGAAGTAGTCGAGGGTGGTGAGCACGGGGTTGGGACAAGTCTGTCCCAGACCGCAGAGCGAGCATTCCTTAACCGTCTTGGCTACGGTAAGCAGAGTATCCATATCCTCTTCACGTCCCTTTCCCTGAGTGATTCTGGTCAGAATCTCCAGCATTTGTCTGGTTCCCAGGCGGCAAGGGACACACTTCCCGCAGGACTCAGATTGAGTGAAGCTCAAGAAATACCTGGCTATTTCTACCATGCAGGTGGTCTCGTCCAGCACCACCATGCCACCAGAGCCCATAATTGAGCCTAATTGAGCCAGTGTTTCATATTCCACGGGGGAATCGAGAAATCGGGCAGGAATACAGCCACCTGAAGGACCACCCGTCTGCACTGCCTTAAACCGCTTGCCCCGGGGGATACCACCCCCAATATCAAAGATGATGGTGGATAGGGGAGTGCCCATAGGCACCTCCACTAACCCGCTGTTGGCAATCTTCCCCGTGAGGGCAAAGATAGCCGTCCCCTTGCTCTTTTCAGTACCGATGCCGGCAAACCAATCAGCGCCTCGGTCAATGATAACGGGAATGGAAGCCAGACTCTTTACATTATTGATATTGGTAGGCTTTCCTTCGAGACCTGATTGGGCGGGAAATGGGGGGCGGGGACGAGGCATGCCCCGTCGGCCCTCAATGGAAGCCATTAGAGCTGTTTCCTCACCACAAACAAAGGCCCCGGCGCCTTCTTTGATGTGCACCACAAAATCAAAGCCTGAGCCGAGAATATCTTTGCCCAAAAAGCCCCTTCCCTGGGCTTGCTCCAAGGCAGTATGAACTCGCTTGACTGCTAAGGGATACTCAGCACGGACATAGATGTAGCCCTCATTGGCACCTATGGCATATCCAGCAATGGTCAGCCCTTCAACAACAGCGTGGGGATCTGCTTCCAGGATGGAGCGGTCCATAAAAGCACCGGGGTCGCCTTCATCGGCATTGCAGATGACATATTTCTTTTCTCCGGGAGCGGTGCGGCAAAACTCCCACTTGAGGCCGGTGGGGAAACCAGCGCCACCCCGCCCGCGGAGGCCAGATTTCTTAACCTCGTCAATAACCTGGTCGGGAGTCATCGAAAGAGCCTTTCTCAGCGCCCGATAACCTCCACGAGCAATATAATGCTTGATTTTTTCCGGGTTGATTTGCCCGCAATTGCGCAGAATGACGCGCTGCTGTTTTTTGTAGAAGTTTATATCTGAATAGCGCGGTATGGCTTCGCCAGTTACCGTGTCGTGATAGAAAAGGCGTTCCACAGGCTTGCCATCTCGAAGATGAGAGGTGATAATTTCTGGAGCATCCTCAGCCTGGACATGGGTATAGAAAATGCCTTCAGGTTCAATGATTACATTGGGACCCTGCTCGCAGAAACCGTGACAACCAGTGAAATCCACCTCGGCATGGCTTATCCTTTGCCGGTTTATTTCTTCCTTAAGCGCCTCATAGACGGCATCAGAGCCGCTGGAAAGGCATCCTGTTCCCTGACAAACAAAGACAGTACGATGATCTTGCATACTACCCTCTACCCTCCCGATTCCTGAACAACTGCTCTGCCTTCTTAGGGTTCATATGACCATGGACGTGGTCACCAACGACTATATTAGGGGCTAGGGCACAAACGCCGATGCAGGCTACAGTTTCCAGTGTGTATTCCAAATCAGGGCTAGTCTCGCCCTCTTCTAAACCTAGGTGCTGCTTAACCAATTTCAGTATCGTCTTCCCTCCCCGTACATGGCAAGCTGTCCCCCGACAAACTCTGACAATTTTTCTGCCCCGTGGCTGAGTGTAGAGCTGGGTATAAAAACTAATCACTCCTTGCACCTGACTGGGGAAAAGCCCCAAGCTTCTGGCTATAAGCGGTATAGACTGAGGAGGGATATACCCCAACTCACTTTGGATTTTTTGCAGCAGCGGTATCAGCGCCCATTTGTGCTGACTATATTCAGAGACAATGGCATTTATCTGTGCCAGGTCAAGCTCTCCAGTTATCTCTTCCTTATCCATCTTCGTCTGCTTCTTCTCTTTGCTCCGGACGAGGCTAAACGATGTCCTGCGAAACTCTAAATCCTAATCTCTAAGCTCTACACAAATCCAGAATTCCGAATTTAGATACCAAAACTCTTCCTGTTCTCGATTTTGGTCATCAGTGCCTTGACACTGTTTAGCATTTCGTATTTAGTGCTTAGGATTTTCTCAATGGTTCCCCGTCAAGGGAGAGGAATTTTCTCTACTTTCACGCTGCATGCTTTCATTAAAGGCGCTTTTGTTTCTGAATCCAAAGCAATGTCGAATAGCTCATTGACCGGAGCCTCCGCGAATGAAATTGGCATAAAGAGCGTCCCTTCAGGGAGGCCATCGATGATTCTAGCGCTGGTGGCTAATTTGGAGACCCGTGAAATAACGCTGACCTTGTCGCCATGGCTAACGCCAAGTTTTCTGGCATCAGTCTCACCAATTTCTACAAAAGACTGGGGGGAGAATTTTTTCAATCGTAAAGACCTGGAGCTTCTGGAGCCAGTGCCAAAGTGATAAAGAGTAGTCCCGGTGAGCAGAGTAAAGGGATAACCTGATTTTCTCTCCCCTGCTTGTGGAGTATACTCAATGGGGGAGAAACGGGCGAATCCCTTTAAGAGTTGCCTACCATAGGTGCGTCCTGTTTCCCCGTAGGCTAACTCATCCTGTCGTTCGTAATCACTATAGGCTTCGTAGGAAGGAACTAATTCCTCAATCTCACTCATAACATCCTGTAGAGAGGAAAATGGCAACGGGCAACCCATCTTATCAGCTAGGCGTGCGACTATTTCCCAGTCTGGCAGGCTTTCGCCCATAGGCTCGATCGCTTTACGCACCCTGTTTACCCTGCCCTCAAAATTGGTGAATGTCCCGTCCTTTTCGGCGAAGCTTGCCGCAGGTAGAACCACATTGGCTAGTTTGGCCGTCTCGGTAAGGAACATATCCTGCACCACCAGAAAATCAAGGGAAGCAAGAGCTTTAGTAATCAGTCCCGAGTGTGGGAAGCTTAAACAGGGGTTTTCTCCCACTATATATAGCCCATTAATCTTCCCGCTTTTTGCCCGCTCTAACATTTCCATGGCACTTAGCCCAGGGTCAGCCGGCAAGTCCACCTTCCAGCGTTCTTGAAATTTCGTCCTTGTCTGGGCATCTGCCACATTCTGGTATCCAGGAAGAAAATCAGGCAATACCCCCATGTCACAAGCACCCTGCCCGTTATTCTCTCTTTGCAGGGCATAGATACCGCCACGCTCAATATGTCCAGTCAATAGTGCCAAGTTAGCTATAGCTCTTACGCTGTCTGTTCCGCCTCTCTGTTGAGTGATTCCGGTGCCATACACAATTGCTGGTTGAGTTGCCTTGCCATATAATCGAGCAACACTGCGTATGTCCTCGGCGGGGACACCTGTGATAGCCTCAGCATACTCCAGGGAATATCGTTCTAGTGCTTTAGTCAGTGCCTCAAAATCATCTGTCTTCCGGGCGACATACTCTTCATCCAGCAAGGCTTCATCGACAATTACCTTTGCCAAGGTGTTCAGCAGAGCCACATCAGTGCCAACATTAGGTCGCAACCAGAGACAGGCAAACGAAGAGAGCTTCGTTTGCCGGGGGTCTATCAACACTAACTTAGCGCTTTTATACTTAACGGCACGCTTTATGGCGTAGCCAACAACAGGGGCTGATGAGTCAGGGTTTGCCCCGATAACAATTATTATCTCTGATTGCCCCAGAGCACCGAGATAATTGGTAGTACAGGGGAAACCAATAGAATAACCGAGGCCTGTCCGGGTGGCAGAGTTATATAAGCGGCTGCCGTTATCGATATTGTTTGTGCCCAACACACATCTGGCGAATCTCTGCAGTACATAGTTATCCTCGTTGGTGCACTTGGATGAACCTAGAACAGCTAGGCCGTCCGAACCTCGCTTGTCTTTTATGCGCTTGAATCCAGTAGCTGCTTGCTCCAGGGCTTCTTCCCATGACACCTCCTCAAAAGTGTTATCCCTCTTGACCAGAGGTTTGGTTAGCCTATCCGGGCTGTTGACGAAATCACAGCCGTAGCTTCCCCTTACGCAGAGCGCGCCGTGATTTACCGAGTCTTCCTTACCGGGTATGACTCGCACGACCTGGTTATCCTTGATTTCTAAGCAAATACTGCACCCGCAGCCACAAAAGGGGCAAGTCGTTTCCGTCATAGACTTAGTCGTGCCCCCATACGTCCTATCCTTTTCCATTAATGCGCCTGTAGGGCACAGTGCCACACAAGTTCCACAGAAAGTACACTCGGAGTTTTCCAGGGGCAAATTGTTCAGTGTCGCTGGTATGGTCGTAAATCCTCGTTGAAAGTAGTCAATAGCACCTTCAACGACCAGTTCCTGGCAGGCTCGAATACATTTGGCGCACAGTATGCACTTGCTCAAATCCCGTTCAAGGAAAGGATTGACCTCCTCAATGCTGGCCATCTGGGGAATCCTTTGCAACTCCACCAATCCGATGCCCAGGTCTGAGGCAATTTGGCGTAGCTGGCAGCGATTGCCTTTATCACACACCAGACAAGAATCAGGATGACTGGCAAGCATCAGCTTAACTATGGTTTTGCGGCGCTCCATGACTCGTGGGGAATGCGTGTTGATTACCATCCCCGATGCTATCGGGGCGACACAAGATGCCAATAAGGCACCATTTCGTTCGTCTTCTACCAGACAGACACGGCAAGCCCCAACTGAAGTGAGTTGAGGATCGTGACAGAGTGTGGGGATATCTATGCCTGATTCCTTCGCCAATTCTAGGATGGTCATCCCCGGATAGCCACTTACCTCACGACCGTCAAGAGTAATGGTTATCGGCTGCAAACCAATATCCTCCTTAGTAACCCAGCAGGTGGGGTAAGGCTTTCCAAAGGGGATTACCTATTTTTGTCTAGACCCTCCGGCCAGTTGGCAGACACGTAGGCAAAAGACCGAGGGAAATATCTTCCTTCACCTACGGTCCTTATGCCAGTCAGGAGGTCGGAACTAGCAGCGCTCTTGGCAACAAAGCCGTAAGCCCCTACCTGCTTAGCAACAAACATGTTCTCTTCTTCGTCATATTGGGTCAGAATCAAAACCTTTGTCTCTGGCCATTTCTTGGTTATCTGTTTCGTTGCTTCAAGTCCGCTCATCACCGGCATGACCACATCCATTACCGCTACATTGGGCGTAAGACGCTGCACTTTATCAATGGCATCCCGCCCGTCAGCAGCCTCACCTATTACCTCCATGTCTTTTTGCAGACTCAGCAGGGCGCAAATCCCTTCCCTGACTACGGCATGGTCATCTACCACCAGCACCGTGATTCTTCTCAGTGTCTTATCCAAGAACCTCTCAGCCCAGGCCAATACTGAAGCTGACTCGACTGGCTTGGTCAAATATTGGTCCGCTTCAAGCCTCAAGCCCTCGTCCATACGCCAACCCTTAATCAGACGCTTTTCCGGTGGGGCATCAACCACAATGAGAGGGACTTCTCTGAAATTGGGGCTCTGTTTGAACCACTGGTGCAGCCGAAAGGCATCTCCACGTGGCACTATTGTGCCCAGAATAATCAGGTCAGGTTTCTCGCGACGGGCTGCCTCCTCTGCCTGTAATCTGTTGCCGACGGTGAGCACTTGCCAACCTTTTGCTAGTAATTCGGCCTGCATATCCGCAATGAACTCCGACTCATCATCCACCAGTAGAATCTTGGCGTTCCTTTCCATCTTTCGCCCCCTTGCCAGCTACCCGTTTTTGGGAATTTGTTTCGGCCTGCTACTACTACTATAGAGTATAACGCGCGGTCTATTGAAGGAATAGAGGTGTTTACCCCAAACGCTAGGGAAATATCACAGCAAGTTTCTGCACCCAATCGCTCATTTATGTGGGTAACGCTTCCCATCAGTGGGGTGGGCGAAACAAGTGGTGCCGTGAAGAGTACGAGGCGATAGTCTCAGACGACGATAAGACCCTTGCGCAGGGCATATTTGAACAGGTCAAGGCGATTGTGGATATCCAGCTTTGCCATCAGGTTAGTCTTGTGTCTTCCGACAGTTTTGGGACTAATGATCAGTATTCGGGCTATCTCATTAGTAGAGTGCCCTTCTGCTAGCAATTTTAGTATTTCTCTCTCTCGGCCGGTCAGTTGTTCGCATGTGTCCTTGCTTTTTCCTGCTCTGGCTATCTGTCGATAGTCT
Organism: Dehalococcoidia bacterium; assembly: GCA_030610855.1. Lineage (GTDB taxonomy): Bacteria > Chloroflexota > Dehalococcoidia > GIF9 > AB-539-J10 > RBG-13-51-36. The sequence goes on from JAUWQY010000026.1 coordinate 16,886, forward strand.
TCGACTAAGAGTCTGGCTATGGATGGAGACAGGAAAGAATCCCCACGGTACACAGACCGAATGGCTGAGATAAGCTCTGAGGATGCCGCTGTTTTACTGACAAAACCGCTGGCTCCAGCTTCGATAACTGGCAATACGTAGTCCCTCTCTTCGTATTGGGTCAGTACTATCACCTTTGTCTCTGGGAACTTTTTGTGTATTCGGCGGGTTGCTTCCAGTCCATCCATAAGAGGCATGACCATGTCCATGAGTATCACCTCGGGCCTAAGCTTTCTGATCATCTCCAATGCTTGTCTTCCGTTGGTGGCCTCGCCTACCGCTTCTATATCCTCTGTAAGAGCAAGCAGGGCACAAATACCATCACGTACGATGGCATGGTCGTCAGTTACCAGTACTCTTATCTTCGCCATATGTAATGTCTTGACCTATCGGAATCTTGGCCCAAATCGTAGTTCCTGCTCCAATCTTGGACTCAATACCACTGGTCCCGCCAAGGAAACCGATCCTCTCTCTCATACTGAATAATCCACGGCCTCGCCCACTTTCCTCCACATCGGTGATTCTGGAAACATCAAATCCCTGCCCGTCATCGCAGATACCTAGCGAGAACTCATGTCGTAGATATGCCAGCACTATGGAAGCATTCTTTGCTTGAGAATGCTCGGCAATGTTGCCAATGGCTCCTTGGACAACGCGGAAAAGAGCAGCTTCTACATCAGGAGGAAACCGCATCTCAGTCCCTTTAACCTCCGTTGTTACGTCAATGTCTAAGGGCTGAAGTCTGCTCCTGGCATACTGGCGAGCAGCAGCGGCTAACCCCAGCGTATCCAATACAGCAGGGTGGAGATTGGAAATCAGCCTGCTTACCTCCTTATGTACCTGCACTGTCAGCGATTGGACTTTCTTCAGTCCAGCAATGAATTTAGCATCTTGATTACCAGACCTCGCGGACATTTCTATCAGCGCTTCTAAGTGAAGGGCTATCCCGGAGAGCGATTGGCTGGTCTCATCGTGTAGCTCACGGGCAATCCTCCTCCGTTCCTGCTCCTCTGCTACAAGATTCTGTCGTGCAAGCTTGCGTAATCTTTCCCGTGCTCTTCTCAGCCGCTCGTGAAGTCTTGTTTGCTCAATAGCTATGCCGAGTTGGTCGCCAATTGAGTGCAAGAGATGCATGTCTCCTTTGGTGAAACGATGCGGCACATGACTGGCAACATTCATCACACCTAGAACATTATCCTGGGCTCGGAGGGGGACGCTGATGAATGCCCTTAGACCTTCTGCACTTATCAGGTCAATCCGAGCAGCATCAGGTTCCGAGGAGATGTCCTCCAGTAATACTGACCTGCCGCCTTGAGCTACCTTTCCCGCGACTCCATCACCAAGTTTGAGACGCATCTCTTCAGCATATTCGGTGGATAGACCGTGATAAACACGGTAGGACAGCGTCTGACTCGGTTCATCCAGGAGCATTATTCCTCCAACGGTTCCATTTATGATGCCCAGCACATTATCCAAGCCAATCTTAAGAATGGCATCCAGGTCATGCAGACCACTGATTGCCGCCGAGACTCGGCTCAAAGCCACAAGGTCATGATAATACTTCTCAGCCTTGCTGCCCCGGTCAGACAACTTCGAATGAGAATTAGCTTGACTGGGAGCTTTGTTGATTCCCTTGTCCTTTTTCATTGTCCGTTAGCTCACTGAGATGGCCGAGATTTCAGAAAGCAAACGAGGAAACTCACACAAGATTGTCCACCAACATATTGTTGCAGGTAAGCCTATACAAAATCACGCCCTTTTGCAACTTCGTCCGTTTGCCACAATCAAGCGAAGCATTACCTTCTCCTCAATATGCTGGAGCCATCCCTTGCATCACCAGGCAACGTACGGCATAGCAAATAAACGCTAATATCCAAATCTCATGAATCGGGCTCTCAATCCTCTTTTCCGATTCAGCGTCGTTAGCAGGGGAGTGGTTTATGAATGACAGAACGGGAATTGGTCAAGCGCAATAGCTCAATCAACTCTCACCCAACCAAATCGAAGATTCGGTTGAGAATCCGCCCTCACAAAACCAACAGATTTTGTGTGGCCAAGTAGATTGGATAACTGCATCATTTCTAAGTACTTCTGTTGCTTGTTTTTGGCGGAGAGGGTGGGATTCGAACCCACGGTCGCCAAGACGACACACGCTCTCCAGGCGTGCCTGTTCAGCCACTCCAGCACCTCTCCGTGGCGGGTTACGCCTGCATCAGCCCTACTTCGCAGGCAAACTCCGGGCGATACTCCCTATTGGCGGAGAGGGTGGGATTCGAACCCACGAGGCATTCTTGCCTACCGCTTTTCGAGAGCGGCACCATCAACCACTCGGTCACCTCTCCTCCCCTACGCTGCCAATTATATCATAGCGAACATCTCCGGCTGGGCAGTGACTGGCGGAGTTCCTCTCTGTGTAGTATCATTCCCGTACCGTGCTTAGTTTCAGGAGCCAACATTGATCTGGTTTAAGTTTGTTCTTTGCTTTACTGTTATCTTGTTGGCCGGAACAAAGCTGGCCAAGTACGGGGATGCTATCGCCGAGAAGACGGGTCTGGGGCGAATGTGGATAGGGCTGGTGCTTCTTGCTGCTATCACGAGCATGCCCGAACTGGTCACTTCAGTCAGTTCTGTAGCACTAGTTCACTCGGCTGATCTGGCTTTGGGCACTCTGCTTGGAAGCTGCTGTTTCAACCTCTCTCTTCTAGCTTTACTCGATATTCTGCACCGGCGTACCCCGGTTCTGAGCGAGGCAAGTCGAGGGCATGTGATAACAGCCGGCTGGGGAGCATTGCTCATTGCCATTGCCGGCGCAAGCATGATCGCTGGTGGCAGGCTCTCCTCCTTAGCTTTCGGCCGGGTGGGCATCCCGAGTATTGTTGTCGTGATACTGTATTTGCTGGGGATGTGGTGGATGTTTCGTCAGGACCGCAGCCAGCGATTGCACGCGGCTTCGGCCACCTCTCCCCGGTATGATAAGTTTACCGGAAGAACGGTTTGCATCAGATTTGCGCTGGCGGCAGCGGCAGTCATTGTTGCCGGCATATTGTTGTCGCACGTCGGCAATGAAATCAGTGAGACTACAGGCTGGGGCAGTACTTTTGTCGGGACTTTGTTCCTGGCAGCCGCTACCTCGGCACCCGAGCTAGTGGTTGCTATCACTGCCCTCCGCATGGGTGCCTTAGATCTGGCGGTGGCTGATATACTGGGCGCCAATATGCTCAACATTGCCTTTATCGTCCCGGTTGACCTTGCCCAGGGTCAAGGATTTATCCTTTCTTCACTGTCTCCAGTGTCGCAAAGCGGTCATGTTATTGTTGCCTCCGTGGCAGTAGCGATGAGCTTTGTCGTTATTATCGGGCTCAGGTTTCGACAAAGGCACAAGCTTCTTGGAGTGCTTAGTTGGTATGCCCCCGTTCTGATCGCGCTATACGTTTTCGGTGCTTATCGCTTGTTTACATCAAGCGCTGGTTTGTGATAAATTGAGAGACTGAATGTCTGCTGCTAAACGAGACAAAGAGCAGCCCCTGTAGCTCAGAGGATAGAGCGCTGGCCTCCGGAGCCAGATGCAAGGGTTCGAGTCCCTTCAGGGGTAGTTATTTTGCCACAAGGAGGTTTGTTTATGGGTAAAATTCTTGAAGTGAGGTGGCATGGAAGAGGGGGGATGGGTGCGGTGACCGCGGCTGAGTTGATTGCCAAGGCAGCTATAAGAGAGGGGAAATATGCCCAGTCGTTCCCTAATTTTGGCTCCGAAAGGAGAGGTGCTCCCGTTATGGCTTTCCTCAGGATCAGCGATGAGGTTATCAGGATCAGGACTAATGTTTACGAGCCAGATGTGGTGATGGTTCTTGACCCCACGCTGATGAGGGTAGTTGATGTAACCGCCGGCATCAAGAGCGGGGGTACGATAGTGGTTAATTCGGCGAAAGCCCCGGAGAAGGTGAAGGCTGAAAAGGGGTATAAGTGGGCTGTAGCTACTATTGATGCCACGAAGGTTGCCAGGGAAGAGCTGGGGGTGCCTATTATGAATACCACCATGATGGGCGCGTTCTTGAAAATTACCGATGCTGTGAAGCTGGACTCGGTAGCTGAGGAACTGAAAGAGCGGTTTGGAAAGCGAGCCGATGGAAATATCAAGGCCATGCAAAGAGCCTATAAGGAGACCGTGGTAAAGGAGTGAAAATGGCAGAAAAGAAGATAAAAACGGCATACGATTTCACCTGGAAGGATATGGAAGTTGGCAACATAATTACCGACGCTGGCAACGCTATTCTGCGCAGGACAGGTGACTGGAGGAGTGAGAGGCCTGTTGTGGATAAGGAACAGTGTATCA
>JAUWQY010000034.1 GCA_030610855.1 Dehalococcoidia bacterium
CTCCCTCTAAGGCCCCTCTCAGAATTTTACTCATGCGCTCTACCTGAATAGAAATAGCCTGCCTTCCTTTTTCAGGTGAAGAATGGGTCCGGGGGTCTTTTCCTGAAACCGCTTTCGGTTTCTCCTCCAAATCCAAAGACAGGTTTTCAAGGTGTACCAGTTCAGGTCTGAGGGCCATCATCAAAGAAGTCTCATTTGCCGCAGCATGATCCGTCTGAATTCCAAAACCGTCTGATTCATCTTCTCGTCTTGCGCTAAAAAGCTTCAGGCCACACTTTTTCTCCAGCTCCGGAGTAAGTCGTTTGAATTCCGCAATGGAAGGGCCATGTCCATGCCCTACGACAATTCGAAATCCTTGTCGCCCTAATAAACCTAGAATAGTCTCAATGAGACCCCTGAACAGTCTCTTGTCCATCAAGTAGGCACTCCCCGTGAGTATCTATGAGCGAGTACAAACTATTGACAACTCGCTGGACAGTGATATTATAGTACTACAAACCTGAAGAGGAGTGGGTTTATGGTAACCATGAATACTGAAAGTCTGGCCGAAACCCTTGATGCTGTCAACGAGGCCTTCTTCTACGAGCGGATCTTGGCAGAATCGAAACGCAAAGAGGTAGCCAAATGGATAGCAGAGATGCGTGGTAAACCTGGTTCATATGCTGGGATGTTCGCACCGACGACTATTGATCGAAGTAATGGTGTCAAGGTATTTACGGGAGAGATGATCAGGTCTGGCGCTGGGATCGGTCACGTTCTTGGTGAAGAGGCCTGCCGGGCACTCATTCTTCTAGGTGTGGCGGATACCACGATCAAACGCGCACTAGACCGAGCAACCGACGGCATGCTACGTCGGCTCAGACAGACTGAGAATGCCGGCAAGGTGCATGGAATCTACTGCTGTGGTCTTTGTTCAGTGGCATACTGGCGCCACGTTATAGTTGGCGGGTTGGATAGGAATGAAGAGAGGCTTGCAGCAGCCATGAAAGCTTTGAAAGCTCACCGTACCGGTGATGGCCACTGGCGGCGGTTCCCATTCTATTACACGCTTCTCGCACTCAGTCAGATGGACCTTAAGCCAGCGGTAGATGAAATGCGCTACGCCGCACCAGTCTTGGAGCGCTACGTGAGGAGGACGACCAGGGACAGCAAGTTCCCTGAACGCAGGCGTGTCATATCGGAGCGAGTCCTGGTCAGATGCTAATCTGTACCCTCAAACACTGACCTGCGAGATAACCCTATGCGTTGTCTGCTGGGTCTCATCCACTAATTCTCCGGTTATTGCTTCTCCGTATTCAACGTTTGTCCAGATTGCCTAATACTCCAGGATAACCACTACTACTGAAGAACATTCCTGTCATTATTACCTGGTCTAGTTGAGATAGATGGGTGACACATACATGGATAAGGAAGCCACCCGAAGACTCAAATCGTTCGATTACTACAATTCCCACCGCATGCCGGAACTGAATCAAGCTTTGCTGAAGTGGGAGAATGTGTATAATACTATCCGCCCTCATCAGGCGCTGGGATATCTTACTCCACAGCAGTTTCTGGAGCACCATCAGCAAAATCAGAGAAAGGGGAAAGTGTCACCAATCACCTGAATGGGTACACGCCGTAGACGTTGTGAGACGCCCTGAGTTATAATCTAATCGTTAACGAATGCCAGATCATAGTGAAGTGTCGCCCGAAAGCGCCTTTGTAGGCCGCAAGCTCAACCTGTCCACTGCGGAGCTCAAGGACATGGCTAGAAGGCTGCGCCGTCACGTAATCACTATGGTAGCCACCGCAGGTAGCGGGCATCCTGGCGGATCTCTATCAGCAGCTGACGTCGTCGTCGCGCTCTATTTCAGGGTGTTGCGCCATAACTCAGAGAATCCTCAGTGGCTAGACCGTGACAGATTCATACTGAGTAAGGGACATGCTGCTCCAATCTTGTATGCGGCACTGGCCGAGGCTGGCTACTTCCCTGTGGCAGAGCTGGCAACCTTGAGAAAGCTGGATAGTCGGCTCCAAGGACACGCCGAGGCAGGGCTCACTCCCGGTGTAGAGATGTCATCCGGGTCTTTGGGTATGGGTTTGTCCTTTGCTATTGGCATCGCACTGGCGGCAAGATTGAATTCCAGAACCTACGGTACTTATGCGCTTCTTAGCGACGGAGAATGTGAGGAGGGCCAGACCTGGGAGGCGGCCCTTTCGGCAGCGCACTTCAAACTCGATAATCTAACGGCTATAGTTGATTGCAATGGAATGCAACTCAGTGGATGGACTCGAGACATCATGAACCTTGAGCCTTTTGTGCAGAAATGGCAGGCCTTTGGCTGGCACACAATTGATATTGATGGACACGACATTGACCAAATCCTGTGCGCCTGCCAGGAGGCGAAGAAAACGAAAGGCAGGCCCACTGTCATTGTCGCCCGCACCGTCAAGGGCAAAGGGGTTAGCTTCATGGAGAATAATGTGGCATTCCACGGCAAGGCACCTACCCGGGTAGAAGCCGAACGGGCGCTCAAGGAGTTAGAGTAATGATGGCAGAAGCATCTACTCGGGAGGCTTTCGGCAAAGCTCTGGTGGAGCTAGGCAGACTGAATAATGACATCGTTGTTCTGGACGCCGACCTATCGCCCTCAACGATGACCAGTTTGTTTGCACGCGACTTTCCCGATCGTTTCTTCAACTGCGGCATACAGGAGCAAAACATGATCGGCATAGCCGCCGGATTGGCTGCCTCGGGAAAAACCGTTTTTGCCAGCACATTCGCAATCTTCGCTTCATGTCGCTGCTTTGACCAACTGAGACTATGCCTTTCGCAGCCGGGACTCAATGTGAAAGTTGTCGCCACTCACGGTGGCATCACCGTCGGTGAAGACGGTAGGTCCCATCACGCCATTGAGGACTTAGCACTGTACTGTGCGCTGCCCGGCTTCACCGTTGTTGTTCCCGCCGATGCCATAGAGGCTACTGAAGCAATAAGAACGGCGGCGAGTGCCTACGGACCTTTCTACATAAGACTGAGTCGCGTTAAGACGCCGCTTATTTACCCCGAAGAAGGCTATTGCTTCATACTGGACAGGGCGGTGACCATGAGACAGGGCAGGGATGCAACCATCATAGCCGCCGGCATCATGGTTGCCAAAGCTCTGGAGGCGGCAGACGTCTTAGCAGGCCAAGAGATAGACTGCCGGGTAATCAATATGCATACCCTTAAGCCTCTGGATGAGGCAACCGTGGTCAAAGCTGCTTCAGAGACGGGTGCAATTGTTGTCGCTGAGGAGCACCTGGCCCAGGGTGGCCTGGGCAGCCGGGTGGCCCAGGTTGTGACCAGCGAAAAACCGGTGCCCATGGAATTCGTCAACCTCGGCGACAGGTATGCTTCGTCGGGGACAGCTGAGGAACTGCTTGAGAGATGCGGATTGACCGCCAGCGCCATTGAAGAGGCAGTGAGGTCAGTGGTCAAGAGAAAGTAACATCCCGAGACGCGGCCTGGAGTTTATGTCCCTTTCAGAGTCAGGACAAATCTGAATCCAGGGTTAGAGAAAAAACGTAGTCCATCGGGAAGAATAGATGACTCTCGCTCAACAGGCTTTCTGTAACATTTCAGCGATTGATTCGTTAGAAGAGGTAAATGGGTGTATCAGAACCATTCTGAAGGGCAAACACCAGATGAGGCTATGCTGGTACAGAAAGCTATTGGTCATGATGCCAGTGCTTTCGGAAGGCTGTACGACATGCATATCGACAGGGTATACAGACACATCTATTACCGGGTAGGCAATGAAGCAGAAGCAGAGGACTTGACCCAGCAGGTGTTCCTCAAGGCGTGGGAGGCAATTGACAGATATAGGAAGACGGCAAGCCCATTTATCGCCTGGTTGATGACCATCAGCCATAATCTGGTGGTAGATTTCTACCGAACCAGAAAGGACAGGGCATATCTCGAGGCCGAGGTCTTGGTGGATGATTCAACACTGAGCCCGGAGCGGGCAACCGAAGCCGGTTTTGAGCAACAGCGTTTGCGGAGGGCGGTCTTGCAGCTAGGTGGCGACGAGCAGCAGGTGGTCATTCTGCGTTTTATGGAGGGGTTTGAGTTTGCTGAGATCGCTTCTCTCTTGAAGAAGAAAGAGGGAAATGTCAGGGTCATCCTCCACCGGGCCCTGGTGAAACTGCATAATATCCTGGGAAAGGAGGGATCAGAGAGTTGAAAAAACGTGAAGACATGCTTGTCCAGTACGTTGAGGATGTCAAAGGAGGCAGCTCTAGCATCGAAGATTGCCTCAACAGGTATCCGTCTGTGCGTGAACAACTGGAGCCACTACTGAAGATTGCCGTTGAGATTCAAAACAGAAGAGGGAACAGAGTTGAATAGATTTGAGGACATACTTGTCCAGTGTATTGATGATATAAAGGCGGGCAGATCTAGCATCGAGAACTGCCTGAGTAGATATCCGTCTCTACGTGAGCAACTTGAGCCACTGCTGAGGATTGCTCTTGAGATCCGCAAGACACCGGACGCCAAGCCCTCTCCCGCCTTCAAGATAAAGGCTCGGGTTTGGCTTATGGAGCAGATTCATGAAAGGCAGGCTGTAACAAAACGGGCGTTGGCTCGTTATAACGGTCAGATGAAGCCAATACAATACAGAAGGAGGTTCAGCATGGCAGGTATCATTATTGCGATCGTACTGGCTCTTTCCGCGGCGGGCGGGGGCGCAGTCTATGCCTCACAGGGCAGCCTCCCTGGTGATGCGCTCTACCAGGTGAAACTCGGGACCGAGCAAGTGAGGATGATCTTACCGGGAGACGATGTTACCAGGGCGGAACTGACTCTGAGCTTCGCCGAGAGGCGAATGGAAGAGATAGTTGCCCTGGCTGAAGCAGGACGTGTGCAGCACATGGGCCTGGCTGTTACCAAATATGATGATGCTGTGAAGAAGGTACTGGCTAGAATGGAGTTGGTGCGCGATGAAAACTCGGCGGCAGGAAACATAACGACGTTGGTGGCTGAGGCTACCGCAAGACATCTCTCTGTGCTAGATACGGTCTATGACATGGTACCGGACGAAGCGAAGCCAGCCATAACACGGGCAAGAGAAAGATCGTTGAAGGGACAGCAAACTGCTCTGGCAGCTCTGGCGAGGAACAACCCGATAGGGGCGACTGAGATGAACCTGCAGACGATGAACGGTCGGCTGAACAGGGCCAGAGCAATGGCTGAACAAGGCAACAGCGAAGAGGTGGAGAATGCCCTGGCTCTGTTCGAAGAGATGGGCATGGTCGGCGAAGATATCGCCCAGATTGCACAGGAGGCAGGCATAGGCGTGGTCGAGGTGGAAGAACTGCTGGCTCAGGCAAATGCCAGACACTTGTCCGTTCTGGATGACCTGAATGACAGGGCTCCGCATGAAGCTGGGCCGGCTATAGCGAGAGCACGCCAGACATTAATGAACCGACTCGGAAACTGCCTTATGGCACTGGCTAATCAGAACCCGGCAAGGGCTATGGAGATCGATTTGACAGCCATGAGAGAAAGGTTGGGCAGGGCTGAGGCCAGGGCTGAGCATGCTGAGGAAGTGGAGAGTGCCCTGGAGCAGCTTGAGACGATGGCCGAATTCGGTGAAGGAATCTCCCGTATCGCAGAGGCAGTAGGCAAAGATGAAGAGAACGTGGAAGAACTCCTAATCGAGGCAACGTCAGTACAATTGGAAGTCCTGGTCGAGCTCTGGGAAGGAGTGGCCGACCAGGTCAGACCAGCCATAGAAAGAGCGATGGCTAAGGCGTTGATACGTCATGAGGAGAGAGTCCGCGCATTAGAACAGAGAGGTATTGAAGCTCCTGAGCTTCCAGTCATACCGCCGATGATACGCGAACGGGTGGAAGAAAGGATACGGGAGCAAAGGATATGGGAGGAAAGGGAGGCAATGCTGGGCCGAACAGCGTCGCCTGGGGTCCCCGGTCGTGTGTCATGCCCCGGTTGCAGGGGTTGAGGGACTGTCGTGGCTGTTTCGAGACTGACCGGGATAGCTAGGACAGTCTCCTGCGGGGACAATGGTGGACAATGCGCAGAAGGTGACGTCGTGCAAAACCCTCACTTGGTTTTGAGCAGAGCCAAATTGTTGCTATAATAGCCCAACCTTGTCCGTGAAGAGACGCCCTGCAATCCTTTTGTCCTGCGGAATCGCGCTCTGTTTGCTCGCCGCGTCCGGATTGAGTTGCGTAGTCTACCGCCAAAGCCCCACCGCTGGCCACGCATCGCCGAGAACAGAGCCTGAATCTAGGTCTTTTATCACGCCCGAATGTTCATCGGTTAAGGAATGCCTGCAGGGAATCCTCGGTGTCCCTCCTTATGAACCTACTAAGGATGGCTTTGATGCCATCCGGGACTGGGTTGCTTACAACATAGAGTATAAACCCGATGAAGAGCGAGCAGGGACGAGCGACGATTGGCAGAGACCGAACGAAGTCCTGACCGATCCGCGTGTCGGGGATTGCGAGGACTTCTCACTGCTACTATGTGCTCTCCTTAGAGCCTACGGCATAGGTGCCGAGCGAGTATTTGTCGTTACTGGTGTTGACGGCAGAGATGGTGCGCATGCCTTCCTGATAGAGGATTGGTATCTGGACGGGAAATGGCGACTGATAGAGCCACAGGCTCCTGCTCAGCTTCGTCAAGGTTTTCCCGTGTTCCGCCTCATGGATTCCGGGTTAGACAAATATGAAATTACCGTGGCCTTCAACGACCTCTACTACTACGAGGGGTCATTTCCATGGGATGAGGATCAGGAGGACTCCTGGACACTGAACGGAATGATAAGTGCCGTGGGCAGTGTTACACAGCGTCTGTCGCAACTCGTGGCATACTTGCTCGGACTCCTTTCCAATGAGAACCAGCAGGATGTGTCGCGGCTTAATGACGATACCACGGTTTTGAAAACCTCTCCAGCTTCTCCCTCAAGGCCATCAGATTAACCACATCTTCCTTGTTGTACTCCAGCAACAAACTCAAGGCCTTTCTGTCCTTGTCAATCTGATATCTCCACCACAGCGCCACCGCCTCTGCTCCACCAACGTCCTGCAGCCGTCGAGGGATGTTCAACTGCCGCTCTACCGCCTTGAAGCCGCCGTACAAATTGCTTCTCCAGCAATCGTGCATCAGGTCATGATGATGAAAATGATCGCTCAGATTCACTCCCAGACGGAGATTGATAAAGGGAAGGTCAAAGCGGCTACCGTTGTATGTGTAGATTGTATCCACCCGACGCAAGCTCCTCAGTAGATTGACGCTGGTTACATCACTTCCCACAAGTTGAACCAATCTACTACCGCTATCATTGGCCAAACAGATACCAACAACGGTTATGTCGTCGGAAAAAGAGCATAGGCCTGTGGTCTCAATATCAAGGTAAGCATCAAACGGCCAATGCAATCTGTCGCATTCCTTTCAGATAAGCCTGTTCTGTCATATAATAGCATATAGTCTGGATAGTGGTATCAATGGGTTTGCGAGCAAGTAGGCACCCATCCAGACAACCGTTGAAGGAGAGTAAATATGAGGGACTGCACTGTGGAGCACAACAAGGCGGAATGCAACTGCACCTACGAGCCATGTAGCAGAAAAGGCGTTTGCTGCCAATGCGTCAGCTATCATCGGCGATCAGGCGAACTGCCGGCATGTTATTTCGCTGAAAATGTGGAGAACACTTATGACCGCTCTGTTGAAGCGTTCGTCAAGAGCTATCAGAAGAGAGAACGGTAAACGACAGCACGGAATGGTCGGGCAGAGTGCCCAATACTCTGTTATACTTCTGTTAGTATGCCAAGAATAGATGATCGAGCTGACGATAGACTTCGACCTGTGCGCGTGACTCTGGGATACCAGAGTTTTGCCGAAGGTTCGGCTTTAATCGAACTTGGGCAGACGAGAGTTCTGTGTTCTGTGAGCATGGAGGAAAGGGTGCCCGGGTTTCTCAAGGGCGGTCGTCAAGGTTGGGTCACTGCGGAGTATGCCATGTTACCTCGCTCCACGATTACTCGAACGCCCCGTGATAAGTCAGAAGGAAGAAGCCAGGAAATACAGCGCCTGATCGGTCGCAGTTTGAGGGCAGTGACCAACTTGGCCGTCCTCGGAGAAAGGACGTTTGTCGTAGATTGCGACGTGTTGCAGGCAGATGGCGGTACCAGAACAGCGGCTATCACCGGTGGATGGGTTGCCCTTTATCACGCCTTCCATAACCTGAGAGAACAGGGTGTGTTGCCGTCTATGCCGTTGACCAAGATGATAGCAGCCACCAGTGTGGGCGTTGTTGACGGTGAGATGCTACTCGACCTTTGCTACGAAGAAGACCACAAGGCTGAGGTCGATTTCAACGTCGTGATGACCGACACGAACGAGTTCGTGGAAATCCAGGGAACTGCCGAAGGCAGACCTTTCTCGAAAGAAACTGCTGATGCCTTGCTTTCTTTAGCCCGGCAAGGAATAGATAAGCTGTTCAGAATACAGAAGCAAACCTTGCGGGCCCTGTCCTAGACATGCATCCATGTCTCTCACTTGTGACTGTTAGGTCATTGACAGGACTATTGTTTGCACCCCCAGCCACTCTATGTTAGATTTGCCTTCTAAATCCGTGCAAAATGCTTTATACTTTAGTTTCACTGCAACTTCTTCGACGATTGTAGGACGATGACCCAACTGGAGTTAGCGCGAAAGGGAATTGCCTCACCCCTCGTGAAGGGCGTAGCCGATAACGAAGGGGTGGAGGTTGATTTCGTCATGAAAGGGTTGACCGATGGCAAGATCGTGATCCCAGCCAATGCCAGGCATGCGAACCTGACCCCCTGCGGGATAGGCGTCGGGCTAAAGACCAAGGTCAATGCCAATATAGGCACATCATCTGGGCTTTGCGATCTGGATGCCGAACTGAGGAAGTTGCAGACTGCCATCTGTTTTGGTGCCGATACTGTGATGGACCTGAGCACCGGCGGCGATATCTCGACTATCAGGAGAGCCGTTTTGATGAACAGCACCGTGCCGGTGGGTACGGTACCCATCTATCAGGCCGGCATTGAAGCTATCGAGAATCGCAGTGCCATAGTGAGCATGACTGCTGATGACATCTTCGCCGTAATTCGACAGCACGCTGAGGATGGGGTGGATTTCATGACCCTGCACTGCGGGGTGACCCAGGCATCTGTAGCCAGGCTGAAGAAGGATAGCAGGGTGACTGATGTAGTGTCTCGAGGAGGGGCGTTTCTCATCGGTTGGATGCTCCATAACGGTAAGGAAAACCCCCTTTATCAGTACTATGATCGGCTGTTGGAGCTGGCTCTTGAATACGATTTCACTTTAAGCCTGGGCGATGGCCTGCGTCCAGGATGTCTGGCTGATGCAACCGACAGAGCTCAAATCGAAGAGCTGATTATCCTCGGTGAACTGGTAGAGCGCTCCAGAGAAGCTGGCGTTCAAGCCATGATAGAGGGGCCCGGGCATTTGCCGCTCGACCAGATTGCCGCTAATGTTCAACTAGAGAAAAGCCTCTGTCGCGGTGCCCCTTTCTACGTCCTTGGTCCTCTAGTCACGGATGTAGGCGCTGGTTACGACCATATAACTGCTGCTATTGGCGGAGCAATCGCTGCTGCTGCTGGCGCGGATTTTCTGTGCTATGTTACCCCCAGTGAGCATCTTTCGCTCCCCAATGTGGAGCACGTTAAGGAGGGCGTAATCGCCTCACGCATAGCTGCTCATGCTGCCGATATCGTCAAGGGTGTAAAGGGTGCCAGAGAGTGGGATGAACAGATGTCCAGGGCACGCAAGGCTCTTGATTGGGAAACTCAGGCCAGCTTGTCTCTTGACCCGAAACTGTCGCGGCAAGTCCATGGCAAGATACCTGTTGACGGAGCGACTTGCAGCATGTGCGGGAAGTACTGCGCAATGGCAATCATAGAAGAGTATCTCGGCATCTCGGCGACCAAGTGCTGACAGAGATTGCCTTGCCATAGACGCGGCGACCTTTCAAGATGAAGACAGAAATAGTACCCGTTGGCACGGAGATTCTGCTGGGCAACATAGTTGATACTGACTCTTCCTTTCTGGCTAATCAACTATCTATGCTGGGAATCGACTTATATTTCATCTCTACGGTAGGCGATAATCAGGAGAGGTTGGTTGATACCCTGGCGCGAGCCTGGGAGAGGGCAGACCTTATCATCGTGACGGGTGGATTGGGACCTACCCAAGACGATATTACCCGTGAGGCTATTGGCCAGTTGGTGGGGGAGGAACTGAAGGTTGATGAGGAGCTATGGCAGGAATTGCAGGGTTTGTTCAGGCACCATCCCGGGAAGATACCGCAAAGCAATATGAGACAGGCAGCTATCATCCCTTCGGCTCAGGTGATTCCCAATCGTATGGGCACGGCACCCGGTTGGTGGGTTGAGAAGGACGACCATATAATCGTAGCCCTGCCGGGGCCGCCCGACGAGATGAAACTGATGTGGCAGGAGGGCGTTCAGCCCAAACTGAAACAGAGAGTAACCGGAGAAGTTATCCTATCCCGGACAATCAAGACTTTTCGGCTCGCCGAAGCTAGGGTAGAGGAACTGGTGACCCCTCTGTTGAGAGTCTCCAATCCTACCTTGGCCACTTATATCCACCCGGACGGTGTCTATTTGCGCATCACGGCCAAAGCGAGGGCAAAGGAAGAAGCTCAGCGCCTCATTTCGCGAAGCGAAGAGCGTATTCGGAAGATTCTCGCCTCTCACATTTGGGGTGTCGATGATGATACACTGGACTCCGTTATCGGAGAGTTACTCAACGCCAGGAACCTGAGTCTGGCCACCATGGAATCGTGCACTGAGGGACTTCTCTGTAGCACTATTGCCGGTGGCCGGGATAGTCGTCGTTATTTCAAGGGGGGATTGCTAGCGTGTTCTGATGAGGCTAAGATCGCTTGCGGTGTCGGCGTATCCATGATTGAAGACTATGGGGGAGAGAGTACTGAGGTGGCGAAGGCAATGGCTGAGACCGCGCGCATTAGACTGAAGGCTGATATCGGCATAGGCCTTGGTGGCAATATGAATCCCGATACAAATTCCGGCGATGCGTTCACGGGCCTGCGCAGTGATAGATTTGAGCAGAGCTTCATCCATGTGCTCCGCGGAAACCACGCAAGAATGAAACAAAGGTCAGTCTATGCCGCTCTCTTTGATCTGAGGAAGATATTGCTTGAGGAGGTCTAATGCACTTAATTATAGATGGATATTCCAGCGACCAGGGAATTCTCCGGGACGAGGATTTTCTTCGGAACTGGCTGGAAAACTATCCTGCCAAGATAGGAATGACCAGGATTTCGCCGCCGTACGTGCTTAGATACGTGGGACCGGTGCTGGATGACTCGGGAATATCCGGGTTTGTTTTCATCGCTGAAAGTCACATCGGCATCCATACCTTTGTTGAACAGAATTACGTAAACATAGACGTTTTTTCTTGCAGGGGATTTGATGCTGACAAAGCAGTCAATGATTTCCGCGATGGATTCCGGCTTGTTAAACTGAGAACCTGCCTGATTGATAGAAAATGGCCCAAAATAGAACCTGGGACGGACAGTCCCCAGAGTTTCATCTACCATGAATGAACGAGACTGTCATCCCGAGGCCTTCGCTTATTGGCATGAGGGGACGTTTTTGCCGCGCCGGGTCTTTGCGGGATTGGCGGCACCCTATTCAGATTTGCACCGAGCCAGAACTGTGATTGTGCCTGTCCCGTACGATGGCACGAGTGAATGGCGAGGCGGATCTCGCCACGGCCCGCAGGCCATAATCGATGCCTCACAGTATCTGGAGCTTTACGACATAGAGATGGACCGCGAGATCTCTGAGGTCGGTATTTGCACCCTGCCCGAGGTAGAACCTTCACTCAAGAGCCCGCAGGATATGATCGACAGGGTTTATCAAGTGACCAAAGGCTTAATACAGAAGGAGAAATTCGTCGTGCTGCTTGGTGGAGAGCACTCACTCTCGTTAGGGGCAGTGCGGGCTTTCAAGGAAGCATTTCCTAAACTCTCCGTGTTGCAACTGGATGCCCATGCCGATCTTCGAGATGAATATTTGGGGACCAGATACAGCCAGGCCTGTGTTATGCGCCGCATCTTCGAGCTTTGCCCTATCTCTCAGGTGGGAGTGCGCAGTCTTAGCCTCGAAGAAAAGCAATTCTTGACACAGAACAAGCTGATTCCCTTCTACATGTCTGACTTGGCATCCAGTGCGACCTACATGAACCGAATACTTGACTCGCTCAGCGAAGATGTTTACGTCACCATAGATGTGGATGTTCTGGACCCTTCAATTATGTCGGCAGTAGGCACCCCTGAGCCCGATGGCATGTCCTGGCGGCAACTGCTCGATATTATGGAATCGGTAGCCAGCCAAAGGCGCGTGGTTGGGTTTGATTTGATGGAGTTTTGCCCCGCAGAAGGGCCAGGTTCTTGCGCTTTTCTTCTGGCTAAATTGGCTTACAAGCTTATCGGTTGTGCTGTGCTACGAGAGGGACGATGAGGGGTCAGATAAGTTTGGGTAAAGTCTTCGGTATTCCGCTACGGCTGCATTATACCTGGTTCATCATCTTCACTCTGGTTACCTATTCACTGGTGCGCTACGCCGTAGGTCAGGCTTACCCTATAGAGCAGGGAATAATCCTGGGTATATTAACCAGCGTCCTCTTTTTCGCTTCCATCATTATCCATGAACTAGCTCACAGTGTTCTTGCTATTCGTAACAATATACCGGTTAGAGAGATCACACTTTTCGTTTTCGGCGGCGTTTCTCAGATAACTAAAGACGCGACTAGCCCCAGAGCGGAATTCTCAGTAGCTGTAGTCGGCCCCTTGACCAGCCTGGCCATGGCCGGCATTTTCTACGGATTGCACCTTTTGCTGGCAGGAACTCAGGAGACCCTGGCGGCTAGTCTAATGCAGTGGCTGGCCCTCATAAATGTGGTTCTAGCTTTGTTCAACTTGATCCCCGGCTTTCCCCTGGACGGGGGTAGGATATTTCGCGCCTTCGTGTGGCAAAGAACCCGCGATTACCACAGGGCAACCCGCATCGCTGCCAGGGTAGGACAGGGAATAGCTTACGTCTTCATCGCCGGGGGGATTACACTTATGATATTCGCGCGCGCATCCTGGTTTAGCGGCCTGTGGTTCATACTTATCGGCTGGTTCCTTCACGATGCTGCCAGGGCAAGCTATAAGCAGGTTTTACTCCGCGATGCCCTTATTGGTATCACAGCACGCCAGGTTACGGACTATGGTTGTTCCCTAATCCCTCCCGATATGAACTTAGGAGATGTAGTCCAGCGGTATATATTGCCCACAGGACGAAGCTGCCTCCTGGTAACCCGGGGACGTGAACTGGAAGGCATGGTAACCTTGCAGCACATAAAGAAAATCCCCCGCGCTCGCTGGCCCGTCACCTCTGTGAAGGATATCATGACCCCGGCCGGAAAACTGAAGGTAGCTCACGCTGACCAGGATGTCTTGAGCGTGCTCCAGGATATGGAAGGAGAAAGCGCCAATCATATACCGGTAACTGAAGGGGGGAGTGTCGTCGGGGTAATAGATCGAGAGGAGCTAATTCGCTTTCTGCGCACCCGAACTGCGTTCGGGGTCAGACAAGCACCTGGATAGTTACTGGCGAAACGCTGCTGTAATCCTTTCTGTCTTGATGCCAGTGCCCGTTCACCAGACCAGTTCCGTCTCTGAAGAGAGACATTCGACAGTACCTCCTAAGAGGTCTCTCAGTCACGCCCTTTCTTGACAAAGCGTTGGGAGGCCGCACCCATTTCGGTGCCACTGCCTGAGCTGAGACATATGTCCGTCTCCATTCGTAGCCCTACGTCGAGAGGAGTGGACATGGTAAGATTGGTCGCCCTCTTTGCACCCTGAATCAGGCGGGGCTCGATTCTGGCTATCTCCTCGGCGAGCTTCGTGGCTTCAGCCATCAGCTCATCTCCGGGATATACATGGTCTGCCAACCTGACCCGAAGTGCTTCGGCAGCATCAATCCTCCGTCCCGTAAGAATCAGTTCCTTGGCGATGCTAAGCCCCACTATCCTGGGCAACCGCTGCGTGCTTCCCAGGTCGGGAATAACCCCCAACTGAATCTCAGGAAGCCCGAATACTGCCGTATCACAGGCCAGACGTATATCGCAGCAAAGAATGAGTTCCAGGGCTGCCCCCAAGCAATAACCGTTTATGGCAGCGATAACCGGCACAGCTAGATCTTCATACATGGTGAATATCATCTTCAAGCTGTACAGCGAATCATAGCCCTGCCTGATATTGGCGAACATCTCCATTGGACCGCTCCCCGAAGCAACCATCTTGAGGTCCAGGCCGGCGCTGAATGCCCTATCACCAGCACCGGTCACGATAACAACCCTGACATCAGGGTTTTCCCTTATAGTCCGCGCTGCCTGTTGAAGGCCCAGGAAGACCTCGTGGTTGAAAGCATTCAATGCCTCCGGTCGGTTCAGCAGAAGTGTAGCAACAGTGTTTTCAATATCCAATCGAACAGCGTCTTCACTGGTCATTTGTTTTACCGCCGTTCTTACGGCTGATTTGATGCCTCAAGCCCGACCAACGTCGCATTACTCATC
>JAUWQY010000010.1 GCA_030610855.1 Dehalococcoidia bacterium
GCTTTCAGCGCATCTTCCATTCCCAACGTGGCAGTATAATGCCTTACCATCTCCAACTCTGAGTGTCCAAGCAAATATTGCAAGTTAAAGACGTTTTTATCAACTCTCAGGAAATTCAGCGCGAAGGTATGCCTGAAACGATGCACACTACCACTACTGTTAATACCAGCCCTTTCTTTCAGCCTTCTTACCAAACACTGAACACTACCACAGCTTAACGGTCTTTTTTCTTCACTACACCATAATTCTTGATAACCATTATCAGGACGATACATCAGATAACGCCAGACAGCTTTCTGAGCCACTTTCCCTATTCTCACTACTCTTTCCTTGCTACCCTTTCCCATAACCCTTATATTTCCGTTTGAAGTATTAACATCTTCCAGTGTCATACCAATCAATTCTGATAGCCTTACTCCTGAATCAAGAAGCACCAAGATAATCGCTTTATTACGACTCCCTAAGAACTTTGCATTATGCTCATAGTCACAATCGCAAACTGCTATCATGCTCCTTATTTCCTCAAGCGTATAGGGTTTCATAACCTTCACCATTGGCTTAGCAACCTTTATCTTCGCTGTCGGGCTTTCCGGCATGAAACCTTCACGGACTACCCAGCCGAAGAAGTTTGCCAGCACCACAAAGTAATGGTGAACTGTAGTGTGTGACACTTTGATTCGAGATGTTTCCGAGCCGTTGCCTTCCAGTCCCCAGCGACACTTCTCATTGGCTAAATACCCTAAGAATTCCCGGATATACCATTCCGTGAGCATGCGAATATCATCACTCCAACCTTGCTTTGATGCATACCACAGGAAACGCTTGAGGTTTTCCGAGTAGAACTCTACCGTGCGGGGACTTTTGCCTTCCGTTTGTTTAGTAAGGACAAAGCCATTGACGAGCGACTTTAGGGACGTGCCAGGGTGGGCTACTTGTCTTATTGCAGTAACCATTATTCATTTTGCGGACCCGCCCTATTTCCACCGTATTAGGTGGTCTATATTAGATTCAGCCACCTTTAGCTTTTCCGAGGTATTAGGTGGTCTGACCACTTTATTCCCAATACAAACTCGGGGTGAGAGGATTTGAACCTCTGACCACCTGAACCCCATTCAGGTGCGCTACCAGGCTGCGCTACACCCCGTCGCTTTGCCCTCAGTAATATGTTATCATACTGGTCACAGCAAAGAAAACATAAGTTTGTCAGGTTGTGATTCTTGGCTAAGAAACAGAAAAGAGCTATACCCAAACCAGCCCCCACGAAGCACCAACTCTCCAAATGGCAGCGCCAGATGAGGATGCGCCGCATCGTGATAATCGCCGCTGCTGTTCTCCTTGCTGGACTCGTGAGCTGGGTGGGCTATGGAGTCTATAACGACAGAGTTGCGCCCTCGCGCGAGGTTGTGATCAGGGTGAATGATGCCTCATTTACCATGGGTTACTACGTAGATATGCTCGATGCTTATACCGGAGAAGAGACAGACCCATACTTCATCAATTATATGGCTGACATAGTGGCCGACACCATTATCGATGTTGAAGTGATGAGACAGCAGGCTAAGAAAGAGTTGGGAATTGAGGTCAGCCGTCAGGAGATTGAAGCGGAGCTCAAAGAGAGGGAATTGCCCGATGATAAGGTTTACAGAGATATAATCGGCTCCCTTTTGTTGGAGGAAAAGCTCAAGGACTACTTCGATTCCCAGCTGCCTGACAAAATGGAGCAAGCTCATGTGCAAGTAATGTTAGTGGAGAGCGAAGAGGCAGCTGATGCAGCGATGACCGCAATCCAGGCTGGTGGTAACTTCACCGCGTTGGTTGATGAGTTTTCTTGCCAGCCCCAGACTAAAGGAGATTTGGGATGGCTGCCCAGGGAGCTAATGCCCAACACCATCATCGGAGAAGCGGCTTTCAACATTACAGCGGGCGACATAGGCGAGTCCATTTATGATGAAACGGCGATCAAGAGCATCGGCTACTGGCTGATAGAGATTGATGCCATCGATGAGGAAGATGAGATAGAGGTGAAAGCCAGAGCTATGTTGCTAGGCAACAAGGCAGAGGCAGAGCGGATCAGAGCCGAGTTGGTTGGTGGAAACTTCACGTCTCTAGCTGAACAGCGTTCACAGCACGAAAGCAAAACCGAGGGCGGCGAGCTTGGTTGGCTGAAAAAGGGGGATGTGGGTAGCGAGGCTTTCGACGAGGTTGCCTTCAACCTTACCCCCAACGAGGTGAGCGAGCCAGTTAGGGATGAATCGGTCCAAACCATCGGCGGTTACTGGATGCTTAAGGTCATAGATAGGGATTCTGAGCGCCAGCTTGAAGGGGAAGCCAGGGAAGGGCTGACGGAGAGGGACTTGATTGCCTCGTTTGAGAAGTGGAAAGAGGAAAGCAGGATTGAAAACCGCCTGGATCCAGACAAGCAGTATTGGGCTATAAGCGAAGTTTTGCGGAGACGATAGAACGAGGTGAAGAAGGATATCACGTCGCCCTTCTGGGCAGAGGGGTTGTCGGTAGCGAACAGGTCGTCGCTTATCCCGGAGCAGGTATGGTGACCTGACTCATTGGAGGCACACATCTCTTCCTTCCAACAAGACCCGGCAGCAGACAGGATCCCGGTTATCCTCGCCATCCTCAACAGCACTACCCATCACATTCTGACACGAATGACACTGAGGCGACCGGATTCCACCTGGACGTCAGGGCAGACCCGAGTGTCAGGTTGTGCCGCGCCTGATCCGGCTGCGGTAGTTCCGGGCAGAAAATGGACGAATTCAAGGCATTCAATATTGAGAAAGAGAAGTATCTGAGGACAGCCGTACGCGTACTGAAGGATGCTTACGCTGCCTGTGAACGCAAGCTCGTGGATAGTAGGCACTATGGTGACCACGTCTGGGTGTTTGGTGATGTTGTCGCCGTACACGTTATTGAGGAAGCGTTTACTTCGAAGGAGATGCTTGACCTCAAGGCAGTGAAGCCGTTTCTTCACCTCGGTCCAGATTGCTATGTCAGCGCAGATCGGAACGGTGTAAACTTCAGACAGAGGGGGACTTAGATGGTTAATCAGGATGAAATCAAACTGGCAATGGCTTCCATACTCGAGGCAATCGGTGAGGATCCGCACAGAGAGAGCATAAAGGATACGCCACAGAGGGTGGCCGCAATGTATGTTGAGCTCTTCTCCGGCATGGACGTTGATCCAAAGGCCGAACTAGCGGTGGATTTTGAGGAGGGGTATGAAGAAATGGTGATTCTGAGAGACATCTCTTTCTACTCCATGTGTGAACACCATCTTCTGCCTTTCTACGGAGTAGCTCACGTGGGTTACATTCCGAGTCCTGGCGGCAAGGTCGTAGGGGTGAGCAAGCTGGCCAGGGTGGTAGAAATCTGCGCCAGGCGTCCCCAACTTCAGGAAAGGATGACCAAGCAGATTGCTGACGCCATCTTTGAAGCACTTCAACCCGATGGAGTGGCCGTGGTTGTCCGGGCCGAGCACTTATGCATGGTTATGCGCGGGATAAAGAAGCCGGGAACAACTGTGATAACCTCATCAGTAAGGGGAATCTTCCGCAGCAAAGCAGCAACTCGCACTGAATTCCTGTCTTTAATCCGGGGGAAGTAGCCTACTCGTGACGCAGGGATTCAATTGGGTCGAGTCGTGCCGCCCGGATTGCCGGGTACAATCCTGAAGCAAGCCCGATGCAAATCGCTATTCCCAGCGCCATGACAACAACGCCACCGGAAAGCATGACGTTCATGGGAAAACCGGCGCTCGTCGCCATAGCGGAGGCAAACTGAATCATAATCCACGCTAGTCCCACCCCTAAGGCACCACCACAAAAACTAAGCGTGGCAGCCTCAGTGAGGAATTGAATCAGAATATCCCGCCGCTTGGCCCCTACTGCTTTGCGTAAGCCGATTTCCCTGATTCGCTCAGTTACCGAAACCAGCATGATGTTCATAATCCCAATGCCGCCGACAAGCAAAGAAATACCAGCTATAGCTGCAAGAATCAATCGGATCAGTCCTAGCATTTCTCCGGCAATGCCAGCTATAGACTCCGTGCTGATGACTCTGAAGTCCGCTTCATCCCCTGCCCTGACGCGATGGCGATCCTCCAGGATAGTGGTAATTTCGTCCATGGCGGAGCTTATCTCATCTGTACTATTGGCTTGAACGGCGATAGTCTGGACGCCGTGCCCCCGGCTGGTTACCTGATCGGGCGCCAAAGTGGCATAGAAAGTAGATAACGGAACGTATGCAGTTAAGTCCTCATTTCCAAACCCAACCCCCTTGGTTTCCAATAGGCCGATGACCTCGAATTGGCGCCCATCAATCGTCATGCTCTGGCCAGTAGGGTCCATCTCCCCGAAAAGGGTCTTCCCTGTCTCGCTTCCCAGGACAACCACCCTTGATTTCGCTTTATCGTCGTATTCGGTTATGAAGTTACCCTGAGCCAGGCTAAGATTGTTAATCGACTCGTATGGCGGAGTTACCCCGGCAATTATGCTCACGAGCTTTTCTCTACCGGCCGCGATTTGAGCATTATAACGTTGCGCCGCTGGCGCCACCCCCGCCACCGAAGGGGCGTCCCGGGCAATCGCCTGGGCGTCTTCCAAAGTCAGTGTTGCAGCGCCGCCCACCGCCCCCCCCATCCCAACTCCACTGAGGTCATGCGGCATGACGTATATCAGATTAGACCCCATGGCAGCAAAGGCTTTCTCCATCTCAGCCTCCTGCGCCTGTCCCAAAGACATTATAGCGACAACCGCGCCCACGCCAATCAGTATGCCCAGCATGGTCAAAATTGACCTTAGCTTATTACGGAACAAAGCCTGTATAGCAGTAGTAATACAGTCCCGGAGTTTCATCCCGATGCCTCTATCAGACCGTCGCGAATTCTAATGATGCGTTGAGTACACGCAGCGATATCTGCATCATGAGTAACCAAAACAATGGTCATTCCTTGCTCATTCAACTGCCTAAAAAGCAGCATGATTTCCTGGCTAGTCCGGGTATCAACATTGCCCGTAGGCTCATCAGCTAGGATGAGAGAGGGATTATTGACCAAGGCCCGAGCGATGGCCACTCTTTGTTGCTCCCCTCCACTTAGTTGGCTTGGTCTATGAGTAACCCGGTCAGCCAATCCTACCGACTCAAGGACCTGTAACGCTCTCTGGCGGCGGTTATCCGCGCCACCATAGATGAGCGGCAACTCCACATTGGCCAAGGCAGATGTCCTGGAGAGCAGGTTGAAGCTCTGAAACACGAAGCCTATCTTCTTGTTTCTTATCTCAGCCAGTTGATCATCGTTGAGCTCACTTACTACCATCCCATCAAGGCGGTATTGTCCTGAAGTCGGGCTGTCAAGACACCCGATGATATTCATCAGGGTGGACTTCCCCGAGCCGGAAGGCCCTATGATAGATACCATCTCCCCTGACTCAATGCGGCAGCTAATCCCCCGCAGAGCAGGAATTTCGGTCTGCCCCGCTTTATACACTTTGGTTATGTTTTCAAGTTCAAGCATTTGCTACATGAAGAAGCCGGGTCGCCGCTCCTCAGGAGCAGGTAGCACCACTTCTTCTCCCTCCTCCAATCCGGACAGAACTTCAGTATTTATGCCGTCAGATAGCCCCAAGGTAATTTCCCGTTCCTCCTCTTGCCCATCTATGTACACTTTAACCACTGGGTTTTCCCAGGTACCCCGAATAGCTCTGTTCGGTATCAACAATACATCATCACGACGCTCGATGATGACTTCAGCAGTGGCACTCATGCCATCCCTGAGCTTATCAACGGCACCTTCCAAAGCTATGGTGGTGTCGTAAAACACGACCCCGGCTCGGACTGTGCCTATTGGGGAGATAAAAGCCACCCTACCCTTTACATCCTCGTCAGGCAAGGCATCCAACAGGATATTTGCTTCCTGGTTCAGTTCCACGATGGCAATATCTAATTCATCAGTGAAGCCGCGCAGCTCTATCTCACTGGTGTCAACCAGGGATATTGCCGGAGTGGCTAATGTCGCTGTCGAGACTTCTCTTCCTTCAGTTAAAGTGATGTCAGCTACCATGCCGTCAAAGGGAGCCACTATTACCGCCTTTTCCAGGTTAAGCTCTGCCGATTCCAAGTTAAGTGTTGCCATTTCCAGGTTGAGCTGTGCCGTTTCCCAGCTCGCTTTGGCCATATTGACTTGTTCCCTGAACACTTCCTCCGACGGTGTGCCGGCAGCGTCTTTCACGTTAATCAGAGCGATTTCATATTGTGCCCGGGCTACCTTGACCTGGTTTTGTGCTATTTCGACCTGCAACTCAGCCATCTTTAGGCTTGATTCCAAAGACGGCGCATCAAGCCTGGCTAATACTTGGCCTTTTGTCACGTTATTCCCTTCGTCAACCAGCACATCTGTCACTGTACCCGTGACGCCAAACGATAAATACGCTTTGGAAGGCATCACTAAATTGCCATCCACGAAAACAGTTCTCGCTATCTCGCCCCGTGTAACCACAACGGTATCTGACGGCGTAGCTTCACGGCTACCCCGACCAGAGAGCACTATAGCCAGTACTATACCGATACACACCAAGCTGATTGTTATTATTAGTGGTAACCGTTTTTTCATTTTCCTTTATGTCCCCCTCTCCATTTTGACAAACTACTCCTTATAGCAGCAATTCTATAGTGTCTCGCAAAAAGTAACGTACTATGTCTTTCGACGCGGCCATTAACCTGGCTTGCCTTCACCCTCTATCTCAACATCGGCGGTTTTGCTTTCCTTGACCAACCTGGCAAACTCATCAAGTCGGTTGCTCATGATGTTAAGTAACCCTTCTGCTGCCTCAACCTTGACAAGGACAAGCCCCCACCCACTAAAATGCCCGAAAACCAGAAGCTTACTGCCAGTATCTATGCCAAGTTCTTTTCGGGCTTCCGCGGGAATCACCAGCTGCCCTCGGGGCCCAAGCACGGCAGTGCCAAAACACCTGCCTATCGCACGCATATCCCTTTGTTCCATTCTCACCCCCTGCATGAGCAGAACCGCTATTGTATGATTTATCCTACTAATCTGTCAAGTGGAATAACTTCGACAATCCAGCCGTGATTTGGGAGCGGTGAATGAAGTGCCGAGGTCTGTTCTCGCCTTAAGCGACTGCAAAGACCGGACCGCTCCCCGCGAACATGTCGACATAGGAACGGCAGTCGGGGTAGAATTGAGTTGCCCTGTGACAGGGCCTCGCCGTGAGCGTTCGACCAAGTTCACACCGAACGCCCAGGGCAAGCGGGTTGCCAAACTGTGTCTGAATCTTAACCTTGACTCAACATGGAAAGACTTATTGAAGGGGCAAGTAAGCTGGGGATAAAACTCAGCGCCAGACAGGTAAAGCAATTCGAGCTTTACTACAGGGAACTGATCGAGTGGAATAAGAGAATCAACCTCACCGCTATAACAGATTATTCCTCGGTACAGATAAAGCATTTCCTTGATTCGCTGACCATCACCCTGGCTTTCCCTGGGGAAGAGGTGGAAGAACCAGGTTTCAGTATTATAGACATAGGCACGGGTGCTGGCTTCCCCGGAGTGCCGCTGAAAATCGTTCTCCCTCGGCCCAGGCTGGTGCTAATCGAACCCACAGCCAAAAAGACAGCTTTCCTTCACCACCTCATCCACAAACTGGAACTGGAGGATGTGGAAGTACTCAGCAGCAGGGCCGAGGAAGCAGCTCATTTACTGCCCTATCGTGAGCGCTTTTCCCTGGTTCTCTCCCGCGCCGTGGCCCTATTGCCTGCCCTGGCAGAGCTAACTCTGCCCTTCTGCCGGATTGGGGGAAGATTTGTCGCTCAGAAGAAAGGGGAAATCGACCAGGAGATAAGCGGGGCGAAACGAGCTATTGCTGTTCTGGGAGGCAAATTGGACCACATGAAGAAGATAGAATTGAGCGAGTTCCGTGATATGCGTTATCTGGTGATTGTTGATAAAATATCGCCTACACCGAGCAAATATCCCCGTCGTTCCGGCCTGCCGAGGCGACGGCCGATTCAGGAGGTGAGCAGACATGTGGCGTAGGAGACCATGGAGATTTTACTTCGGCTTTCCGCCTATCGATTTCTACTTCCGCGGGTTCAGGCCCTTTCCCGGAAAAAAGGAGTACCTTGAGATGCTTGAAGAGTATAAGAAGGACCTGGAGAAGGAACTGAGGGAGGTCGAAAAGGAGATCGAGGAAACAAAGAATGGCTTGTAGCAAAGAGCTGCACGCCCGTCTCGAGCGCCGTGAATAACCTTCATGCAGTCACCTGCACAGATTTGTCTATTTGCAGCGGGCGAAGGTTCGAAATCCGATATTCTAAACCCTAGACCGGCTCAAAGTTCAAATCTCAGGTGAGCTCGCACCGAACCCTCAGGGGGAGCGAACTGTCAGAGGAACCAAATACGTGCCATTGCGGTTTGGCCCGCACGGCGTTATAATGGGAATTGATGGAAAAGGGCACCTGGAAAGTCAAGACGGGACTGGCCCAGATGCTGAAGGGCGGGGTGATTATGGACGTGGTCACCCCAGAGCAGGCCAAGATTGCCGAGGAAGCTGGTGCCTGCGCTGTTATGGCATTGGAGCGTGTACCGGCAGATATCCGCGCTGCCGGTGGAGTGGCTCGCATGGCTGAGCCGACTATAATCGCGGCAATAATGGAAGCGGTGAGCATCCCTGTGATGGCCAAATGCCGCATCGGTCACTTCGCTGAGGCTCAGGTGCTGGAAGCACTGAACGTTGATTTCATTGATGAGTCGGAGGTACTTACTCCCGCCGATGAAAGCCACCATATCTGGAAACATGGTTTCAAGGTTCCTTTTGTCTGCGGGTGCCGGGACCTAGGTGAAGCACTGCGCCGGATTGCCGAAGGGGCGGCGATGATGCGCACCAAAGGCGAGCCTGGAACAGGCAATATCGTTGAAGCTGTAAGACACATGCGAGCGGTCCGGGATGGAGTTCGCAGGCTTCAGGGGTTGCCTGAGGAGGAGTTGGTGGCTGAAGCGAAGGCCCTCGGCGCTCCTCTGGAGTTAGTAATGGAGGTGCACAAGACAGGAGAGTTGCCTGTAGTGAACTTTGCCGCCGGTGGCATAGCTACGCCTGCCGATGCTGCCTTGATGATGCAACTGGGGGCCGAAGGAGTGTTTGTTGGCTCGGGGATTTTCAAGTCCAGCAACCCCGTGGCCCGAGCACAAGCCATTGTCAAGGCCACAACCCACTATCAGGACCCTGCTATCGTCGCTGAGGCATCCAAAGACCTGGGAACCGCCATGGCAGGTCTGGACATGAAAACTATACCCCAACAAGAATTACTCGCTGGCAGAGGATGGTAGGTGAGAATAGGTGTCATAGCTCTGCAAGGAGATTTCGCCGAGCACATAGCAGTATTGTCCCGTTGCGGTGTTGATGCCCTTCCCGTACGTTTGCCGTCACAACTGGATGAACTAAATGGAATCGTAATCCCCGGAGGGGAGAGCACTACTCTCAATAGGCTTATGGCAGAATACAGCCTCATTGAGCCACTAAGAGAACTGGTTTATCAGGGCCTGCCCGTGTGGGGAACCTGCGCCGGTATGGTGCTCCTGGCAAAGAAAGTAACCAATTCAGCAAATGGAAGCTTAGGAATCATGAATATCGAAGTGGAGCGGAATGCCTTTGGACGACAAGCGGACAGCTTTGAATCAGAGCTCTCGATTCCGGCATTGGGTGATCGTTCCTTCCCTGGCGTCTTTGTCCGAGCTCCGATAATAAGAGCCGTGGGGGCTGGAGTAGAGATATTATGCCGATTACGGGGCGGAGCAATAGTGGCAGCCCGGCAGGAGAACCGCCTTGTATGCTCTTTTCATCCCGAGTTAACTGACGATTTGAGATTTCACAACTATTTTCTTAGTCTTGATCGAGGAGATGCATTTACAAAGGGTAGTTACTGACGATCTGGATGTGCTGCTTGGTATCTTGCCACCTCATATCGGTGAGTCACTCTACCGGCAGCCTGATCATAGTGAACTGCTGGAGGTAGTCTTAGATTTGGGGCGTCTCCCTGAAGCCCGCTTTCCTAATAGAGAATTAGTCCTCAATTCCAAACAGGTAAGCCAGTCCGATATTGATCACATAGTGTCTCGCATCGGTGAATTCAGCGGCGATAATCGCGCCGGGATCAACCACACCCTCCACCGCATCTCAGCCATACGCAACAGAAACGGACACATAATCGGCTTGACGTGCCGCGTGGGCAGAGCGGTGTTCGGCACTGTGAAGATGATCCAAGATCTTATCGAGTCGGGCAAGAGCGTCTTGCTCTTAGGGCGGCCGGGTATAGGCAAGACTACTATGTTGCGGGAGGTGGCTCGAGTGCTGGCTGACGACTTCAAGAAACGTGTTATCGTAATCGACACCTCCAATGAAATTGCCGGGGATGGAGACATTCCTCATCCCGCTATCGGGCACGCGCGGCGAATGCAGGTAGCTACTCCCGCTGAACAACATGCAGTGATGATTGAAGCAGTGGAAAATCACATGCCGGAGGTGATCATTATCGATGAAATAGGCACCGAGCTTGAAGCACTAGCGGCTCGGACTATTGCTGAACGCGGAGTGCAGTTGATAGGCACGGCACATGGCAACGCTCTGGAGAACTTGATAATGAATCCCACCCTCTCAGACCTCATCGGGGGTATCCAGACGGTTACGCTGGGCGATGAAGAGGCCAGGCGACGGCACACACAGAAATCCATCCTGGAACGTAAGGCTCCACCCACATTCGATATGGTGGTGGAGATTGTCGAGTATTATAGGGTAACCGTGCATCCTGATGTCATCGAGGCCGTTGACGCTCTCCTGCACCAGCAACCCACCAGGGCCGAAGTACGCTGGATGGAAGAAGACGGTGAAGTAAGAAGGGAAGCGATAACGTCGTCCTTTGGGTTTGAGAACCAGGAAGAGAAACAGCGAGAGAAACCACTGCGATTTTACCTCTTCGGCGCTAACCGGACTCGTTTGGAGCAAATCGCCAAGGAAGCACGAAAGGACCTGAGAATCGCAACGAACCTTAAGCAAACCGACCTCTTCCTTACTACACGCAGTTACTACCGCCGCAAGCCGCAGAAGATACGGGATGCCGAAGCGCTGGGCATACCGGTTTATGTCCTTAAGAGCAATAATGCAGCTCAGATGAGACAGTGCCTGGATGCCCTTTATCCTCGTGACACTCAATCCACCTATGTTCATCATCTACAACGTCTCTTAGCTGGACGCCGCGGTTTCGACTCCAATAACCGGATAGTGGAACCTGGCGACAGAAGGAAATCGAGGTAATCCTTGAGCCTGTTCATCACCTTTGAAGGAGGGGAAGGCTGCGGCAAAAGCACTCAAGCTAGGGTCTTGCTGAGGAAACTTGAGCAACAAGGCATCCCCACGATACTAACCCATGAGCCCGGAGGCACAGCTCTGGGCAACGAGATAAGAATACTACTCAAGAGGAAACACGGCTCGTCCATTTCGCCCCAAGCTGAGCTATTCCTCTTTGCTGCTTCGCGTGTCCAACTGGTGGCTCAGTTAATTCGCCCTGCCTTGCAAGAGGGCAAGGTAGTCATTTGCGATCGCTTCACTTACTCGACCATAGTCTATCAGGGTTACGGGCGAGGACTTGATCTGGCCACTGTGAGTGTGGTCAACACTATGGCAACAGGCAACCTCAATCCAGACCTCACAATCCTTCTGGATATGCCATCTGAACAAGGACTGGAACGCAGGCGCAGGTCGAAAGACCGCTTTGAGCTAGAGGATCTGTCGTTCCACCATCGAGTAAGAGAGGGCTATCTCAAGATGGCGACCGCTGAGCCCGACCGCTGGTTGCTGATAGATGCCTCATTAGCCAAAGCTAAGATTGCTGAGATTATCTGGGATAAGGTGCGCAAGTTATGGCATCCATCCTTGTGACACCGGGAGATACATGTCACGACCGCCAGACCTTGGTCACGAAAGCGAGCTTAGATCACTTGGCTATGAATTGATCGCCGGCATCGATGAAGTCGGGCGGGGAGCCCTTGCCGGCCCAGTCGTCGCCGGCGCTGTTATCCTGCCCCTTCTGGCAGACCTTCCCTGGTTCGAGCTGGTTCGGGACAGCAAGGAGTTGAATTCCAGGAAGCGCGAATCCCTCTTTGAGGTGATTGAAAAGGAGGCGGTAGCTGTAGGCATCGGCATCGTCTCCGCTCGGGTGATTGACTCAGTGAATATCCTCAAGGCAACCAAACTGGCTATGATGCAAGCAGTGGAGAGACTGCCCAAGAAACCGAACTTTCTCCTCATTGACAGACTGGGCCTCTCTCAGTGTCCCATCCCCCAAATGGGGATAACCAGAGGTGACAAAACGTGTCTCTCCATCGCCTGTGCTTCTATCATAGCCAAGGTCACCAGGGACCACATGATGGAGGAGCTTGACCAAGTTTATCCCGGCTATGGATTTGCGCGGCACAAGGGCTATGGAACAACAAGACACATATCCTGTCTGCGAGAGCTCGGCCCCTCGCCAGTTCACCGTCTATACTTCTCCCCCGTCAGGAATGTAATCACAGACCAAAGCCGTGGCTCTTTGGCTTCCGTTCATTCCGGGCCCTCCGTCCCTTGTCGTTCTGAGGAAGTAGAGCGACCGGATGATCTCGTTCAAGGCAGACTGCCTTATGAATCAGGTGATGAACCGTCAAGAAGTCGGTAAACTGGGCGAGAAGGCAGCCCAGAAGTTCCTCAAGAAGCGCGGCTACCGTATCCGCGAGATAGGTTTTCGTTGCCATCATGGGGAAATCGATATCATTGCTCAGCAGAAGGACTATCTTATCTTTGTTGAGGTTCGAACCAAGAGCAGTTTGGACTTCGGCACTCCTGAGGAATCACTGACACAGGCCAAGAAGAGAAGACTCATCGCTTCAGCTCTGACCTATACCAGTACTCACCAGAACCTCCCATCTCTGTGGCGCATAGATGTGATAGCCATAGAACTCGATGACAAGGGCAGGATCAAGCGCATCGAACTCATCGAAAACGCGATCGAGCAGAACTATCCATTTACCGGCTAGCTCTTACACAGTGTTAGATGAGATTCCGAATAAGCGACCATCACCGAGGAGGAATAGAAAATGCTAGACATCCGTGCACTCAAGAAGGATACCCTCCATACCGTCATGCTCCAGCAGTTGTATAGCCTCAACTACATGTGGATGAGGTTCGAACTATTCATACGGATGAAAGCTCCCCAGGAATTCGGGACTGAGGAGTATTATCAACTCCATGAGGACTATGGTTTGCATGAAGCCGGACGATTGGCCAAAGCTCTGGGGTTTCCGCGAGAAGGAATCAAAGACCTGACCAGGTTCTTGGAGCATTCTCACTGGGCTGTTTTTGAGAACATCGAGATCGCGGAGCTGACCACAAACAGTTTCAGAATGCGTACACTCGATTGTTCAGCGCAAAAGGCAGCGAAGAAATGGGGGATGGAATACTATGACTGCGGGACAGGGGCCCTGCGGGTTCGTAGCGGTTTCTTCAGGGGCCTTAACCCCAAGGCCAAGGTCCAGAGGGTTCTTACCCCGGGTGAAGCCAGACCTGAATGTACACCTGCAAACGTCTCTTGCGAGTGGCTGATTGCATTGGAGTAAGACACTTCATACCCCGCTCACGAGGTGATCCGACAATCCAACGAGGTTATCGAAGTGTTCCGGCCCACGAATGTCTCAGCCTTCCCATCAGCACCAAAGACTGTCGTTCCGATAGACCCCTTCGACTGCTATGATTAGAAGCACAGCCTGAACGGCTGGCACAAGTGTTCACAGAGCCAGGCCAGTTCGATATCCCTCATTGACAGCTTCCAGTATTCTGCGCGGCTCCGACGAATCGCCTATGCAGTATATCTCAGCCACTTTACCTTCAAGAGCCTTGTATAAGCGCTGATTCGCCTTGTACCCGACTGCTATGATAACTGTATCTACTTCGATGATTCTCTTCTCACCATCAGCAGTACTTAAGCGAACACTGTCTTCACCTATCTCTTCACAGGTTGCGCTGGTCACCAGGGCCACCTGTTTGCTCCTCAAACCATCAATGAGACGGCGTCTTGTCATAAACAACATGTCGCTAGCCATTCGGTCGAGTATTTCTATTATCGTCACCGTCTTTCCCTGTCCAGCCAGATAGTGCCCCGTCTCACAACCGACCATTCCACCGCCGATGATGACAACATTCCGCCCTGTTCTACCTCTGCCCGAAAGCACATCATGCGCTGTAATCACATTTGGCCTGTCAATGCCCGGTATGACAGGCATGACAGGAGTACCTCCGGTGGCTATGACAACAGCATCTGGATTCCTCTCAGCAACCATCTCAACTGAGGCATGCGCGTTAAGCTTGACTTCCACACCGGCTTGCCCAACCTGTTTGACCAGATAGTCTCTCCAGGGGAGGATATCGCCCTTGAAAGGAGGTACCGCGGCTACATTCAGTTGGCCACCCAGCTTCGCATCCTTTTCAAACAGGGTAACCTTATGCCCTCTCTGCGCTGCCACAATGGCAGCGTGGATGCCGGCGGGGCCACCACCGACCACAACTACACTCTTTGCCTTCCCCGCGTGTCTGATCTGATACTCCCTCTCCGCGCCAATCACGGGGTTGACGACGCAGACTACACTCTCGCCACGTCTGCCGAGGAATAGCCGTTCAATACACTCCATACAGCCTATGCATGGGTTGACCTCATCAAGCCTTCCTTCAGTCAGCTTGTTGGGCAGGAACGGGTCTGCCATGAGACGCCTGCCTATGGCTACAAGGTCAGCTTTGCCCTCCTCGAGAATCCTCTCGCCAAGCTCAAGGTCCAGTCTGCCCACCGCAATAACAGGCACGCTGGTTACCTTCTTGACCTCCTCAGCCAGAGGAACCAGAAAGCCCGGAGTATCTACAATCGGAGCGGCGGTTATATAAGACCCTGCGCCGTAACCTGAAACGTGAATCGCCTGGGCGCCTGCCTCCACCACCATCGGTACAACCTGTCTGGTCTCCTCAATAGTAACCCCGTTCTCTACTCCCCATTCCTGGGCATTAAGCCTGACCCAAACAGGAAAATCCCGGCCCACCTCTTCTCTGATAGCTTGAAGTATCTCCAGCAAGAATCTGGCCTTGTTCTCGACCGACCCACCGTATTCATCTTTGCGCTGGTTGGTAGCTGATGAGAGAAAGGCAGCGACAAGGTACTGGTGAGCACCATGAATCTCTGCCCCATCAAATCCGGCCTCCTTCGCACGTCCGGCAGCGGAGGCAAACCACTTCGCCCTTTCAGTGATTTCCTCGGGAGTTAGTTCATGAGGAGGTTCTCGCAAGATGCCCATGAATCTGGCGGGTACTATGACCGCCGATGGACTCACCTGCACTACCCCGCCATCCCGGTTCTCCATCGTGCAATGCATTAGCTGGATAGCTATCCTGGCATTATGCTTATGAGCGGCGTCTGTCAGCTTCTGCCACCCTGGAATGAACTCATCGTCTCCCAGAGACGCCTGGTGAGGCATCGTGCATTGCAGACTCGGAGCGCTTCCTTCAACGATAATCAAACCTACCCCACCTCTAGCCCTTGCCTCATAGTAATCAAGCATCCTCTGACCAACAGCGCCGTCTTCCTCGGCATAGTTTGTTCCTATCGGCGGCATGACTATGCGATTCTTCAGTTGCATCTGGCCTATGTTCGCTGGTTCAAAAAGCTTCTTGAATCGAGTTACCATCATCGCTGTGGTCTCCTTCATCTAAGAAATGCATTCGGGTTTGCTCTGCCAAGTGTACCACAAAGAACCATGCCGGACGTACGCGCAGATGGGTTTGCCGCCCAACTCTTGCCCAACATGACAAGCAGTTTTAGCTTTGATTCAAACGTCGGGCGGTGATCGGAAAACGAGTTCTTGACACGAAATGAACTGGCTGGACAACGTTAGTCACAAATACCCACAAAATGGGTAACACGATTCAGGGAGGACATCATGAAAAAGCTGCTACTGCTTGTGGCCATTCTCGCCCCGGTCATGCTGCCGGTGGGTTGCGTGGATGTTGAGGGCATGATTAAGAACGCGATTGAGGGCATGGCGGAAGATCTAACGGCAACCTACACGATCAAGGTTAGCACCACAGTTGGTCTGAATTCCACCGGATTGAATTCTACTGGCGAGTACGA
This sequence comes from Dehalococcoidia bacterium, assembly GCA_030610855.1. Taxonomy (GTDB): domain Bacteria; phylum Chloroflexota; class Dehalococcoidia; order GIF9; family AB-539-J10; genus RBG-13-51-36. The sequence goes on from JAUWQY010000010.1 coordinate 16,225, forward strand.
TGTCGTGAGCGCAGAGTTTGATCCGGAGACCTGGGTGGATTTCAATTCAGATTCCTATGAGGTCGAAGGGCAAATTCCCCCCGCAGGTTACATAGAGTACACAGCTGATGAAGCTATATCCGTCGTGGGAGTTTTCCAGAAACAGGGTGAGGATGAGGAGCTGCTGATGGTTGAGCTTTGGAGAGGCACAGAGCTGGTAGACTCATCCGAGACAACGGCACGTGGGGGGCTGTCCTCATAGCCGGGTTCCCATAGATGCTACCCGGGATTTCGGTGCCCGAAAAACTCACCATGTCGTCTCTGAGTAATCCGGCGGTGAAGTAGTAGTATTCTGGCCACTCCCATGATGTCATAACAGTCCATCAATAATAGGGCGAATTCCTCTTATGCGTTCTGGCGCAAATACGCCTGTCTCTGCCTGATGGAGCACAGCACGTTCTGGCTTCTTCGTCCTCTACATCAATTGGCGCCCTCGTCGCCTTTACAGTAGACCTCTACAGCCATATAATTGGGGGACGCAATCAGATACTGTGGCATTTCTTCACAATGTATTACTGGCAATGATGAACGGTGCTGGAGAGGATACTGCCGACTTCACGGCTTAAGTTGACATAATGCTAGGCGAGAGTTGAAATCAGCTACAGGAGGGGTGACCGAGCGGCTTATGGTGGCGGTCTTGAAAACCGCTCTCCGATTTTATCGGAGCGTGGGTTCGAATCCCACTCCCTCCGCCAGTTAGGTGATGAAACAGTTCGCTCGCCCGCAATGCGACAGATTGTTGAAGAATACAATCGCCTGGATCGTTGGGCGATTGCACCTGATGAATCAAACAACTACAGTAGCCTCGAGTCGAAAGGCTTCCTCAATGCCCAAAATGGAACCGGGAGTTGAAGAAGCTGAAAGCAAACACCTTCAGAGAAGGAAGGAGACGATGTGAAGGTTCACGAGTATCAGGCGAAGGCGCTTTTGTCTCAATATGGTATTCCCATCCCTCGGGGAAGGGTGGCTTCTAGCACTGGTGAAGCCAGAGAGATAGCTGCTGAAATCGGCAGCAAGGCTGTAGTCAAGGCCCAAGTCTATGCCGGCGGAAGGGGCAAGGCAGGTGGCATAAAGATAGTGAATAGCCCCGAAGAGGCAGAGAAGGCAGCAAGTCAGTTGATTGGAACCAAGCTGGTGACGCGTCAGACCGGAGCGGAAGGGGTGCTGGTAAGTAAGGTTCTGGTGGAAGAAGCAAGCGACGTGGCACAGGAGCTCTACCTTAGCATCCTCATTGACGGCACCAGCCGCCTGCCACTGATGATGGCCAGCAAAGCCGGTGGCATGGAGATCGAAGAAGTGGCCCAATCGACTCCGGAGAGGATATTTCGATGTGAAATCGACCCAGCAATTGGCTTTCAGCCATTTCAGGGTCGCAAACTAGCTTACGGTATGAATTTGGACGGAGGACAGGTAGGTGAGGCTACGCGGCTGATGACAAATCTCTACAAGCTGTTTGTCAAGAAAGATTGTTCCCTGGCTGAGATCAACCCTCTGGGCGTCACCGCCGAGGGAAAATTGCTGGCTCTGGATGCTAAACTCAACTTCGACGACAACGCCCTGTATCGACAAAAGGATATTCAAGAACTCCAGGATAAGGAGCAGGAAGAGCCCTTAGAGGTCCAGGCCCGTGACTGGGGGATTAATAATTACGTCAAGACGGATGGCGATATCGGTTGCATGGTCAACGGCGCTGGGCTAGCCATGGCGGTCAACGACCTTATTCAATATTGTGGCGGCAGGGCAGCGAATTTCCTGGACATCGGCACACTCAATAATCCCGAAAGGGTGGTAAACTCGTTTAAGATGTTTGTTGCTGACCCGCGGATCAAGGCCGTCCTTGTGAATATATTCGGAGGAATGGCGAGGGTAGATGTCATCGCCAGGGGGATAGTTGAAGCATATCAGCAACTGGACATTCGCCTCCCCGTAGTCGTTAGACTGGCGGGGACAAATCTGGAAGAAGGTCAACGGATCCTGGCTGAGTCACGAATAAGTTTCATCCAGGCCAAGGATTTCTATGATGGCGCTCATAAGGTAGTCCAGGCGGCTGAAGGAGCGAGGCAATGAGCATTCTCGTTGATGAAAACACCAGGCTTTTGGTTCAGGGAATCACGGGTAGCGAGGGCAGCTTCCACACCCAACGCTGCATCGAATATGGCACCAGGGTGGTGGCTGGTGTCACACCCGGTAAGGGGGGTAGCCAGCATCTGGCAGTTCCCGTATTCAACTCGGTCGAGAAGGCAGTAAGTGAGACGGGAGCCAATGCCAGCCTCATGTTTGTTCCCCCTGCCTTTGCCGCCGACGGCATCCTGGAGGCGGTTGAAGCTGGCATACCTCTGCTTGTATGCATAACTGATGGCATACCGGTATTAGATATGGTGAAGGTGCATCGTTACCTGAGAGACAAATCGACCAGGCTTATCGGGCCGAACTGCCCTGGAGTGGTCTCCCCCGGCAAGTGTAAGGCGGGGATTATGGTCGGGGAAATTCATCTTCCCGGCAACGTGGGGGTAGTCTCTCGTAGCGGCACTCTCACTTATGACGTCGTGTCTCAGCTCACGAGTCTGGGCATCGGGCAATCTACCTGCGTTGGCATCGGCGGCGATGTCCTGCCCGGCAGCACCTTTGTCGATATCTTAGAATTATTTGAGGCAGACCCTGATACCGAAGCTGTAGTTCTTATCGGTGAGATCGGTGGCACCATGGAGCAAGAGGCTGCTGCATTCATAAGTCGCGAGATGACTAAGCCTGTGATTGCCTTTGTTGCTGGCAGCACCGCTCCGCCGGGGAAGAGAATGGGACATGCCGGAGCCATCATCACCGGGACTGCGGGCAAGGCTTCAGAGAAGATAAAGGCGCTGGCGCAAGCCGGGGCTACTATAGCCCCCAACCCGGCAGAAGTCGCCCTCACCACCAGGAATGTGCTGGAAACCCTGTAGGTTTGCTCATACCGTCACTGCAGATAGGTTGAGCTCTGAGCAAGGCGATGCGATTTTCGCAGTGGCGGCTTATCCCCTGCCACAAGACTAAGCGACATATGAAACGCCGCCAACAGAAGACTCAGAAGGAACTTGACCTTGGCCGTGAGCTGAGAGTAGTCTATCAGTAACGCCGCGATGACATCGTAATAACCACTTTATCACGCGTGCAATGCCTCGTTCGCGGGAGCAAGTTGGCTGATGAAACGTTATCCTTTGGTCGAAGAAGTCTTCACCCCCTTAACTGCTCCTGAGCTCTTCGAGCTAATCAAGGACAGGCCCTATAGCTTTCTTCTAGACAGCGGCATGGACCCCAGGAGGCTGGGGCGGTATTCCTTCTTGGGCAGCGAGCCCTTTCTCGTAATGAGCAGCCGCGGCTCTGAAATCACGCTGGTTCGCGGGCAAGAGCGCGAAGTGCAACATGGCAACCCTTTTGATGCCCTGGGTAAGCTATCGGAAACATACAGACTTGATCACTGCCCGCTGCCCGTGCCGTTCGCAAGCGGGGCAGTTGGCTATTTTAGCTATGATCTGTGCCACTTCGTCGAACGCCTGCCGTCTGCAGCGATGGACGACCTCAAACTCCCCGAGAGTTGTTTCGCCTTCTATGATTCCATTGTCGCCTTTGACCACCTGGAAGGGAGAGTCTACCTCGTTGCCACAGGCTTTCCCGAGTTGGAGGAAGAGCAAAGGCTGAAGAGAGCCAAGCTGAGACTCGAGGAGCTGAAGAATTGGCTTTGTTCCGGCTATTCAGCCATTGCGGTGAGCCGAAGCCATGAGCAAAGCAAGGCGGAAGCGAAGCAGTCCATGGATGGAAACCACTTCGTAGTTACTGACCCTCACAAAGACCGAGAGAACAAAGAAGTCACGCTCAGGTCCAACTTCACTCGTGAAGAGTACATCACAGCTGTAAACAGAGTGCGTGAGTATATTGCCGCCGGGGATGTTTTCCAGGTAAATCTTTCTCAGAGGTTTGAGGCTGATTTGCAGATTCCGCCCTACGAACTGTATAAGCGGCTCAGGGCGGTTAATCCCGCCCCGTTTGCCAGCTACCTCAAGTTCCCCGGAGTGACCATCGTCAGCGCCTCTCCGGAAAGGTTCCTCAAAGTCCAAGGTGATCTGGTAGAGACACGACCGATAAAGGGCACACGACCACGAGGCAGGAATGCTGTTGAAGATGAACGCCTGGCCGGTGAGTTGGCCCACAGTGCTAAAGACCGGGCAGAAAACGTGATGATTGTTGATCTGGAAAGAAATGATCTAGGGAAGATCTGCCGCTATGGCACGGTGCAGGTCACCGAATTGGCCGTCCTGGAGACTTTTCCCACCGTATTCCACCTCACCTCTACCATCGTGGGCAGATTGCGCCGAGACAAGAACAACGTTGACTTGCTCAAGGCTGTCTTCCCCGGCGGCTCTATTACTGGCGCTCCAAAGGTACGGGCTATGGAGATTATCGATGAACTGGAGCCAACAAGGAGAAGTATCTGGGCCGGCTCCATAGGTTACCTGGGCTTCAATGAGGACATTGATATCAACATCGTTATCCGCACTTTCTTGATCAGAGAAGGCAAGGCTTACTTTCAAGTGGGCGGCGGCATCATCTATGACTCTGACCCGGAGGCCGAGTACGTGGAGACGCTGGACAAAGCCAAGGCTCTGATTCAAGCCTTGCAGTTAGCTACCGACGTGGTCGTAACGCCGTAATAGGCCACGCTAAGAAAACCAAATTCCTCGAAGCAGAAATTGAGCTTTGTTTCTCATTTAATAATACTCAGTTCTCTGCCCACTTTGGCGAATTTCCCGAGCGCAAAATCCAGGTCCTTTCTCGTATGAGTTGCCGAAATCTGGACTCTAATCCGCGCCTGTCCCCTGGGGACAACCGGAAAACTGAAGGCTCTCACGTAGATTCCTTCCTCCACCAGCCTTCCTGCCATCGCCACGGCTTTGTGGGCATCGTAGAGCATAACCGGTATGATTGGGTGAATGCCGGGCTGTATGTCAAAACCGAGCTCGCTTATGCCTTTCCTGAAATAAGCGGTATTCTCTTCCAGCTTATCTCGTAAGGCCGTAGTCTTGCCAATCATATCGAGTATCTTCATAGTGGCCACAACAACCACGGGTGGCACAGCGTTAGAGAAGAGCCTGGGACGAGACCTCTGCCTTAACAAATCGATAATCCCTTTGCTGCTGCTGGTAAAACCGCCAACAGCTCCACCCAAGGCTTTCCCCATGGTGCTGGTGATAATATCGACTCTGTCCATCACCCCCCAATATTCGGGCGTGCCCCGGCCGGTCGGCCCGAAGAATCCGGTGGCGTGCGAGTCGTCAACCAGTACCAAGGCATTGTATTTCTCCGCCAAATCACAGATCTCTTCTAGCGGAGCGATGTCGCCGTCCATACTGAAAACGCCATCTACAGCGATCAATCTGAAACGTTTGTCCTGGGTTTCCTGCAGGTGCTTTTCCAAATCCTCCATATCCGAGTGTTTGAAAACTCTAATCTCCGGGAGTAAAGCCTGCCCCTGCTCAAGCTTTTTCTTGTTAATCACCTGCCACAGTCTTGCCCCATCAATAATGGTGGCATGACTTAACTGGTCGCTTATTATCACATCGAAGCCAAGAATGACCTCAAACAAACCAATATTAGCAGCCTCGCATGATGAATAGAGAATGGTATCTTCGGTTCTGAGGAATTCAGACAGTTTCTTCTCTAGCTTTTTGTGTATTGTTTGAGTCCCGCAGATGAAAGGAACAGAAGACAGACCATAGCCCCATCTTATGATACCCCAGATTGCCGCCAGTTTCACTCTCCAGTTGTTAGCCAGTCCCAGGTAGTTGTTGGCACAGAAGTTGAAGACTTTGCCTCTGTGGCCTTCTACTCTTATCTTCCGTCCCTGGGGTGAATCGATAAGCAACTCGTCCTTGTAAAGACCGCCTTCTATAATAGACTGCAGCTCCTTTTCGTAGTATTCCTTTGCTTCCTTTGCGTACACTGTCGCCTCCCTCTCCCCGCTATAGCTCCAAGCGTAACCGATGGGCGGGGACAAGCCTTATGGGTACAGAATCACCTTGCCTGAAACTTTCGGTCTTTCAGTCATCGCCTTGAATCCTTTCTCAAACTCCTCCAGAGGGAATTTGTGCGTTATGACTGGAGTTATGTCCAGACGTCCGGATTCAAGCAACTTCTTCGCCTGGTTCCAGCTTCTCCAGATCAGGCGGCCAGTGATGGGAAGAATCTTCTTGGCGCTTCTGACATATCGACCGGAATTCTCAATTGTAAGTGGGTCGGTATCAATACCAAAGAGCGAAATTCTGCCGCCATCTCTAACCAATTCGATGGCCAGGTCTCTTGCCGTCTTGCTCCCGGCCATTTCCAGCACCACATCAAATCCTCGTCTGGGGTTCTCCCGCGAAAGATACTCAACCACATCATTTTCTCTCTCATTGATGACAATGTCGGCGCCCATTTCCTGGCTAATCTCCAGACGTCTTTGATGTCTGCCCACAAGGACGACCGAACAGGCTCCCTCGGCTTTACAGACTCCGCTCGCTAGCATGGCAATAGGCCCGTCGCCCAGGATAAGAACGGCCTTTCCATTGAGGTCCTTGTCATAATCTCCCAGAGCACAATAAACCGCGTTGCCTAGGGGTTCCTGGAGAGTGGCTATTTCTGGAGGAAGATTCGAATTGTTTCTCCAGAGGATCTTTTCCGGGACGACCACATATTCGGCAAAACAGCCGTCGCAGGATAAGCCGAAGATTCTCCCTTTTTCAGTTTCGCAAATATGCTTCTGGCCATTTTTGCATTGGGCGCATTTGCCACAGAAGAAATGTGTTTCGGCAGAAACATAGTCGCCAACCTTGAATCTCCTCACTTTCTTGCCGATTTCAACGACTTCACCCGCAAACTCATGCCCCTGGATTTGAGGAACTTTTCTGATGTACACCTGGGCTGCCGAATCCCAGTTATAGATATGAACATCTGTGCCGCAAATAGAAGTCGCTTTCACCTTGACCAAAACCTCATCGGCTTTTGGCTCGGGAGTCTCCACATCTAGGAGTTCAGCTCCAGGGGCCATTCGTGTCTTGACTATTGCTTTCATATCGAATGATAGTATCGTGGTACACGAAACAGCAAAACGAGTTCGAAAGGAGATCGGTGCAAGGCCAAGCCGCTCTGCCCGGCTTCACTGATTAGATATCTAGCCTCTGACTCTTCCGAAGAAGGCTCTCGCGACCTCTCGGTATCGTAATCCGTCGGCACATTCATCTCGCTGGCATGCTACCACCCGACAACTCACCCAGGGCCTCGCACTCGAAACAGGCCCTGTTCTTCCCGCCCAGAACCTTCATTTCTCCATATTCTAGCAGTAATCCTTCGTTTTTGTAAGAGCGGCGATAGAATTGCAGACAGGATCGTGAATGCTTCTTCCAGGCTCTTCCTGCAAATCGCAAGGTTTTCTAGACTGGTTGTCTGAAGCCTCTCCTTCGAGCTCGTTTTCCAGCTGGAACAGCCTGAGCCACTCGGGGAGGAGTTGTGCTGCTCAAGAAAAGCAGTCTCTCTTTCATGGGGACATTTCTAAAGAGTCTTGACAATTCAAATCGTTGACTTGACAGAATTCTATGACGGTGTTATGATATTTTGTTTGTGTTATGTTCTTATTCTCTTCTGCTCTTATCACTCTAGATTTCCTTACTTAGTGTCTCCAGGATATCGTTCTGGAGAAGAAGAGGCAGGATCGTTTCTTACATGCTTAAGTACAAGTTGCTGAAATCCTTCGCTAAGCTGCCCGAGCCTCTGGAAATACCTGACCTTATCCATGTTCAGCTCGATTCCTTCCGCTGGTTCCAAGAAGAAGGCTTGAAGGAGCTGTTCGAGGAGATCTCACCGATTCAAGATTATACTAACACCAGGTTAGAATTGCGTTTTGTCGATTATGAGTTTCGGGAGCCCCAGCACTCCATTTCTGAGTGTCTTGAACGGAGCCTGACCTATTCTTCTCCCATCTATGTCACTGCTCAGTTGGTCATCAAGGAGACGGGGGAGATTAACCAGCAGGAACTGTTTTTCAGTGATTTTCCTTTGATGACGGATACCGGCACTTTCGTCATTGCCGGAGTTGAGCGGGTAGTGGTTAACCAACTGACTCGTTTCCCAGGCGTCTATTTCACTATAGACAGGGATGCTTCGAGTGGTCGCGAATTGGGCTTCGCCAAGCTTGTTGCCGAACATGGAGCGTGGCTTGACTTCGACACTTCTGGTCGGGATGTGATTTCAGTCAAAGTAAGTGGCAAACGGAAGATACCGGTTACTACTTTGTTGCGTGCCATCGGCTTTGAGAGCGATGAGACCCTGCTTTCCCTCTTCCAAGACGTAGATAACTCACCCGAGCATGCTTTCATCCGCTCTACAATGGAACGGGATCCTCTGATTAAGAGCAAGGCTGATGCCCTGTTCGATATTTACAGAAAATTATCCTCCGGTGAGGCTCCCAGTCTTGCTAGTGCCCAGGCCTTGCTCAATAACTTCCTGTTTAACCCTCGCCGCCACAGCCTGGGCAAAGTTGGTCGTTATAAGCTGAACAAGAAGCTGGGCCTCAATGTCGCTCAAGATTGTACGAGCGTAACCCCTGAGGATTTGGTGCAAATAGTCCGTCGTATTATCGCAGTGAACATTGGCAAAGAAGCTCCCGATGACATTGATCATCTAGGCAATCGCAGGGCCCAGGCAGTAGGTTTCCTGATACAGAAGCAATTCCGTATCGGCTTATTGAGGTTGGAGAGGGCCATCAAAGAGCGAATGAGCATTCTTGGCCCCGAGGCTGCGACGCCTGTCTCCCTGATCAACATCCGCCCTGTGGCAGTTGCCATAAGGGAATTCTTTGGGCGATCCCAGCTGTCACAGTTCATGGAGCAAACTAATCCTCTGGCTGAGCTGACTCACAAGCGTCGTCTTTCTGCCATGGGTCCTGGAGGACTATCAAGAAAACAGGCTGGATTTGAGGTTCGTGACGTACATCATTCTCATTACGGCAGGATTTGTCCCATAGAAACGCCTGAAGGACCTAATGTTGGACTGATTGGATCCCTCGCTACTTACGCCTCGGTCAATGAATACGGTTTCATAGAGACGCCGTATCTCAGGGTCATCCACGAGGTTCCCAATACTGTTGAGGGGTTGATGAGGAGAACAGTCACGAAGGATATAGAGCATGACGGCGAGCTCGTGGCCAGGAACAGAGCATCGATCACAAACCGGCTGGCAAGAAAGCTGTCAGCTCTTCCCGCTCGGACTATCAAAGTAAGTCCTTTTGTTTCTGACCAGATCGTGTATCTGTCGGCCGATGAGGAAGGTCAATACAACATTGCCCAAGCTAATGCTCCTCTCAACGAGAGAGGCGAGTTTGTTTCTGACAGGGTTGAGGTCAAGAAGGGGGAGAAATACTTCAAGGAATCAGTAGACAGAGTGGACTTCATCGATGTATCACCAAAGCAGTTGTTCAGTATAGCCGCTTGCCTCATCCCCTTTCTTGAGCATGATGACGCTAATCGCGCTTTGATGGGCTGCAACATGCAGCGACAGGCCGTGCCCTTATTGAGGCCCGAGCGTCCTTTGGTGGCCACGGGCATGGAAAGAGAGGTAGCCAAATACAGTAGGCAAGCGTTGTTTGCCACTCAGGACGCTGTGGTTACTTCGGTGACGAGCTCACAGATCGTAACAAAGAACGGAAACGGCGAGGAGCAAGTATTCGATCTAGTCAAGTTTGCCAGAACCAATCAAGGCACCTGCATAAACCAGCGTCCTATTGTGAACAAGGGCGACAAGATTGAGAAAGGGCAGGTGCTAGTAGATAGCTATTCCATAGATGATGGAAACCTCGCCTTGGGACAGAATGTCATCTGTGCGTTTATGATCTGGGGGGGATATAACTTCGAAGATGCCATCATCATCAGCAGAAGGCTGGTTAGGGATGATGCCTATACTTCCATTCACATTGAAAAATATGAGACAGAGGAACGTGATACGAAGCTTGGTCCCGAAGAAATCACCAGAGACATACCCAACGTGAGCGAGGAGAGCCTATCTAACCTTGATGAGATCGGTATTGTACGCATCGGTGCCGAGGTGAGGTCCAACGACATCCTGGTGGGCAAGATCACTCCCAAGGGCGAAACCGAGCCTTCTGCGGAAGAGAAGCTGTTGCGAGCCATTTTTGGCGAGAAGACACGGGAGGTGAAAGATAGCTCGCTCAGGATACCATCGGGAGAATGGGGGAGAGTAACCGCAACCAAGGTCTTCTCTCGTGACGGCCACGACGAACTACCTGCCGGTGTCAACCGCCTCATACAGGTATGGGTTGCTCAGAAGCGCAAAATCTCAGTCGGAGACAAGATGTCAGGGAGACATGGCAACAAAGGGGTCATCTCCGTCGTATTGCCTGAGGAGGAGATGCCGTTTCTGCCGGATGGCACACCTGTAGATATCGTTCTCAATCCTCTCGGTATTCCGGGCCGCATGAACATCGGGCAGGTCCTGGAGGCTCATTTGGGTTGGGCAGCTCACACATTAGGCTTTGAGGCTATTAACCCGATTTTTGATGGAGCCGATGCCGCCACTATCGAGGATGCCTTAGCCAGAACCTGGATAGCCTGGAAAGCTGGCGCTGTTAGCTTTAGCCCCGAAGATCCGGGAAATGCAGGAACCGATCTGGAAAAGGTCGGAGAATGGCTTTCCGATCGTGGTTTTGATGCTAGCGAAGTAATGGATGGAGGGCGCATAGGTGCAGCCAGGAGAGCCTCCCTCCATATATGGCTTGAGAAACTGGGTATATCCGACGAGTCTAAGCTCAGAACCCTCAGTGATGAAGATTTGGAGCTCATGGCGCGAAAAGTCTACAGAGAGCAGAAGCTCTATCCTCCTACTTCCGGCAGAATGGAACTCCGAGATGGGAGAACTGGCGAGTTGTTTGACATGCCGGTAACTGTGGGCACAATGTACATGATGAAACTGATTCACCTTGTTGGTGATAAGGTACATGCCCGTTCTACTGGTCCATACTCCCTCATCACCCAGCAACCCTTGGGAGGAAAGGCTCAGTTTGGCGGTCAAAGGTTCGGTGAGATGGAGGTATGGGCGCTGGAAGCGTATGGCGCAGCCCATACACTTCAGGAGATGCTCACAATAAAGTCAGATGACGTAATGGGACGGGCTAAAGCTTACGAGTGTCTTGTTAAGGGCGAGGATATCCAACAGCTCGGGATTCCGGAGTCAACTAAGGTGATGTTTATGGAGCTACGTAGTCTAGGTTTTGCTGTTGAACTGCTTAGCGAGGGGGAAAATGTCTCGATTTGATGGCGTTAACGGTATTCGAATAAGCTTAGCCTCACCAGAACAAATCAGGAGTTGGTCTCACGGCGAGGTAACTAAGGCAGAGACAATAAACTACCGCACTTTGAAGCCAGAAAGAGACGGACTGTTCTGTGAAAGGATTTTCGGTCCTGTCAAGGATTTTGAATGCCACTGCGGCAAATACAAGAAGGCAAGATACAAAGGAATTACTTGTGACAAATGTGGCGTTGAGATAGCTCATTCCGGTATACGCAGGGAACGCATGGGACACATAGAACTGGCTGCACCAGTTACTCACATCTGGTTTCTCAAGCTGGTACCCAGTCGGCTCGCGCTGCTCCTCAATCTGTCTCCGCGAGACCTGGAGGGAGTGGTCTACTTCGCTCGGTATATCATTATCTCAGTTGATGAGGAGGCCAAACGGAAGAGACGTCTCCAGCTTGAGGAAGAGATGGTCCGAAGACTTGCCGAGCAGGACGAACGCCGGGACAAGAAAATCGAAGAATTGAAGGCCCAAGACCAGAATGACGAGGCGAAGATCAAGGAGATAAACCAGCTTCGGGCCGGGTTAGTAGAAAGGGGCGAAAGACTCCAAAGAGAGCTGAAGGCAAGCATTGAAGAAATAGAAGACCTCCAGCCGCTAAAACTGCTTAACGAAGAGGAGTACAGGAGACTGAAGGACAAGTATGATCCTGTTTTTGAGGTCGGTATGGGGGCGGAGGCTATTCTGCAGATATTGAAGCAAATCGATATGGATGCATTGCACCAGAGACTTCGAGAGCAAATCCGCAGCACCTCAGGAGGATACCGTAAGAAGGTAAGCCAGAGGCTCCAGTTGATTGAAGCCTTCAAGCTCAGTGAGAATAAGCCTGACTGGACAATCCTGACGGTCCTTCCTGTACTGCCTCCGGCGCTTCGTCCTATAGTGCAGTTGGATGGTGGTCGCTTTGTTATTAGCGACCTTAACGACCTCTATCGGAGAGTCATCAATCGCAACAACCGTCTCCGCCGTCTTATGAAACTGGGTGCGCCGGAAATAATCATCCGTAATGAAAAACGCATGTTGCAGGAAGCCGTTGATGCCCTTATCGACAATGGGCGGAGAGGCCGCGTAGTTACCACCGGTAATAAGCATGCTCTGAAATCTCTTGCTGACATCCTGAAGGGCAAACAAGGACGGTTTCGGCAAAATCTTCTCGGTAAGCGGGTAGACTACAGCGGTCGCTCGGTCATCGTTGTCGGTCCTAAGCTCAAGCTTCATCAATGCGGCTTGCCGCACCATGTAGCCTTAGAGCTGTTTAAGCCTATGGTCATGCACAAACTGATGAGGAACGGGTATGCCAATAATCTGAAGAGCGCTCGACGGTTGGTGGAACGAGACAGCCCTGAGGTCTGGGATGCGCTTTATGAAGTGGTGAAGGAGCGTCCTGTATTGCTTAATCGCGCTCCCACGTTACATCGCCTCAGCATTCAGGCCTTTGAGCCAGTGCTAATCGACGGGGATGCTTTTCAGATTCACCCCTTAGTCTGCAAAGCCTTTAACGCTGATTTTGATGGCGACCAAATGGCAGTTCATGTGCCATTGTCCAGGGCTGCGGTGAAGGAAGCAAGGGAACACATGCTGAGCCCTTACAACCTACTGCTACCAAGTTGTGGTGAGCCTGCCACAACTCCTACCCTGGATATGGTTTTGGGCTGCTACTATCTCACTTTCTTGAAGCCCGGGGCCAGAGGCGAGCGAAAATCCTTCAGCAGTTTTGACGAGGCTAAGTTAGCTTACGAACTCGGCATTATCGAACTCGGTGCCGAGATTGTTGTGCGAGAGCCGCTGCTTCGTTCGGGCGGGCGAAAGCTCAATACTACAGTGGGCAGGATTCTGTTCAATGATGCCTTACCTCCGCAGCTTCGTTTCTGCAACGAGACAGTAGACAAGGCTTCATTAAGAGAACTGGTCTCTGATTGCATCCGTGTGCTGGGCAATGAGGGCACTGCCGGTGTCCTTGATAGGCTAAAGCAACTAGCATTTGACTACGCTACAAAATCGGGCATTTCCATCGCTATGGGCGATATTGAAGAGCCTCCCAACAGGGTCAACATTCTCAGGGAAGCTGACGAGCAAGTTAGCCTTATTGAGGAGCAGTTCAGCCGCGGCCTCATCACTGATGATGAGAAACATGAACGCGCTGTTCAAATATGGATGGAGGCCACAGACAAGGTTTCTGAGGATATATCGCGGGCTCTGGAGCCTTACGGTAGCATCTCTATGATGGCCACATCGGGGGCTAAGGGGAACATCTCTCAAATCCGGCAGATGGCGGGAATGCGGGGATTGATGACAGACCCTTCAGGAAGAATAATAGACCTCCCCATTAGGTCGAGCTTCCGCGACGGACTGACACCCATGGAGTACTTCATCTCTACCCATGGTGCTCGCAAGGGATTAGCTGATACCGCCTTGAGGACATCAGGCAGTGGTTATCTTACCAGGCGCCTTGTCGATGTAGCCCAAGATGTCATTGTAACTGAAACAGATTGTGGCACCACCGATGGAGTTTGGATATCCCGGGAAACGGCAGATGCGACACTTCCTCCGTTTGAAGAACGGGTTACTGGCTACCTGGCGGCGAGCAAGATCCTCGATCCGCACACGAATGCGACGATTGTTGATCGCGATGAGGAAATCGACGAAGACAAGGTGCAGAGAATTGTCATGGCCGAGGTTACCCAGGTACACGTGCGGTCGCCTCTTACTTGCCGCTCTCAGTCCGGGGTTTGTCGAAACTGCTACGGAAGGGACCTGGGAAAGAACCAGCTGGTAAAACATGGCACCGCTGTGGGAGTTATTGCTGCTCAGAGCATCGGCGAACCTGGAACTCAGCTCACACTGCAGACGTTTCACACAGGGGGTATAGCAGGTGTCGATATTACGACCGGACTGCCTCGCGTAGAAGAGCTTTTCGAGGCGCGAATACCAAGCGGCAATGCCGTGATCTCTGAGATCGACGGTGCTGTTGAAGTGTCTCGCGCTGATGGAGAGAGCATAGTCAAGATCACTAGCTCTGAGTTTTATCTGGATGAATACCCGATTCCTCCCGGAGCACAGCTAGCTGCAACTGACGGACAATCTATTAGTGCCGGCGCCATCATATTCTCTCTGCCAGAGACGGCTGAAGAAAGACTACCGGCTGTGAGCCATGGCGAAGTCGAGCAATACCAAGGTGCAGTAGCTAGGGTAACTGGTCAAGTCATCACTGAGGAGGGCCGTGTCTACATCAGGTATGAAGAGAGGGAAGAGAGAGAATATAGCGTCCCTCATAGTGCACATCTACTTGTTCGATCAGAGGACAAGGTCAAGGCAGGCGACAGGCTCACGAGAGGCCCGATTGACCTTCATGATATCCTGCGTATTATGGGAAAACATGCAGTCCAGCGATACATGATTGATGAAATACAAAAGGTATATCGGTCACAAGGGGTAACTATACATGACAAGCACATCGCTGTCATTACTCAGCGGATGCTGAGCAAGGTGAGAATCTTCTCCTCGGGAGATACGAAGCTCTTACCTGGCGAGTTGATTGATCGGTTCGACTATGAAGATATCAATGCCAGGGTGCTGGCTGAAGGCGGAGAGCCTGCAACGGCTCAAGCTGCGCTTCTCGGGATAACCAGAGCTAGCTTGAGTAAGGACAGTTGGCTGGCAGCTGCATCCTTCCAGGAAACCGGCCGTGTTCTTGTCGATGCTGCAATCAAAGGCAAGTTGGACAAGCTTCGTGGACTCAAGGAGAACGTCATTCTTGGTAAGCGCATGCCCTCTCAGGTCCTCTCGCCAGATTCTGACTACAGGAGAAGACTGAAGGGGGGAGACGTTGTCCAGGTGGAGAGGGCGGATTCAGAACCGGATACGTACTAGAAGCCAGACCTCCGGAGGCCGGCAATGCGACTCGTTTCAGGTAAGACAACAACTGAAGACAGCTTCATTGACTCCGACCTGCGTCCCAGACGCTTGAGTGAGTTCATAGGCCAGGAGAGAATCAAAGACAACCTCAAGATAGCGATCGTCGCTGCCCAGAAAAGGGGCGAACCGCTTGACCATGTCATTCTCTACGGTTCTCCCGGTCTGGGGAAGACCACGCTTGCCTTCATCATCGCTGCCGAGATGGGAGTTAACATAAAAGTCAGCTCCGGGCCGGCGATTGAGCGCGCCGGAGACTTAGCGGCTATCCTTACTACTCTTCATGAGGGCGATGTCCTTTTCATTGACGAGATGCACAGGCTCAGCCACACAATAGAAGAAAAACTCTATCCGGCAATGGAGGATTTCGTCTTTGACATCTTTCTAGGCAAGGGCCCCTCTGCCAGGAATCTGCGTTTGAGCTTACCCCACTTCACCCTGATTGGGGCCACTACGCGCTTTGCGCTGGTGAGTCCTCCCCTTCGCGATAGATTCGGGGTGACATATCATCTTGATTTCTACGATGAGGCAGCGATGCAGACAATCCTGCAGAGATCGGTAACTATCCTCAAAGTAGAGGCAGAGCAAGAGGGACTGGTCCCAATTGCCCAACGTGCTAGAGGTACTCCTCGAGTGGCCAATCGTCTCTTGAAGAGAATAAGGGATTATGCTCAAGTCATGGCAGCTGGAGTGATCACCAATGAAGTAGCCCTGGAAGGGCTTTCAAGGCTGGAGATAGATTCGGTGGGTTTGGATGACATAGATCATAGAGTCCTGCATACGATAATTGACAAATTCGACGGAGGTCCCGTAGGCCTGGACACCATTGCTGCCTCTATTAACGAGGATGCCGAGACTATCATGGATGTTTACGAGCCATACCTGCTGCAGTTAGCGTTCCTGGAACGCACACCTCGCGGCAGAGTAGCTACTAGACTTGCCTACGAACACTTGGGGCTGCCTTACAAGCGGGATATTCAGCCCCAACCTGGCTTATGGAATCAGACGCAGAGCTAGCCTCTAACCTTGTGGCCTCGCTTGCATCCATACCGGAATAGCAAAGGCACACATAGAGAAGGCCAGTATCAGCCAACCCCAGGGATCAATGTTCCCTCGGCTCACCCATGTTACCGCAGATAAGATCGCCAGTGGTGGGATCAGCAAGCTGATAATCTTATACCTGCGCGGCTTGAGCCGGATGAAGGCAATGGTTGCTACTGCCAAAGCAATAAAACTGATGACTATCCAGGGCGCCTTTGCCTGCAACCTTGCCATCCATATATCACTTGTCAAGAACTCATTTCCTGTGCCGAGGGACAAAAACCAACTGAATATCACAGGCATTGGAGCAAGCATAAGTGATGCATAGAGCCAATCCCGTCTTGCGGTTTGTCTCATTATATGGATAAGAGCAAAGAGAGCTAATGGAATGTAGATCAGGGCTGCTATCCAGCCCCAGCCCTGAGGAAGGTTAAGAAGCAGTATTCCTGTAACTACTACCGGCATGATATAGTATCCTAGCCAGGGGAAGAGCCATATCGGCTTGCCTCGATGCCAACCATAGATTGCCATGCCGACGGTCAGCATCAATGTAGCTGACAAGGCGACGGCATTTTGCCAGTAGTATGAGGTGAAGAGCAGTGCAACCAGGAGGTGAGGCAAGGCACTGAAAAAGGCCTCTTTCCAGCTGCCTTGAGCATGCGTTTCATAGACTTGCTGGGCAACTAGTTCAGGCGAACCAAGAGCATGGACGGCGACCTTGTATGCTTCTTCCTTGCTTAGTCCCTGTTCTTCCAGCTCTCGAGTCTTGTCCTCGATGTGCCCGCACAGCTCATCAGCTACACCGTCCCTTATGGTCTGATCGATCTTGAGGCTAGCTTTGAATCTATTTAGATAATGGCTTGTGTTATCTATCATCTCGGGCCTAGATTGTTTCCGCTTGCGTGACTGCTTGGACAGCCGTCGAGAAATCCTGCCATGTGGCTAACCTTGCTGCCAGGACCTGCTGACCCTTTTCAGTTATGTAGTAGTAACGTCTTTGCTGTCCATTAGGAAGTATCTGCCATTTGCCCTCGATTAGTCTCTCTCGCTCCAGGCGGTGGAGAGCAGGATACAGCGTACCTTCTTTGAACAGAAAATATCCGTTACTCCTTTTCTCCAGTTCTTTCACTATTTGGTAGCCATAAGTAGGTTCACGACTGATCAGGCAGAGAAGCAGAGAATCAGTGTTTCCCTTCAGTAACTCGCGTCCATAGCTCATCCTTACACCTCATTAGCATAGTTGCTTCTCCTTCACTGTAGCATTGGACAACTGTAATGTCAATAACAGTGAGAACGGGGGCTTACTCCAGTTGCTGCCTTGAGCTCTAATTGGTAAAATACGTTGTCCAAGCAAATGTCTCGCCAGGCGAGGGGCTATCACTCTGCTCTTGGTCCTTCTTGATAAGGCCAACCACGTGGTGACCCGACGATGAATGCAAGAGATGCAGAGAAGAGTAAAGAGTCATGGTCAGAGCCCCGCCAGGTATGTCCCAGAACCGGATGATAAGACTAAGAGGGATGAGATTGAACAGGAAAGCTCTGGGTGATCTCTGCATCACTGTTAGAATCAGGAGTTAGCACACATGGGCGCTTTTGAGGATTTTACTGACGTGGTAAAGAAGACAGAAACTATGCAAGGTCTCCTCAGGAGCCTTGAGAACGAGGCGGCGAAGCTCCTTGGCAGCATTTGTCGGGAGTATGAAGCCACTGGCGAAGCAGTCCCCGATCATCACCTTGATTTGACTGGATACTTCTGCGAGGCAATGCTAAGGGCATTGGTATCTGCAAACTTGATCACCAGCGAACGGGCCGATAGGTACTTCCTCTACAGCTACAAGCCCACGGAAGACGGACTTAGGCATTACAGAGCCATGCTTAATGAGAGGCGCGTCTAATGTACAACCTTATCGACACTCATGCCCATCTTGACGAACTGAAAGACCTTGATTCGATGCTTGAGGAAGCCAGGGGCGCAGGCGTTATTGCCACAGTAGCTGTGGGGTCGAGCCATCAATCAAATATAAAAACGCTGGAGATATCACAGAGGCATCACAGTTTTGTCCATCCTGCTTTGGGCCTACATCCGTGGGAGTTAGCCAACCTCGGCGCTTCAGAGATAGATGACAACTTGCGGTTCATTGAGCAGAACATCGCTTCAGCCGTTGCCGTGGGTGAAATAGGTCTCGACTACGACAAGAGAGTGCTGAAGGCAGCATCCAAGGAATTGCAGAAAGACATCCTCATCCGACTTCTGAGCATAGCTAGAGAGTACGGCAAGCCAGCGATAGTCCACAGCAGATATGCCTGGAGGGACGCACTACAAGCGATTCAGGATGCCGGCATAGAAAGGGCCGTCTTTCATTGGTTCACTGGCTTTTCGGGGGTTCTTAAGGATATAATTGACGGCGGCTATTTTATCTCCGCCACGCCGGCCAGTGAGTATCATGAGGAGCACAGAAGAGCAGTCAGGGAGGCGCCTCTGCAGAGACTACTTCTGGAGACAGATTGCCCTGTCACGTACGGACGAGAGACAAGGTATGAGTCCAGGCCCGCTGATGTTCTGAGAGGCCTGAAGGCCGTGTCACAACTGAAAGGCATTGATGAAGCTGCGATTGCTGAACAGACAACCAGAAATGCCATCAGTTTCTTCTCTCTGGATATTCCATTCTAAGTAAGGAGGTGAGTCCCATGATACAATCAATACTAGGCGAGGACAATTTCAAGACCACCGTTCTCCAATCAAAGTCGCCGATTATGGTAGATTTCTGGGCAAAATGGTGTGCTCCTTGCCTGGCTACTGCCCCCATTCTGGAGGAACTAGCGAAAGAATACGTGGGCAAGATAGACTTCGCCAAAGTCGATGTGGATGCCAATGGCCCCCTGGCCGCCAAGTATGGAGTAACTTCCATTCCGACTATGCTGATATTTGAGAGCGGTCAGCCTGTTCGGCAGATCACTGGTTACAAACCCAAGCAGGAACTCAAGAAAGCACTTGATGGAATTCTGGAGGGATAAACCGTATTCTAGCTGTGAACGAATGTGCCCGAGGATGAGAAGAAGTCGCGGATGGAATCGAATTCCTCGGGCAGCAACGCCAACAACAAAGGGAATCCCCCCATCAAGAATCTGGCTATTGCAGATTGAGCAATAACCGCCTCCATGCCGGGGTGATACATGCCAGCAATAGCGAGAACTGCGGCGCACAACATACTCCCTATGAAGACACCAAGTATGCAGCCCACGAGCCTATCCAGCCAACCGAGCATTACAATATGAGCGAGCCTTGCTACGAACCAACCGACGACGCTGGCTGCGACCAATGTGGCTATCAAGATGATGGCATAAGCTGCTATTGCGGCCCAGATAGCTTCAGAGGGAGAAAGCAATGCAGCAAGCCCACCGTAGTAACGCCCCGCTAATACAATGCCACCTATTAACCCAGCAATACCAAACGCTGTCCTGATGATTCCTTTGCGCAACCCCACAAAGCCCAATAAAGCTGCAACAACTACTATAACTATGTCCAACCAGTTCATGGCTCACCTCGCGGATCTTCTATTTGCTTTCAGGAAATAACCACCTGTTCGTTCAATATCCTTTCAATCTCTTCACTCACAGCTTCTTCAAGAACTGTGGCAAAGAGTCAACTGCCATACCAACATCTCCTGCAAGGATTATACTCTGAAATGCGTCCAACTTCCAGATGCGGACGTTGGAGCACATTCCGGACATAGAGATGTGGGGCTGGAGCAAGACTTGCTATCGCACTCCCACCCACGCAGAGCCTGAACAATAGCCTCCCTTACACCATCCTTGGGCGCTTCATAACCCCAACCTATCTCGCGGCCGTTGATGAAGATTCCGCGCGATATTTGGTGACAGGAAAGGATCGCCCGATCGTCAGCGCAGTATTCGGTGAGCGCCACCGAATCTCCGAACTCTGCAGCCACCTCCCTGACCCGCTGTGCCTCGATGTCGCTTGTTTGACAGAATGTACTCCAAAACAGGTCGATCACTACCTTTCCGGCTATCGGTCTGAACTTATAGTTTGACCTCAAGCCGACAGGAACTTCGGCATGTTCATCGCACACCTTCCATAACAACACAGCCCTGTCTCTTGTATGAGAACGGTACTGCCCCGGTTGCTCACATTCCGAGAAACCGTTAGTCTCAAAGAAACTCGCCGGCATGAACCAGAAATCATGGCGGTATCCTATGGTAACAACGGCCTTCCGACTCTGGCGCCTGGCCTCTTCTTCCGCGGCAGTTATCAGGGCTTTTCCCACCCCGTGACCGTTGTTCAGCACATATAAGCAAGGTATCACCAGTGAGTCGTGTCCCAGAGGGCCCCATGGACAGAACTCAATAGGGATGGCGTACAAGAACCCTGCTCGTTCGTCGTCAAGGATGGCAACCTTAACCCGTAGTCCTTTTTCGTGCATACCCCGGAGCCATACAAGCCGCCTCCTGGCACACGAATCTATTTCATCGGACTCGTCCGTATGTGTGCCGGTCCCAACAAAGTATTCATCGGTTGCGTCCATGTTACGAATTTCTATCAATGGCTTCACCTCATTCAGTATAACGTTTCGTCGTAGAAAGGCCCTGAGCTGTAGCAGAGAAATTGGGTGAGTCCGCCTCAGGCGCACGGGTTTGATGCTGCGTTAACCAAGGTTCCACTCATAAATCTAATCTCATCAGAGGAAATTCCTGATCGTCTCTGTGTATTTTGAATCCGTTTCTCAAGTAGAGCTCCACGGGTCCGGATGGATTTTCAGGGTCATCCTTTCTCCCAAAAGTCTCAATCGCTTGTATTCCCTTTTCCCTCAATTCATCGATGATGCTGTGCAGGAGCTGCCTACCAATGCCTAACCCCCTGAATTGCCTTTGCGGGATAAACAAACAGGCAATCAATACAGCATCATCACTTGGCAGTCCCGAAGCATAACCCGCTGAATTGGGCAGATGCCTCGGGGGCGCGTATTGTGCATAGCCAATAGACTCTCCATCTCCGTAGACAATCTTTCCGCAGTTTCCAAATTCGTTATTTACACTCTGCAACCACTTCAATTTCCTCTGCATCATATCCTTCTTTGTCTCCCTTACGGGATCTATGCATGCTTCAGGAAATTCCCAGTAGATGCAATACTTACAACTGAAGGAATGGCCTGGCCACTCCGGAGCATCTTTTAGATCTGCCACGTTAAGGTTTACAATTTCGATATTCATCTTTGTATCGTCCTCCCAGAATTGCCCATAACGGATGAACGCGTCTGGAGTTTCGGTCAGGGCGAGGAATCTGGGCCGAGCGCTGAAGGGGGGAAGCCAGGTACGCTCTATCAGGTGAAGCGACGTAATCTTCTTTCATGGCTCGTATCCCTGTTTATTCTTGAGCCGGCTCATAGATTCTCACTTTGCCTTTCCAGCTATCTCTCCATTCGATCCTCTTGTTGACGATTCTTAGTAAACGGAATTCGTCAGAGTCCGGCCCATTCGGGAAATGCTCCCACAAATCGAAGGTGACCAGCTTCCACACTCTCCTCTTCTCTTCTATATCCGGGATTATGGTGAGCTTCACCGACGACAATGGCGGCCTTATCGCCGTCAGGCTGCTCCACAAATGCAAGACAAATCCCGGGATTCTGTCGTATCTGCTTCACTTTTCTGGAAGTGCTGTAAGTTGTTACCCAGACAGACATATTGTCTTCGACTATCGGTGATACCGGACGAACCCTCGGTTGACCGCCATCAGAAGTAGCGAGATATGCATGGGGAGAATTCTCTTTCATTAATGACACAAGCTTCCGCTCATCAGATAGATTCATGTGCTTGCCTCCTTTCTTCAGTCATTCCACCTAAGGTTTCCGGCATGAAAGAAGTGCCGAGCGTTAGCGAAGGATCCGGGCGAGTGCCACAAGGCACGAATTCTTTATGCTGTGTCATACGAAATTGGCAATCCTTGCTATAATCCGTAGACTAACCTCGGTGCAAGGTATTGCGGGAACCGATCCAGTAGAGCCCGACGAGTAAGATAGCAGATGTGACAGGCATCAACATATTCATCCTCGTGCTGAACGTCGTATTCCTTGACCAAGAGGGCAGGCCCTCCGTTGACCAAAGGTCTACAGATCGGGTGCGAATCGGCATCATAGCTTTTGACTATCTTTGATAGTGGCGCATCCCACATATTACCCATACTCAACCCCTGACAAAGATGGATGTTGCCATACTGGTCGAGATGCACCCTCTTGGGATTTCTAAGGTCTTCATACGGACATTCTGTGAATTCCTCCCATGGTCTCCGAGGAAGGCCTTCTGTCAATCTCTCAACTGCCCTCCCCCTGAACATAGTGCCGCCACCAATGATCGGTCTTCCTTTGGCGTACTCGCTATCAATACCTCCTTCAACGGTAGGCTTATCAATACAAATCGATCCGCAGGGCATACCCAATTTCTGTGCGGCATTCAAGGCATGTTTGGCAGGAGCTGTTTCCTTGTCTTGATAATGAAGTGCATCATCGCTTATGCTTATATCTGATACTCCCAAGTGGTGAAGTGGCTTTAGCCACAGTTCTGCGTCCTCCTCTGATGTCGCCCAGTATGCGTTAGTTACTATTCCGGTCTTAAATCCCATACCATGGGCAATCCTGATGCCCTCACACATCACAGGGTAGAATAGAAACGGTTCACCGCCCTCAAAGTAGATCGATTCTACTGTTCCGAGCTTGGCTAACTCATTGAAAACTCCTTTCATCTGCTTCAGTGTGAAAGTTCCCTTTGCCCTTGGGCTGCTATACACAAAACAATGGTCGCATTCTGAATCGCACTTGTAGCTCAAGAGAAAATGTATTCCTGTTAGCATTTTCACCACTCCGATAAACTCAATTGCACATTGGCGATTCCACATAACTTAAGTACATACGAACTTCTCTGCCTCTTACCAATTCAACTGGCTTTGTGGGAGGTTCCACCCGGAGCCATTCTGCGGATCAAACTCTTCTCAGATCCACACGTAAGCTAGGCTTGGCCACATTCTAGCTTGTAGTCGCAGTAGGAGCACAGCCAGGTGGGGCATTTGGGAAGCTGGAGAACTACTCCTCCCTTTTCCAGAAGCTCGACCCTGCGCAGCGCCTCGGCCCTGATGGCATCCAGATTTCTAAAGGTTACATCATAGACCATCAGCTTGGCATCCTCCTTAGGGACCTTGACATAATATGCCAGGAGCCTGCCTCGAACATGGTTCGTCAATGCACATTCGAATCCCAGGCGGAGAAAGTAATGGGGGAATGTACGGGGCAGGCGTTCTCTCTCCACCAGCGAAGAGAATTTTGGGTCACGCAGTATGGTGGGGAGGCTCTGCCAGATCTGGACCAGGTCGGCCAATGATGCATGCTGCACGGGAATCCTCTGCACCTCGCCCGGGGCACCATAGCGCAACGAATCACGGAGCGCATCGAGAAAGCCACGCTCATCCATGGAACGAAGATATTCTTCCTTCTCTTCCCGGACTTCGCTAGCCGTAGCGATTTCCTGCAACTTACGGCGCTCAAAATATGCCTTGCGGGGGAAGACAATGTCGTTGATGCGGAAAGCTTGCGATGGTTGCGATCCAGCCATCTTGTTGAGGAGTTGCTGACCAGCCATGCTATCGACGTAAATTTCTCCTGCTAACCCGGCTATCTCATGCGCTGCCTTCACGGACGTGGTTTGACAGTCGCATACCGAGGAGTAGTCACACTGCCTGTTGAACCAGAGACACGCCGGCAGATTGCTGGGGTCATTCGAAATCAATGCCTGTAACAGAAGGTCCCGCCTCCGTCGCATTTCCACTCGAATCGCTTCCAGGTCTGGGAAAGTCACGTGATAGACAATCAGGGGAGAGGTCGAAGACGACTGTTCTACTTGACGCTGATAGATGATTATTTCTCCCTCGTGGGCGTTGACCATAGCACAGTACATGCCCAGTTGCTCGACATAAGTTGGCCTGTACTGCAACAAATCTCCCGTGTCTATAGGTGTCGAGGTTGTCTTGACCTCCACCGGAATCTTCTCATAGATATCAACCTTGCCCACAACGCCCTCGGCTTCCACAAACTGTTCCAGATATTCTTCGCTGGATACGGCCGAGCCAAAGGTCTTGTGAAAGCCCGTGCCGGCCCACATAAGCTGTTGTTTCTCCAGGGGCGGGACGATTTCGGGATACTTTCTCCTGAAGTAAGCCTGTTTAAGGTTAAGGAGGTCAGTTACGGAGACGCGATACGGAGGGCGGCGCGTCTTCAGGCTTTGCATTAAGGCATCCTTGACCGAACGGTTGGCCTCAATGTGAGAAACGTAAGACGCGATATCAAATTCGCTCATTGCGCTACCCTATATTAGTTCAGTTCCTAGTCGTAGGTCAACCCATCAAGAGCGTTTAGCACCTTGCCATAATGAAGTGGCAGGTTAGCAACACCAGTTCGTTGTCCCGTGTTAGGCATCTGCTGTTTAGCTGTATTGTACAACACAAGGCATTGTTGCTATGAGCTGGGGTAATTTGTAAAATGACACCATATTGAGTTCAACATTTCGATGGCTGGAGTTGTTAATGAAAGCAGTAGAAGTTAGAGAACTGGTCAAGGATTACGGGAGCTTCAGGGCGATAAAGGGAATATCTTTTGACGTAAAGGCGGGGGAGATATTCGGCCTGATAGGTCCTAATGGTGCGGGAAAGACAACCGTATTGAGAACTATTGCCACGCTGCTTCAAATAACCTCTGGCTCGATAACAGTCTTTGGCTATGAACTTCCCAAAGAGGCAGGTGCTGTGAGAAAGATAATAAGCTATCTGCCTGAGGAGGCCGGCGCCTATAGGAATCTCACGGGCAAGGAGTACCTGAATTTTATCGCTAAGTTCTTCGGGGAGGGAGAGAAATCCCAGAATATGGTCCGTAGAGGACTGGAAATAGCCAATTTGGGGGAGAGAATAAACGACAAAGTTGATACATACAGCAAGGGGATGACACGGCGTCTGCTCGTGGGCAGAGCTCTGATGATAGACCCGAGATTGGCAATACTGGATGAGCCTACCTCCGGACTGGACGTGATAAATGCTCAAGAAGTGAGGAGGATAATTAACAGCTCGGTCGAGGCAGGGGCGACGGTCTTATTGTCTTCGCACAACATGCTTGAGGTAGAGTTCTTGTGTCACCGCATCGCTTTGATGGACGATGGGAGAATAGTTGCCAGTGGGACTGCTGCCGAACTCAAAGAGGAATATGACGCTAGAAACATAGAAGAGGCTTTTGTTAAGGCGATAAAGTGATTGGCAACATAGTAAAGAAAGAATTCAAGGAACTGTTTACCATCTCGACCCTGCTCCCAATAGTTTTTGTTGCCCTGGTGTTTGGATTTGTGGGACAGATGATTGGCAGTGTCGGGGAAAGCATGCAGGAGAAGCCAGTCATAGGAGTCGTAGATATGGACGGCGGCGATTTCTCTGATACAGCCATGTCTGTTCTTATCGAGAGGGCGGAGGTTATCTATAATGGCAGTGATGCTGAAGAAGGCTTGCGAAAAGTAAGGGAAGACAATGGAGTTGCGCTTCTGGTAATACCTGAGAACTTCAGCCAGAAGATCTACGCGAATCAGCCCGGGGAAATAGAAATCTACTGGATAATGAGAGGGGCGGGGATGATGGATTCCATATCCTCAGGCGTTGTTGAATGGCTTATCCAAGCAGCGAACCAGGAGATATCGAGGAAACTGATACAACAAGATAGCTCAGTAGATCCGGCACTCGTCTTGAACCCGACGACAAGAATCGAAACCACATTCTTCAAGGGAAAGGAGATTCAAGGGCTATCGCCAAGTGTGCTGGGAGGGATGCTCGGCTCGCAATCGACAGTTATTCCAGTTGTGGTAATGATGCTCATAATCCTGGCGGGGGTTTCCGTGATATCTTCGATGGGATTGGAGAAGGAGAATAAAACCCTGGAGACATTGCTAACCCTGCCTGTAAGAAGAAGTCACATAGTAATCGGCAAAATAGTTGGTAGCGCTCTGGTAGGGATGATAATGGCAATCATCTACATGCTTGGATTTTCACGCTACATGAGTTCGTTCCAGATTTCAGATGTAAATCTGGCAGATTTCGGGTTGGCTCTGGGCATGCAAGATTATCTGTTGGTAGGAATCTCGCTATTCGTAGCTCTTCTAGCGGGGCTTTCACTATGTATAGTTCTGGGAACGTTTGCTAAGAATTATAGAAGTGCCCAGGCACTGATCTTCCCTATAACCGCCCTTGCTATGATCTCCGCGTTCATAATCATGTTTAAAGACTTCGATACCATTCCCGTCGTCTTAAGGGTTTTTCTGTTTGCCATACCTTTTTCGCACCCCATGATGGCTATGCGGGCTCTTATGCTGGACAATTATTCGCTTGTAATTGGCGGTATTGCTTATGCAGCAGTTTTCACGGCAGCAATGATAGCGGTAGCGGTCCGCATTTTCAATTCGGACAGATTGCTGACCGGAAGCGTTCGGAAAAGGGCAGCTCTGGGGAAACTGGTATGGGGATTTCGGCGGTAGTGAATTAGGCAGCACAAAAACAACTTCCCTGTGCACCAAGTTGCGTTGAAGTCCGAGGGTGTTCGGGTAAATTCCTGATTACGAAGAGATTCCAGAAAGAACTTCTTTAAGAAGACTGACCGCCAGTGTCGCCAGATAACTGGGGTTGGTCGTGAGGAGCAACGAGATACAAGTAGGTCCGTATGATAACTATAGATGGTGCAGCCAGGTCGGGGAGTGGGACCATAGTTCGCTACTCTGTGGCGCTGGCCAGCCTGCTGGGTAAAGAAATAAGGATAGAGAACATCAGGGCCGGGAGGGACAGGCCTGGTCTGAGGGCACAGCATCTTAGGGCGGTTCAGGCCTGCCGGGAGATGTGCCATGGAGTGGTGAAAAACGCCTCGGTGGGCTCTAGGGAGATTACCTACACGCCCGGGGAGAGGTTCACTGGAGGAGAGTATAACTGGGATATAGGAACGGCTGGGTCGGCTACCATGATGGCTCAAACACTTCTGCCCCTGGCTTGCTTTGCGCGGACGCCCTCCAAATTCAGACTGGAAGGCGGGCTTTTCCAGGATTTTGCTCCGTCGGCTTATCATATGAAGTCTGTTCTGCTTCGCTTTCTAGAGCTAATGGGTGTGCAGGTGAAACTTGACATAATGCGTCCTGGCTATGTGCCGAGAGGAGGTGGCATCATAGAGGTCGAAGTTGAACCGATAGAGAAACTGAAGCCGCTAGATCTTATCGACCAGGGGAAGATCCTCAGTCTCAAAGGCATGGCTCTTTCCTCCCACTTGAAGGAGAAGAGGGTAAGCCAGAGGATGGCAGCGGAATGCCGGAGGGTGCTAGTTTCTCATGGATATGAAGCTGAAATTGAGGAAATCGAGGATGAAAGCTCGCTTCAAGAAGGAGCGGCCCTCGCGATATATGCTGAGACAAGCCAGGGTAGTAGAATCGGTTCTGATAGGGCAGGAAGACCGGGCAGGAGCTCGGAATCAATCGGCAGATATGTCGCCCAGACTTTCGTGGAGGATGTTAGAACCGGCGGCGCAGTTGACAGATATATCGCAGACCAGCTCATAATCTTTGCCGGCTTAGCCGATGGCATCACCAGGTATTCGGTTCCCCGCATTACCGGGCATGTGGAGACAAACCTGTGGCTGATCGAGGAATTCCTTGGCGCAAGAACAAGAGTTGATGACAACGTCCTTGAGATAGAGGGGATTGGCTTCACCTGAACGGCATCTGTGATGAGTGCACCAAATCAGCCACTCGGCTTGGCCTCCTCTTCAAGGCCATAGCCTCGGTGGGGAAACAAGCCGGGCGCGAACAAGGAAATACACTAGCCTCCGCCTCGTTGAGGCTATTCGCGTAAGAGATGAAGAGGTGTTCGCTCTGACACCGCGAGCTGAATTCAGGCTTCTCGTTGATACCCAATATGAATGGCTGCCAGACTAAGTGTCATAGTATTGTTGATGCGACCCCGAGGGGATTCGAACCCCTGATCTCCACCGTGACAGGGTGGCATGTTTGACCGCTACACCACGGGGCCGCGCAAGAAATAGACTACAGACTATAATGCAGAATTTCCTTAGTGTCAAGTTCGCCCTGCACCGCGGATGTCAGTGCGATCCTGCCTCTGAGCCAGCGAAAAACTTGACAAGGAAAAGGGGATTCCCGTATAATATCGGTGCACTGCACTTTAACAATTGAATAGTGGAAGGAAGGTTTTGAGTGGAGAGCTTGATCCTGGCTCAGAATGAACGTTGGCGGTGCGCCTTATGCATGCAAGTCAAACGGGGTTATGATCTTCGGATTGTAACCCAGTGGCGAACGGCTGAGTAACACGTAAGTAACCTGCCTGGGAGTGGGAAATAACCTGCCGAAAGGCAAGCTAATGTCCCATGTGGTAACGAAGCACACGCTTGGTTACTAAAGCCTTCGGGCGCTCCGAGAGGGGCTTGCGTCCGATTAGCTAGTTGGTAGGGTAACGGCCTACCAAGGCAATGATCGGTAGCTGGTCTGAGAGGATGGTCAGCCAGATGGGGACTGAGACACGGCCCCAACTCCTACGGGAGGCAGCAGCAAGGAATTTTGGGCAATGAGCGAAAGCTTGACCCAGCGACACCGCGTGAGGGACGAAGGCCTTCGGGTTGTAAACCTCTTTTCTTGGGGAAGAATTTTGACGGTACCCAAGGAATAAGCCTCGGCTAACTACGTGCCAGCAGCCGCGGTAATACGTAGGAGGCGAACGTTATTCGGATTTACTGGGCGTAAAGGGAGCGTAGGCGGTCCTTCAAGTCAGGTGTGAAATCTTCTGACTCAATCAGAAGGCGCCATCTGATACTGATGGACTTGAGAGCAACAGAGGGAAATGGAATCCCCAGTGTAGCGGTGAAATGCGTAGATATTGGGGAGAACACCAGTGGCGAAGGCGATTTCCCAGGTTGTTTCTGACGCTGAGGCTCGAAAGCGTGGGGAGCGAAGCGGATTAGATACCCGCGTAGTCCACGCCGTAAACGGTGGACACTAGATATGGGAGGTATCGACCCCTTCCGTGTCGAAGCTAACGCTTTAAGTGTCCCGCCTGGGGAGTACGGCCGCAAGGCTAAAACTCAAAGGAATTGACGGGAGACCGCACAAGCAGCGGAGCGTGTGGTTTAATTCGATGCTACGCGAAGAACCTTACCAGGGCTTGACATGTCAGGAGTAGGAATCCGAAAGGAGGACGACCTGTATCCAGTCAGGAACTGTCACAGGTGCTGCATGGCTGTCGTCAGCTCGTGCCGTGAGGTATTGGGTTAAGTCCCGCAACGAGCGCAACCCTTGTCCTATGTTAAATTCTCATGGGAGACTGCCTTGTACAGCAAGGAGGAAGGGAAGGATGACGTCAAGTCAGCATGGCCTTTATGTCCTGGGCTACACACACGCTACAATGGGTGATACAGAGGGTTGCCAAGGAGCGATCCGGAGCCAATCCCAAAAAATCATCCTCAGTTCGGATTGCAGGCTGAAATCGCCTGCATGAAGTCGGAGTTGCTAGTAACCGCAGGTCAGCTACACTGCGGTGAATACGTTCTCGGTCTTTGTACACACCGCCCGTCACGCCATGGGAGCTGGCAACACCCAAAGTCGATAGGCTAACCCCGATTTATCGGGGAGGCAGTCGCCTAAGGTGGGGCTGGTGACTGTGACGAAGTCGTAACAAGGCAGCCGTACGGGAACGTGTGGCTGAATCACCTCCTTTCTAAGGAGTCATGAGTAAGAAACTTACTGATTCCCAGGTCGGTCGATAGACCTCAAAGTCTATCGTTCTGTGTCTGAAATTTTCCTTCCTTCCACTATTCAGTTGTTAAAGACTTCTCCTGCGCAGTGCTCTTCAAGACTCCGGGTCCTCATCTTCTGTATATCACATCTCAGATTCCTGTTCTGACTCCTCCAGTAAGCCCCATGGGTTCCTGCCTTCCACTACTCACTCTCCTTTCTTTGCCGTCTGCAGTTTATCCTGCTGCGATCGCCGGGCTGGCCGGTAGACCATGATATGACGGCTTTTGCCTATGGCATTGCTCAAGCCAGATACCACCATGCCAGCCTTACATTGCACCAACCATGCCAAAAGCGCACGAGATTGCCCCTCACCCCAAAATGAGATAAGCTATGCCATTGGAGGCGCTTTCCTTTATCACCGGACGGCGTCCTGGCGAAACACAAGCGGAACGAATAGACTACTGTGACCAATGTGATCAAGTTCGGCACTGATGGGTGGCGAGGCATTATCGCCGAAGACTTTACCTTCGATAACGTGCGTATATGCGCTCAGGCCGTGGCAGAGTACCTCAAACAGAACAGGCTCGATAAACAAGGCCTGGTAATTGGCTACGACACTCGGTTCGCCTCGGAGGATTTCGCTGCTGCCGTCGCTGAAGTGATGGCCGCCAACAACATCAAAGCCCGCCTCTGCCTCAAACCGACCCCTACGCCGGTGGTAAGCTTCACCGTACCGGCTACTCGTTCTGCCGGGGGTATTGTGATAACTGCCAGCCACAACCCCGGTTCGTGGAATGGATTCAAATACAAGTCTCAGGACGGGGCCAGCGCTCCGGGCGACATCATCTCCCAGATAGAGGCAAACATCGCCTCCCTTACCCAGCACCTCTCTGTCAGGGGGAAAGGGCGGGAGAGGGGTGTGCGAAGGCTCGCCCTGGATAAAGCCTTGAAGAAAGGGTTAGTTGACTACGTGGATCCCTGTCCCGCTTACTTCCACCATCTCAGCCAGTTTGTCGATCTAATAGAGTTGCGCCGCCAGAACCTGAATATCGTTGTCGACTCCATGTACGGTGCCGGCATTGGCTACTTCAAGACAATGCTCCAGAATGGCAACTTGAGTATTATCGAGATTAATGCGGAACGAAATCCCTCATTCCCCCGGATTCAGCCTGAGCCAATTGCCAGAAATCTGACCGACCTTTCCCGGTTGGTCGTTGAGCAGAAAGCTGATGTCGGCTTAGCCACCGATGGAGACGCCGACCGTATTGGTATTGTAGACGAAAGGGGACAGTTCTTGACCCAGCACCAGGTCTTTGCCTTGCTCTGTCTGTATCTCCTGGAAGTACGTGGTGAGCGTGGCGCCATAATAAAGACATCAACTTCCACCACTATGCTTTCCCGTTTGGGGAGGATTTTTGATGTACCTGTCTACGAAAGTGCGGTGGGTTTCAAGTATGTTGCTCCCTTAATGATGGAGAAAGACGCCATTATTGGCGGGGAGGAGAGCGGCGGCTATGGCTTCCGCGGTCATATCCCGGAAAGGGATGGCATACTTGCCGGACTGTACTTCCTTGACTTCATGACAAAGACGGGAAAAACGCCGTCTCAGCTTCTGAGTTACCTCTACAGCAAGGTCGGACCTCACTACTATGACCGCACGGATTTTCATATCTCCGCAGCCAAGCGTCAGGCGATCCTGCACCGATTGAACTCCACCACGACGGACACCATAGCCGGTTCAAAGGTGACCGGAGCAGACACCACCGATGGTTTCCGTTTCTTCCTCGGCGACGAGTCGTGGCTGCTCATCCGCTTCTCTGGCACAGAACCGCTGATCCGTATCTACTCTGAAGCTGAAAGCCTGGAAAGGGCGAAGGTACTACTGAAGGAAGGGAAGAAGCTGGCAGGTCTTTGAAAAGCCCAGGTGACCGATCATTATGGCGGAGGGAGAGGGATTCGAACCCTCGACCCCAATTACTCGGAGTAAGCGCTTAGCGGGCGCCCGCACTAGGCCTCTATGCGATCCCTCCGCGCCCAGCAACTCGATGCATTATGCCACACGTCAGACAAATCAACAAACCATGCAGGCTCCTCATCAATACCATTTTTGGGAGTCCAGACATAGTGGGGCTCAGAACTACAGATGGCGCATGGCTCGGAATGACAGGCTCCGAAGATCTCAGCATAAAGAAGCGGGAGAAAACCGGAACGGGACAGCTTCGAGCCGAGCCAACGGGACTAACATCTCGGGGCTATGCCTGCCCTCCCTATTCACCTGTTTCCACGATGCTTTCGATTCGGTAGCAGAAGGTGCCGGCGGGAGCCGTAACATCAACTGTCTGCCCCTTTTCTTTATTGAGAATCATCTTGCCCAGGGGGGAAGCGATGGAAAGCTTACCTTTGGCCGGATTTGCCTCTCGCGGGTCGACCAGAACATAGCTGAGCTCTTTACCTGAGGACAGATCACATATCACCACGGTGTCTCCAGACCTCACCTTGGACGCGCCCTGGCTCTTCCCCATTATCCTGGCCAGATTCAGGGTTGACTCCAATTCCCGGATCCTGCCTTCCAGATGAGCCTTTTGCTCTCTGGCTGCTGCCAGAGGGGCATTTTCCTTGAAGTCCTTGTCCGCCGCTGCTTTCTGTATCTCCCCAACAATCTCAGGAAGCTGGCTTTTCCGTCTGGCCAATTCCGACTGCAGTTCGGCGTAGCCTTGTGCAGTCAAGGTAGCTCCCCTCCGAGTCGCCTGCCAGGAGATGCCCGTCTTTGAGGAGGGTCTCCGTGCCCTGAGGTGGGGAGCCAAGCTTGCTCCGGTGAATCCATTCTTCCTGATGTACACAAGAAAGGACTTGACTGGTTTGACTCCTGAAGGGATAGTCTGTTCGCCGTAGCTGGCCACATCAAGAGCGGTAATGTCCTTAACCTGCCTCGATGACCCCAGCCATCTGACAAATTTCAACACTTCTGCCTGTACTTCTGATCTTTGTTCCTGCGGGAGACTTGATAGAAAGGAATGAGCGACTTCAGCAAGTGTTGGATCGCGCTCGAAGGTGTTTTCCACGAACAAGCGAATGATACCCTATAGGCTGTGCGCTGTCAATT